>JAJECE010000012.1 GCA_022822185.1 Rhodothermales bacterium | reverse complement strand
AATCATTGCCCGAAAAATTTGTGGTGCACAGTAATTATCCCAATCCTTTTCGGACAACCACGCAGTTGACGTTTGACCTTCCCAGGCAGTCTCAGGTGAGCATTGAGGTGATCGATGTCATCGGAAGACGGGTCATGAACGCTCCTGAGCGTACGATGTCCGCCGGTTGGTCACAGCGCATTGAACTCAATGGTAAATCTTTGCCGCCGGGACTCTATCTCTACCGTCTGATTGCAGATTCGCCTTCGGGAAATTCCGTTCAGGTTGGGCGCTTTGTCCGAATTCGATAACGAGACTGAACAAAGAAGGATACTCCCGGGGTATTTGGCAAGGGGGCATGTCCATGTATCAGGATGGACTTCCCGGCAGGTCAGGCAGGAGTTGATATCTTTTGGGAACATTCGCATTTTGTCAAGACAATCACCGGCTGATTTGGCAAGAATGTTTGGCGGGGCATGGTGGTGAGTCGGACTCCTTTTTCCCGTGTCGAATGCCTTGGGTTCCTTCCGCGGATCATCAGGATTCGCAACATTTGAAGGTGCTCATCGTTTGTCGACAGATATTAACGGACCTGTTTATGCGGTGGACCCTACTTCTGATTAACCTGCTGGTTGTGTATTCTGTTGGCGCACAGGAAATAGATCAAGAACAACTCTTGATGAACCTGCGGTTTCAAATCCCTGATCTAGCCGGTGCTGAAGTCACGATTAATGAGTTAGAACCCAGTCCGTATGGCAATCTGAAACAGGGATCCCTCACGATCAACGGGCAGCAGACCCTTCAATTTCTCCTTTCGGAAGAAGAAGGGCAATTCATTCTCCTTACCACACCCCCAATTGATGTGAGTCTATCCGAGGCAGAAATAGCCGAGCAACTCGCTGAGCGGGCAAGGCAGGAGAAACTGGTTGCAGTGGAATCTCACAGCACGTTAACCCGGTTTGCAGACGGGAAGCCGAGTCGAGGGCCGGCGGATGCGCCCATTACGATCTATGAGTTCAGTGATTTTCAGTGTCCCTACTGTGCACGAGCCAGTTTTGTCGTAGAAGAACTTCTCAATAAATATCCGGAGGAAGTCCGATTTGTGTATCTACACTTCCCATTGGACATGCATGACTGGGCAAAGCCTGCTGCGGTCGCCGCAGATTGTGCGACAAGACAGAGCGAGGATGCTTTTTGGGTGCTGCATGACAATTTTTTCAGGATGCAGAGCGAAATTTCGAAGGAATCAATGCTGGAGAAGACGCGCTCCTGGCTTCAGGAAACCAGCCTTGATCTTGAGGCCTGGGAAACCTGTGCTGCTGATGAATCTTCCGCTTCAAATCAAGGTGTATCGCTTCAGGTTGACATTTCCAGCGCAACGGCAGAGCGTTTTGGACTGACCGGGACACCGGCATTTTTTGTGAACGGCTACATGCTGAACGGTGCACATCCGGTGGAAGCGTTTGATGACCTGATTGCCCGGATCAAGACGGACCTGTAAGCGCCATAGGATAGATTCGCAGATGATCCTGCCCCTATCAGATGTTACGGAAAAGATCTAACTGCGTCCAGTAATTTTCCTGTGAATTTTGCCTGTCTTCGGGGATTTCTTCTGTCTTGGAGGCGGCAGGCAAAGTTTGGTCTGCGCCAGAAGCCGGCTTTGGGAGGGTATATTTTTTATAGGCTTCTCCGATCATGTTGAGGATGCCCTGCGCATTTTCGCGAGCTTTTCCCTCGGGAATAGTATTGAGCCGGCCATTCCATTTCTTGTATTCACAGCGAAGGTGTTTTCGGATTCTGGCAATATCCCAGCTGGTGTCAATTCCAAGTAATTCGTCGGTTGCAGACGTAGCCTGGGTTTTGATCTCAAATTCGAGCATTTTATGCTCCCGAAACTTTGCAATCTCCTTTGGATCAAGGTTGGCGTTATCGGTGATTTTGCGGATAAGACGCAACTGGTCGGCATGGGCAATCCCGTTTGCAGACATGACCTCATAGCAGAGATCCAGGAGTTCCCGCCAAAGGTAGGGGCTTGCATCCTTATCTAATCTCTTCAGGAGCCTATCCGTGTCAAAGGTCTTATTTTCTGTGGCTCTCGAAAGTGCACGGCTTAACATACCCCGGTAAGATGTGGAGCGTCGTTTTTTATCCAGTCCGTCAAAATTGAATCGGGAATTTGCCATCCACCATTTTATTCGATCCCGAAAGACATCAATTTCCTTGGTGTCAAGCTCACCATCAGCGATGGCCACCGCCACCGCCAGCCGCAGTGCGACCGATTCAAGTCTCCGGTGCCGACTTGCGGTTTCAGTATATCCTTCCATTCGAAGGAAACATTGAAAGGTCATCTCTCCGGTCCACAGGTGTCCATCAAAACCATCCACTACCTCTCCAACCATAATTTCCACATCCTCAATCACATCCACGAGTCGCACGACCACCCGGATATTTCGGAATCCCCAGTGGGGGCCAATCAAAAAATCGGGCATAAAGCCCCCGATGGGCAGCCAGGAACTGATCACCTTTGCTCGTGGGTAGCTATCTCGGACATTTTCACGAGATTGGTAAACCGGGGTATGGATCTCCTGAAGCAGGGGCTCGGCCGAAAGGATTGCAAGATCCCGACTTCCGCTGCAATCAAAAAGGGACACCACAAAATCAATATCCTTACGATATGCACAGTCCGGGAGTCTCCCCTTCACTGCAATTTGAAAAAATTCGCCATCATCCACATCTAAGTGCTCGACGCGAATTCGCAGGGAAGAACCGTCAGGAGCGGTGGGCATTGGGTGCAAGTTTCTAGTTTTGCATGGTTTTGTGGAGTCTGAGTTTCAGGCGATATTTGCAGATCCCGGTTCTGTTCAGACATGCCCCAAATTTAAGATTTTTTATGGGATCTATCGCAGGATTTCGCCAGGATCTCAGGATTTTTTTTGTGAAGTGTAATCTTTGTACGCTTCCCCGATCATATTGAGCATGATCTGGGCATTCTGTCGCGCTTTCCCTTCCGAAACCATGTTGAGGCGGCTGTTCCATTTCTTGTACTCCCCTCGAAGATGTCGTTGAATCTTTGCCAAATCCCAGTCCGCATCAATGCCCAGTAACTCTTCTATGGGAGTCTGTCCCTGATTCTTGATTTCCAAGTCAACAATTTTCTGATCACGCAGTTTCTGAATTTCTTTTGCGTCAATTCCAGATGCATCTCCGATTTTACGGAGGATGTGCAACTCGTCTATATCTGCAATGCCATCGGCTGCCATTACATCAATGCACAGTTCCAGCACCTCATACCAGACTTTCTGATCTCCATGGCGGCGCAGGCGGTTTAGCAGGTCATCTGTATTGATCTGATGATCTTGCGCCTTCGTCAGTGCATGCTGGGCAATTTTTTCATAGGATTTTGTCCGCTGCGCTTCAGTCAGGCCGTCATAATACGACTCGGCCCGCTCAAGCCACTGCTCAATTTTCTGCTGCAAGACCTGGAGTTCATCTGCATCCATGGTGCCATCTGCCATCGCAACGGCGGCGGCCAGTTTAACCATGATCGCTTGAAGTTTTCGACGCTGCTTTTCAAATCCAATATATCCAGGTTTACCCAGGGAGCAGGTGAACTCGGCTTTTCCTGTCCAAAAAATTCTTTGCCTCCCCCCAATGACGCTCCCGTTCCGAATGATCACATTGGCATGCACATCAACGAGTCTCACCACAGCGACCAGCTGCCGGTGTCCTCCATGCGGTCCGAGCATTATGTCTGGAATGAAGATCCCGACGGGGGTCCAGATACGAAGCCCCGTTCCCGGTGATATGTCTCCCACCTTTACACGGTCATCATAGGCGATTGTGTACGGTTCCTGAAAGGCTTCTACGGCCGAAAGAACCGGATGTAATTCGTCCCCTGTGCAATCAAAAACGGATACAATCAACCCGGCGGCCTCGCCGTAGGCTTCAAAGGGAAACGGTCCCTTCACCTCGATTTGCTTTGCCACCAAATCATCCGCCGTGACTTCACGGACGCGAACATCCATACGGGCAATCTGCGGGGGTTCTCCTTCTTCTTCAGCATTGCCGCTGAAGTCTCTTCCACGAAAGAGCCAGAAAAGTAAAAAAACAACTGCGACCAGAATCAGGCATATGGTCATGGATTGCGGGGAATTGCCTATAAGCCCTTCATCAGATCCACGGTAATCTCGTTCTTCTCGCCAGATTCAACATCCTCAAAATGGCAGTGCATGATCTGGTTGATGTCATATTCATAGGTCACCCGAATTTCCTGCCCGGCAGGTCTTCCCGGGGGCAGTTTCAGATTGGTCTGGCCAATGATCCGGACAAACTTTGGATCGTAATCCAATTCTGCATGATCACATTCGGTAATGCTGCAGTCCACGGTGGTCTGGTCGTCCGAAACCGTCGTATAGGACTCAGTCATGGAGCAGGGAATCCGTGTCCCCTTTCGTATGATGATAGAATTGATTGCGAAGGGTTTTTCCAGTTCAGCGTCCCAGGAGAGTGCCTTGGTGCCAAAATTTTTGTTTGCCACATCCTGAACACTCAACTCTGCCGCCGAGACCTGCTGGAGTTTTGTAAGGACATCCTGATCTGATCGATGGCCGGCATACAGTGCGGCCCCCAATGCAACGACCTCGTCTACATTCGCAATACTCAGGGGCTCACATCCAAAGACATCCTCTACGCACTGTTGAACGGCAGGAATCCGTGTACTGCCTCCGGCAAGGATTACACCATCCAATTCCACTGCATCCAGATCTGCACCATCCAGTGCATTTTCGCAGCACAGCTGGATCTGGGTCACAAAGTTGGAAATACTGTCTTCAAACTCCTTCCGTGTCACTTCAATGACCTGGCCCCTCGCAAAAAAACTGACTTTGTCGCGGCGCGACAGGGAGTGTTTCATATCCTGAATCCTGCCCAGATCAAACCCCTCATGATTCATGCTCTGGATGGAGATCTCTTCGCCGGTCAGTGTCTCATATTTCTCTTTCAGTACCATTTGCAGCGCCTCATCGAAGTCTACTCCGCCCAGCCTTGCAATGCCGTCACTCCAGATGACATTGACCGACTTCCCGTCAAACCTTGCGATAGTAATATCAAAGGTGCCACCGCCCAGATCAAAGACCGCATACGTTCCTGCCTCATTCAGTTTGCCGGAATAGGCATAGTAGAGGGCGGCGGCGGTCGGCTCATTAATGATGTTCGCGACCTCCAGTCCTGCATCCTTGGCGGCATCCATAGTCGCCTGTCGGGCCTCGTTACTGAAATTTGCAGGTACGGTAATGACCACCGGTGCAATGGGGCCGACAGATTTCCGGGTATAGTCAGCTAGATATCGAAGCAGATGGCTGCTCAGTTCCACCGGAGTCAGGCGGTGTTCTGCAATCTGATAGTCTCTGGAGGTGCCCATCTCCCGCTTGAAGCGTGCGGCAGAAGACTTCTGCTCCATCCCATGGTCGGCGGCCCACTGTCCGCGGGCATCCGATCCGACCCGCCACTCACCGTGAATGAGCGCAACACAGGAAGGCAACAGATATTTCCCATCCTGATCCGGCACCATTACAGGTCGGCCAAATTCATCAAATTGTGCGACTGCGGAGTATGTGGTCCCCAGGTCAATTCCTACGACTGAACTCATGAAAGTTATTGTTCGGGTTTAAATCTGTATATGGCCACACGTGCCGGAATCAGGACTTCTTTCTCGTTGCCACCTTGCATGAAATAGCCCGGTTCCAGGATTTCAACAATCTGGCAATCATCCTCCGCTACGGTGGTGATTAAAATTTTTGGATGCTCAGCAACCCCAAAGGCGGACCGGTAATCACTGCCAATCTCTGGCTGAAACTGCTGTACATCACACTCTTGCAACGCGTCCATCATCAGAGATTGAATAGACTCCAAATGATCTGCCGGGCCTGCTGTATTCTGCAAAAAATACTGGATCGCCTGATCCACGCGTATGAAGCGGGTAACAAATTTACGGAATACTGTGTTATCATGGCCTCTTTGCAGACGTTTGATTTCCAGATCCCGCTGATCCAGTGCACTACGCAGAGTTTTAAGCGCGGATGCAAAATCTCTGGTAATATCACTCTGGTGGATCGACTGCTCCGCAAGCGTGGACATGGAAGCTGCCATTTGGATAAACTCTTCCAGCCGCTCCTGGATGGCCATCCATTGATCGGTATACGGATCCGCCTCCGGTTCATCTTCCTCCGTCTCTTCGGGGATATTATTTTTCCTGAATGCTGCGATCAACGCTGCACCGGTCCCCAGTATTCCCAATACCCCAAGTCCTATGATCATCCAGAGAGGGAGTGACCTCCATGATCCGGGGGGATATTCAGCAGAAATGGCTGCTTCGATGCTGGTGCAATCGTCAAGTTCGAGCACGGTGGGGATTCTCCGCAGCCATAATTGCACGGCAGCCGTGGATGGTGCACACAGTTGTGTTTCTGCGGCAGAAAGGACCTTCAGGCCTGCGAGCGAAGAAAGTTCATCTGGAATGGGTCCATAGAGAGGGTTTCCATCAATGCGCAGGAACTCAAGCTTCGTTAAGGCTCCAAGTTCAGGGGGCAGAATCCCGTCAAGGTGATTCAGTTCAAGTCGCAGTGCCTGAATTGATCCATCCTTGATGGTAATGCCATACCAATCTTCAACGGTTTCGGCTTTTGGGCGGTTTTCAAAATTCCAGCCGGTATTGGCAATCCAATGGTCACCATCCGTCGCGAGATAGAGCATCTCGAGTGCCTTCCATTCTTCTTCCAGCAGGCAGGCATAGTCCGGGACTGAGACATCTGCAACTTCGGTACTTCGCCGATCAATGCAGAGGCCCGTTTGTTCTAAATAGAAGTCAATGGCCGCAGTCCGACTTGGATCTGTCAGGGAAAGAATTCCTGATAGATCCGGGTTCTCCCCTACCCATAACCAGCCCAAATTCGGGAGATTCAGTACATGTTGCGGGATGGGACCAGATAGCCGGTTCGCGTGCAACCAAATCCCCTGGAGTTGCTGCAAATTTCCCAGACCCTCCGGAATCATGCCTTCCAGACGATTCCCCCGCAGGTTTAGATATTCAAGATGAGTCAGGTTCTCGATTTCATCAGGGATCGGGCCCGATAATTGGTTTTGCTGGAGATGCAGTTTGACTAGCGCAGTAAGCGTCCCGATCCAGGCACCAATGGAACCGGATAAATCATTTTCCTGGAGATCAAGGACACGCAGATACGACAGATTTCCCACTTCAGCGGGAAGAATTCCCGATAATCCATTATTTGAGAGATCTAATTCGGTAACGCGCCCGTCTGTAAGTGTGACACCGTGCCATGTGGTTAACTGTGCAGGAGGGGGAGGATCTTCAAGCGTGACATCCCAGTTAGAATTATTCGTCCAGTTTTCCCCGCCGGTTTCGATATAGAGGGCTTTTAGCCCCTCCCAGTCAGATCTGTTTCCTGCCGGTTTACTTTGCTGTGCAGTGCTCTGAGGAATCACAATCAAAGAGGTCAGAAGCACTGCACCAGTGACATGATACGTCAAATTTTGCACGAACAGCATTCCCGCAGGCACCAGTGACATGGTTGCATCCAATGGACAAGGTGTAATCGTCACGTTTGATATTCGGCGCAGGGTTTGGACCAGCAAAATACGCCATGGGGGTATGTTTTCGCAATCATCAACGGTTCCCAGGTTGTATGCCAAGTGGCGGATTGACAGAAAATATAACAAAAAAGTCCCGCCAGCGGTACTGCCAACGAGACTTAATATCGTGACATCTCTCAATGCCATGATATCCATTCACCAGACAGTTCTATGCTCTGGTGGGGCCGGGGTTTCCATTGGAGAACAAAGATTCAGATCCCGAGTCCACCGGTTACTTCCAGTGTATGTCCAGTGATGTAACCAGCCAGCGGGGATGCCATAAGAAGAATTCCCGCCGCAGCTTCATCCGCGGTGCCGGGTCTTTTCATGGGGATCGCAGCGAAGGAGGCATCTCTCACCTTTTGAGGAATCCCCAGGGCAACTTCGGCTCCTTCAACTGCAAGCGTATGTCCTTCATCCAGCGGGCGTGTCAGTCTTGTATCAATGAACCCAAACGCAACCGCATTGCACCGGATGCCAAAGATACCCCATTCCCGGGCAACGGTCTTGGTCATGCCGATTATCCCCATCTTGGCCGTCGCATAGTTGATCTGTCCGATATTGCCGTGCAGCCCTGAGGTGGAGGAGACATTCACAATACATCGGTGAGGATGGGAGTGTCCGAGGCGCATCTCCTTTTTTGCCAGAGGGCGCCATATTTGTGCGATTGCACGGATTAAACGGAAGGGGGCCATCGTGTGCACCTCCTGGATTTGGTACCACTGCTCGTCGGTCATCTTATGCACCATCCCGTCCCAGGTAAATCCTGCATTATTGACCAGAATATTGAGATGTCCACATTGATGGAGCACCTGCTGAATCAGTTGTTCAGGAATTTCAGGATCCGTCACATCGCCGGGCACGGGCCATGCGGCGAGCCCTGCTTCCCGGATCGTGTGTGCAGCGGATGTACACGCATCCGCATCCAGATCATTCATGAATACCCGTGCTCCCATCTTGGCAAATTGCTGTGCGGCGGCAAGCCCGATTCCGTTTGCAGCTCCTGTAATTAAGACAGCCTGGTTATCAAACATGTTTCGTGAGATCTGTGGATCTGATGATAAAAGATATATCCTTCCGTAACAATACGGCAAAGGCTTCCGTAATGAGGTTAGACGCTCTTGTATGACTGGGAATGCAAAAGCATAATTCTAACGATCAAATATCTGATTATGCTTCGACTGTTATTATGTGCCGCATTCTGCGGCTGTCTTGTCTCCCGATCCCAGGCCCAGTCCCAAAATGGGGGTTCAGAACACGAAACCATTGATTCCGGGATTGAATTCTCTACAGGATTTCAACCGAATTTCAAACCAACTCTAACCGTTACCAGAGCAAAAGGAGCAATACGGGTGGATGGGCAATTGGATGAAGAAGCCTGGAAGGCTGTTGTGGAAGTCCGCAATTTTTCGGAAGTGTTTCCGAATGAACAGCGCCGCCCTCCGGTAGAATTGAGTGGACGGGTTATGTACGATGACGATTACCTCTATGTGGGGATCATGGTCATGGATGATCCAGATGAGATCCGTGCGAACCTCAGTGACAGGGATGAGATTTGGCAGGATGATTATGCCGGGATTGTGCTGGACCCGAACCGGGACGGGCAGGGCATGTATTTTATTGCCGCAAATCCCCTTGGGATCCAGGCCGATTCGTTTATCTCGCCAAATAACGAGGATGATGGATTTGACATCCTGTTCCGGTCCGGCGGGCAGATCACCGAAAAGGGGTATCAGGTGGAGATAGCCATTCCATTCAAGAGCCTGCGCTTTCCCAATACAGATGTCCAGACCTGGGGGGCGACCCTCTGGATTACCCGTCCCCGGGAAAGCCGGAGTCAATACTCCTGGGCCGCCATTGATCAGGATGATCCATGCATGAGTTGTCAACTTGGCGAGATCAACGGGATCCGGGGGGTACGAGCCGGACGCAACCTCGAAATTCTTCCTTCATTGACGGGGGGCGGCGTTGGTGCGCTCCGGGATGCGGATGTACCTGCCTCCGGGTTCAAGAATGATCGGGTCACGCTTGAGCCTTCGCTGAATCTAAAGTACGGCATCACCTCGGAACTCACGGCAGATGTAACCGTCAACCCGGACTTCAGCCAGATTGAATCGGATGAGGCGCAGATTGATGTGAACTCGACGTTTGCACTGTTCTTTCAGGAGCGCCGTCCATTTTTTCAGGAAGGATCGGGGCTGTTTGACACCGATATTCAGACCGTCTATACCCGATCCATTAATGATCCGATTGGGGCCGCAAAGTTGACCGGGCGGTTTGGTTCGGTGGATGTGGCCTATATCGGTGCAAGAGATAACCACTCGCCCCTCCTGCTGCCTTTTGAGGAAGAGAGCCGGGTGCTGGCTGGAGGTCGCAGTGTTTCCAATATCCTGCGGGTGCGGCATAATTTCAATAATGACTCCTTTATTGGCGCACTCATTACGGATCGCAGACTGGATGAAGGGGGATCCGGATCTACGGTCAGTGTCGATGCGGCAGCGAGATTTCTGCAGAAGTATACCCTCAGCGGCCAATTTGTGTACAGCCGCAATGTGGAGCCTGAAGATGAAAAACTGAGCGAAGATGTGGGGGATATCACATTTGGGAAAAAGGGGTATACCGGCGCACTGGATGGAGAGTCGTTCAGCGGGTATGCGGCAAGGGTCGAGTTTGACCGGGGAGCGCGGCACTGGTCATTTGAGGGGGGCTATGAAGCGGTGAGCCCAACCTTTCGTGCCGATAACGGCTTCGTTCGCCAGAACAATGAACAGACGGCGTACCTTTGGCAGGGGGTCACCATCTATCCGGAAAAGGTGATCGGGTTTGTAGACCGGATCCGGCCAAATCTGCTGATCGGCAGTAACTGGAATTTTGATGGTCTGCAAAAAAGCTTTTTCTTCCGCCCTGCGGTCTCTGTTCAGCTAAAACGGCAGACAAATATTCAAATTAACTGGTGGTATCGGGAAGAGAATTTTGCAGGGATCCAGTTTGACGGAATGACTAGGGTGAACGCGAATATTTTCAGTAATTTCAGTAAGCGTGTCAATCTGGGAATAGATGCTGGAATTGGCGAGTCCATCGCGCGCTTTCTTGATGAGCCGGAAATCGGAAACAGTCTGGATATCAGTGCCTGGGGGACACTGCGCCCGACACAGCGGATGTCCATTCGTCCGCAATTTTCCTATTCACGGCTGTCGGATAAGGAAACAGGCGAAGAATTCTTCAGCGGATACATTGTCCGTACCCGGGTGAAGTATCAGTTCAGCCGTTACTTCTTTTTGCGCACCATTGTCCAGTACAGCGAGTTCTCTAAATCTCTGGAGATTGACCCGCTCTTAACCTATAAGATCAATGCATTTACCGCCCTGCATGTAGGGTCAACGCATGATTTTGATCAGTTCAATCGTGCGCAGGGGGCTGAAAAGTACTTTCGGCAGAGCAGTCGGCAGATATTTTTTAAGGTTCAGTACCTTTTTCGCACCTAAAATTTCCATTTGTGTCGGATTGCGTTGTAAATTGTTTTTTCAACAAACAATTTTGACGCATGAACCAACGACCAAATCGCCGAACCTTTATCAAGACTGCTTCCGCCGGTATAGCTGGAGCGACCCTTCTGGGAGCCGCACGCGGCCTGTCTGCCCCTTCCAACCGCTTGACTGCCGCCGTCATGGGAGTGCACAGCCGGGGTGGTGTACTGGCCACTTCGTTTGCCAGAGCGGAGGGATGTGAAGTTACACACATCTGTGATGTTGACGAGCGGGCAATTGCTAGATCAATCCCGGAGGTGACCGAAGCCAATGGGGGCCGTACCCCGGCCGGGGTGATTGATCTGCGAGAAGTGCTGGACAATCCTGATGTGGATATTCTCGTCATTGCGGCTCCAGATCACTGGCACGCACCTGCTGCGATTATGGCACTCCAGGCGGGCAAGCATGTCTATGTAGAAAAGCCGTGCAGCTATAATCCCGAGGAAGGGGAGATGCTGGTGCAGGCCCAGGAGCGCTATAACCGTGTTGTGCAGATGGGGAATCAACAGCGTGCATCTGTGGAATCTGCTCAGATTATTGATGCCATCCGGCAGGGGATTATTGGCCGCCCCTATTATGCCCGCGCGTGGTATGCCAACAACCGCGGATCCATTGGTCGGGGCCAGCCCGCTGACATTCCCGACTGGTTGAACTATGATTTATGGCAGGGGCCCGCTCCAAGGATGCCGTACAAGGATAACCTGATTCATTACAACTGGCACTGGTTCTGGCATTGGGGGACCGGTGAGATCTGTAATAATGGGACGCATGAGATTGATGTCTGCCGCTGGGCGCTTGGCGTGGACTATCCGATCCGGGTGACCTCATCAGGCGGACGGTACCGCTACGATGATGACTGGGAATTTTATGATACACAGGTGGCATCCTTTGATTTTGAGGGGGGCAAGACTATAACATGGGATGGCCGAAGTTGCAACCCGTACCCGGTTGAGAATCGCGGACGCGGTGCCTCCATTCATGGAGAGCAGGGGACGGTTGTGATTGATCGTGATGGGTATACGGTCTACGATCAGGATAATGAGGAAGTATGGAAGCGGTCAAAAATGTCCGGTGAAGCCTCATTGGACATCCGGGGGGGAGGTGGACTCACAGACCGGCATATTGCAAATATGCTTCAGACCATTCGGGGGGAGGGAGTTTCACAGTACTCTCCCATTGACGAAGGGCACAAGAGTACCCTGCTGTGCCACCTGGGCAATATTGCCCAGGAAACTGGACGGACGCTTCACTGCGATCCAGCGAACGGTCGTATTCTGAATGATGCGGAGGCGATGAAGATGTGGGGGCGGCAATACGAACCGGGCTGGGAAGTCAAGGTGTAGACCATTCATTCATTCATCAAAGAAATGAATCGACGTGATTTTATTCGGACGGGTGGCACGGCCGCTGCCGCGGGAATACTGGCTCGGCCTGTCCCCAAGGGGACGCAGCGCATGAAGGTTGCTTTGGTCGGAACCGGTATTCGTGGAAGTACAACCTGGGGGCGGAACCTGATCCGTGACTACTCGGATGTGGTGGAACATGTGGGGCTGTGCGATATCAATCCCGGCCGCCTGGAGTATGTGAAAGAGTACATGGGGGCCAGCTGCCCGACATTTACGGATTTTGATGAGATGATCCGCGTGACCGGCCCGGATACGGTGATTGTGACGACTGTGGACTCTGCCCATCATCAGTATATTGTCCGGGCGATGGAACTCGGTTGTGATGTCGTCACCGAGAAGCCCATGACGACGGATGCCGAGAAGTGTCAGGCAATTCTGGATACGCAGGCACTCACGCGAAAGAATGTAACGGTCACCTTCAACTACCGGTATTCTCCTCATCGTCGAGCAATGAAAGAGTTCCTGATGAATTATCGCATCGGCAGGGTTACCTCGGTGGATTTTCACTGGTATCTGGATGTCTATCATGGGGCGGCGTATTTTCGGCGCTGGCATGGGAAGGAGCGTTTTGGGGGAACACTGTTTGTGCATAAGGCAACGCATCACTTTGACTTATTAAACTGGTGGCTGGAATCGGAGCCGGAGGAAGTCTTTGCGTACGGGGACCTGGAGTATTATGGGCATAACAATGAATTCCGTCACACCAACTGCCGGGGTTGTCCACACGCCTCGAAGTGCAGGCACTACTGGGATATTACGGAGAGTGAGAGTTCTATGAATCTCTATGTTGCCCATGAGCACCATGATGGCTACCTAAGGGACGGGTGTGTATGGAGTGAAGAAATTGATATCTACGACAAGATGGCTGCACAGATCAAGTATGCCAATGGAGTTCAGGTCAGTTACTCCTGTACGACCTATTCGCCTTACGAAGGATACCGGATTGCCTTTAATGGCACAGAGGGGCGGCTGGAGGCGTGGATCAAAGAGCGTCAGCCCTGGGAGGACGCGCCTTTTGATGAACTTCGGATAACGGATAATTTTGGGCAGACGGAGTTGATTCAGATTCCGCATGGCGGGGGTGGACATGGAGGCGGGGACGTAAGATTGCAGGATCATATCTTTCGGAGTGAGGCAACCTCCGATCCATATCGACAGGCAGCAGGTTCCAGAGACGGTGCGATGTCCGTGCTGATTGGTGTGGCTGCACGGGAGAGTGTAAAGACTGGTGAGCCGGTTCGCATTGAATCGCTGACCACACTCAAACCCCGGGCAATCCGACCTTAAATAAATACATTAGCTTGCAACACGTAACCATGCAAAGAATATATGCATTCATCGCTCTCGTCTCAGTCATTTTTCTTGGCGGATGCTCCGCTCTTGGCGGACTCTTCTCTAAGGAAAGTCCCAGTCCTGTTTCAGGCAACTGGAGTTACAGTATTGATTCTCCCCAGGGGGTTTATACGGGTACATTGCAGATTGTTGAAGCAGATCCAGGCGAACTGGTGATTATCATGTCCCAGGACGGGAACAACTCTGCAGATGTGGTCCGGCCCGAATCCAATGAGTTTGATGAAGAGACACAGACACTGTCGTTTACCTTTGATAACCCCGAGTTTGGAACAATGAATGTCTCTATGGTGCTTGATGAAGCGGGGTTGAGCGGGACACTACATGTCGTTCAGTTCGGGATGGATGTGCCGATCCTGGCAACTCGTTCCGACCAGTAGGTCTGAACGATGTATCATTTCATTGGTAAGCAGGTCCGTGTACATCTGTACACGAAGGAGGGACTGATGATCGGTACAATTGCCGGTCGTGTAGCCGATGTGGCTTCCAAGGTGGAAGTGGCACCCGGCATGAAAAAGGACTTAGCTCTGGTGGTGGACATTGAGGTTTTGGGAGGCGAGTCAGAAGCGGACACATATACAAACAGTGGCGGGATTGAGAATGAGGGCTGGTTTGCCATTCAGGATTTACAGGTTATCGATGAAGAGGCGATCCCTGGCTGGTTCAATAATTAACCTACAGCGTGAACATGAGCACTCTACGCATTTTCATCAGCAGTGTGCAAAGTGAATTTGCCCAGGAAAGGGCGATGCTGCGGGACTACATCCTTAACCATGCGTATGTACAGGATTTTTTTGATGTATGTTTCTTTGAGGATGTTCCGGCTGTGGATCAGCGCCCCGACGAATTTTATCTGGACGAAGTCGAACGGTCCGATATCTACATTGGTTTATTTGGGAGCAAATATGGTGCGGAAGACCGTGGGGGAATATCCCCAACAGAGCGAGAGTTTGATCAGGCATCGTCAACCGGCAAGCATCGGCTGATTTTTGTAAAGGATGTGCAGGGAAAGCCTCGGGATTCGAAGATGCAGGCATTGATTCACAAAGCCGAGGCCAGCCTGGTCAGAAAACGGTTTAAGACATCGGAAGAGTTAATATCCGGCGTTGATATCGCACTGGCAAAATACTTAAAAGAATCAAATTTGATCCGTACATGTCCATTTGATGAAGCCCCTTGTTTTCGTGCCAAATTAGAGGATCTGGATCCTGAACGAATAGTCCAGTTTATCCGTACAGCACGCTCGGAGAGAGGATTTCCACTTCCAGAGAATACACATCCAGAGAAGCTGTTGAATCATCTTGACCTGCTGACGGACAAAGGCGAACTTACGAATGCGGCTATATTGCTGTTTGGAAAGGATCCGCAGCGGTTTTTGCTTTCATCCGAAGTTAAATGTGCTCATTTTTATGGCACGAATGTCGAGAAGCCCATCCCGACACTTCAAGTCTATTACGGAGACGTATTCAAGTTAGTGGATCAGGCAGTTGGATTTGTGCTGAGTAAGATTGATTGTATGGTTGGTACGCGCTCTGAGTCGGGGCGGGCCCCTAGAATTGCGGAGATTCCCAAAAAAGTAATTACCGAGGCCATTGTTAACGCAGTGGTGCACCGAGACTACACAAGCAGTGGAACTGTGCAGGTGATGTTATTCAGTGACCGTTTGGAGATATGGAATCCAGGGGGACTCCCGAACTCATTGACACTTGAGCAACTGCGTGTCGCTCATCCGTCAAAACCACATAATCGGTTACTGGCAAATTCTATGTTTTTAGGTGACTATATTGAGCGGGTGGGAACCGGTACGGTGGACATGATCAGGCGGTGTATAGAAGCGGATCTGCCGGAGCCGCAGTTTAAGGATGACGGATTTTTCAGTGTAATCATACGTCGTTCGGATCACGATGCTTCGGTCATGGTGCACCAGGGCGGTGAGGCGATTGCGAACGTTAAGGTTGTGGCATTAACCCCTGACGGCACCTTGCGGCAGACCACAACCAATGAACATGGGAAGGCCTACTTTAAACTTGGATATTTTGATGCTCCGACGACTGTTTTTGCTTTTGCTGACGGATTTAACACCTTCAAAAAGCATGACTGGAGTCGCAAGTATCGGGACATGCTATCCATAGAACTGATTCCTCAATCCAATGGTGCCCCAATCACATTCAGTGAAGTTGTTGGAGAATTAGTGGGATTCGAGGGAGTTTAATTTTCAGGATAAGCCGGGTGGTATGGGGATTGCCGGATTCCTGCTCGCCTGCCATCAGTTGATCCGGATTGCAGTCGATGGATGGGGAGGAATTGACAACCCGTCAGCGAGACGGGAAGTTCGTTCCGTGTCTCCCTTCAATCTTCTTGAGCCAGCGCCTGTTCAAAATCTTCAATCAGGTCCTGACTGTCTTCAATTCCCACGGAAATCCTCAATAAGTGATCCCGTATTCCTGCAGCTTTGCGTTCATCGGGGGTTAATCCTGCGTGTGAACTGATGGCCGGGCGGGTCATCAGCGATTCAATGCCTCCAAGACTCGGTGCATAGACGGGGATCTGCAGGCGGTCCATGATCTTTTTCGTGACCTCCAGACCTCCATCTAGTTCAATACTCAGCATCCCTCCAAACCCTCCGAACAGGCGGGCAGCCCGTTTGTGCCGGGGATGGGAGTTCAGACCGGGGTAGTAAACCTGAGTGACCTCACTTCTGGATTCAAGGAATTCTGCCAGTGCCTGTGCGGTAGCATTGTGCTGCCGCATGCGCAGGGCCAGGGTCTGAATTCCGCGATGGAGCAGAAAGCAGGCATGCGGATCCAGTGAGCCTCCGAGATGCTTTAAATTTTTCCCGGCCTTGTGTACCCAGTCGCCTTTTCCAATGATGGCTCCTGCAACAACATCCGAATGGCCATTGAGGTATTTCGTTGCGCTGTGAAGCGAATAGTCAAATCCCGCGGCCGCCGCCTGATAATTGAACGGGGTTGCGAACGTGTTGTCAATCAGGGATACCAGATTATGGGCATCGGAAAAGTCCACGATCCGCTCCAGATCGCATACGCGGACAAGGGGATTCGTGATGGATTCAACATAGATCGCACGTGTATTTGTCTGCAGGAGTGAGTTCCAGGATTCCGGGACATCCGCATCAAAGAATGAAACCGTCACGCCAAGATCGGTCAGCAGTGTGCGCACGAATGAATGGGTTCCTCCGTAAAGGGAGTTCTGGGCGAGTAGATGATCTCCCGGTTTCAGGGCGGTGATCAGTGCCGCACTGATTGCGGCCATGCCGCTTCCAGTGACCAGTGCCTCGTCTGCACCTTCAAGAATCGCAAGTTTTCGATTGAGCACGATTTGGTTTGGTGTGTTGTTGTAGCGGACATACCGCAGCGGAGATTCATCATGCTCAAACATCGCCGTTTGGAAAATCGGCATGCGTATTGCACCCTCAATGCGGCATTCTTCGCCTGCATGAATCAGTTGCGTGTCAATTGCCCGGGATCTAGATATTTGGGACATTATTCATCTAGGTCAGATCCGAAGTGTACCGGTAATTACGGTGACGGCCTGTCCGGCAACCTCAACGGCCTCAATGTTATTGCGGGGCCCCGCCACCGTGACGAGGGCCTGACCGGGCCGGTACATCCATTTTCCCTGATTTGCAACAAAGAACGGTTCCCGGATCAGGTTATAGTGCCACAGGTATGCACCCATCCCGCCCGTTGCACTTCCGGTAAACGGATCCTCGAATACATCAGGTGGACTGGCAAAATGCCTTGCAAATGTTTCCGAGCCGTTGACCGTGAACAGGTGAGCACTGAAAAATTTAAACTCATCCCGCAACTGCGACAGAGAGGTGGCATGGACCTGAATTCGCCTGAGACATGTTTCATCACGTACTGGCACCATCAACTGCGGAGTACCGGTGCTCACGACCTGAACCGGCTTTCCCGGGATCAGATCCTTCGTGGACAGCCCAAATGCGGATGCCGCCTGTTCTGGAGGCAGCAGGGACAGAAACTGTGGTTTCGGTTGTGTCATAGCAATCCGATTCTGCTTTTCAGACGAAACCACAATCGTGACAGAGATGATCCCTGCCTCCAGTTCTAGGGTGATTGCAGTCACGGGTCTGGTCAAAGCGATACGTTTCGTTTCGGCCAACAGATGTATCGCGGCAATCGTGGGATGGCCAGCCAGTGGAATCTCTTCGGCCGGAGTGAAGTAGCGGGCACGCACATCCGCTTTCTCCGAATGCAGAATGAATGCGGTTTCCGAGAGATTCTGCTCACGGGCAATGGTCTGCATCTGTTCACGGGTGAGTGAATCTGCATCCAGAACAATTGCGCAGGGATTCCCGTTCAGCGGGGTATCCGTAAATGCATCAACCTGGAAGAAGGGAAAGGATGCCATGATGCAGGTCTATTGGAGTTCGTTACCTAACGGTCACAGGAATTTGCATATTTGTATACAAAAGCGTTTATTGCAGAATAAAATCTCGCATACCTATGAATCGAAAGCAACGCAAGAACATCGTCATTGCGCTCACGATCCTTTTAGGGGTTGTGGCTGCCTTTACAATCCTGATCCAGTTCAGCAGTTGATACGCTGTCTGAATATCCGGTTTACGCGTATTCGGGAAGCTGCTGCTCTTCCTCCTCTTCGTCTTCCATTTCGTCCAGAAAGGGATAGATGCCATGCAGGAGTTCCTGCAGTTTCGTGCGTCCCCGGTTAATCCGGCTCTTTACCGTGCCCATGGGCAGGCCGGTGATGATCGCAATCTCCTCATAACTGAGTTGCTGGATATCCCGGAGGATGACCACTTCTCGAAAATGATCCGGCATGGCAAGAAGCCCCGTCTGGATATAGTGATCCTGGATGGCACTCTCTGCGTGCTTATCCGGGGAGAAGGTTTCATCCGGCAGCGGCATCTCAAACTCCTCTCCGTCACGGTTAAATGACTGGATGGAGTCCATACGCCGCCGACTGCGCTTACGGTATTCCGTTTTTGCCAGGTTGCCCGCAATGGTATACAGCCAAGTGGAAAACTTAGCGATACGTTTGTAGGAATGGCGATTACGATAGACCCGAAGGAAGGTCTCCTGGATGAGATCCTCGCAGGCTTTTTTATCTCCCGTGAATCGGTAGAGAAAATTGACCAGAGGCCCGGTCCAGCGTTCCCAAAGGATATTGTATGCCTCAACGACACCTGCCTGGAAATGCTCCATCAGGTCTTCATCGCACATGTCCTGAAGTGCGTCAAAGCGACTCAGGGCCGTCATACGCCGTGAGTCTTTTCGAATAATTCGTGTTATGTGTTTCACGTTGCTATGAATCAATTAAAGATTGGGGTACAGATCCGCCGCCCCCTTACGTATAAACTGAACGTCTTGTTACAGTACACATCAAACGTACGGTACCTGCACATCATTGTGATGCGATTTGTGCAATCTTCTTCAAATCTTCACAAAATCCAGCAATAAATTGTGGGGCGGTACGCAAAAATATGATTTCTGTGCGGGCTCAAATATACGAAATACTGTGGACATGCTCATACCCGGGGGGCTCCAGTCCCCTGCAGAACGACCATTTCAGTACAGAATGGTGGATTTTTTCTCTGGATGTCCTCTAATTCCCGCTGTAATCAGGACGGACAGGTTACCTCACATGGACACATTGCACGCAGGCGTTCCCAGGTAAAAATGCCGCTGTTATGTCCATCGTCCCAGGTGAGACGCACGCCTACGCTGCCGGCGATTTCAGCTCTTACGTTCTCCCATCGCATTAAAGCGGGGAGACGAAAAATCTCGGGATCCGGGAGTTCATGCATTTTCTCGTGTCCCTGACAGGCGGCACAGGGGCAGGCACGCCGCAGGCCATCCAGCGGGAAGGTGCAATGGCGGCCATCTGACCAGTGAACCGTCAGCGTCTGCGCCTCTTTATTTATCATCAGACGCTGGCAGGCGACCCCGATTGGAAGCGGACTCATTCGACCGTTTCCAGTTGGGGTGCATTGTCAGACAGATCAGCGGGGTCGGGAGAATCTTTTTTCTCGAAGGGATAGATTCCTCCGAGCATACTCTGCAGTTTGCTGCGTCCGCGGTTAATACGGCTTTTGACGGTTCCCATCGGGAGCCCGGTAATTTGTGCAATCTCACTGTAGGCCAGCTGCTGAATATCCCGAAGGATCAGAACCTCTCTGAAATCGGATGAGATCGCTCCCAGTGCTTCCTGGATATACTCGTCCTGAAGTGCACTTTCTGTGTGTTTATCGGGCAGAAAGGTCTCATCCGGCAGCGGCATCTCGTACTCTTCATTGTCCCGGCTCACGGACTGAATGGATTGCATATGCCGGCGTTTCTGTTTCCGGTATTCACTCCGGGCCAGATTCCCTGCAATGGTATAGAGCCAGGTAGAGAATTTTGCAATTCGCTGATACGAATGGCGGTTGCGGTGAACGCGCAGGAATGTTTCCTGGAGGAGATCCTCGCAGCGTTTCCTGTCCTGCAAAAATCCATACAGATAGTGCATAAGGCGATCACTGTAGCGATCCACCAGGATATTGTAGGCTTCCACCGTTCCTGCCTGAAAAAGCTCCATGAGATCCTCATCGGTCATCGTATCCAGTGCGTCAAAGCGGCTGATGGCCGCAGAGCGGCTGGGTTGATTCCTGCGTACTATGTGGGGTTTCTTAGGCAAATTTTCTGCTGTTTAGTTTGAACGCAGGACGCACCTGCTCACAAGACCTGACTTTAGTCGTGTTACAAGATGTGCCATCCTGCAAAAAAGCACCTGAATCGAAGGGCTTATTGAATAATTCGTCCAGTATTCGTGTAAGATACCGAATTAGAACTGAACGAGTGTCGTGTGTTGCCGACGAAGCAGGGAATCTCCCGATGGACGGCTTGTGCAGGGGTATTCGTAGTTGGAATCTGCAATCCTATACCAGAGGTAAGTTCAGCCTTAAAAACAGAGACATCGTCTGCAAACAGCGCGGTGACCAACTTCTAGCACAGACAGATTTTGCAGAGTAGGTTCGCACACACAAAAAGACACGCGAAACTCCCCGTTTTTGGCCGAGGCGATGATCTGTCTTCTGTTTTTGTCGGACCGCATGTGCGAGGCAGTTCGTCTATGACATTAGACAATCCTCAATTCTGGAAATTCATCGGCAGAGGATATGCCTGCATTAGGAACGTCTAGCCGAACTGTCTAACGACAGTCTGATGCCGCCAAAAAGACTTCGCAGTGGAGGAGTCTCACCGGTTGAGTTAATCCATTATTCCCTATGATCGATCAGTCCGTGAATAGGGCTATACTCCCAAACTCCAACTAACAATGGTGCATCCCCTCGCAGACCATCCGGTTCACCAAATCTCAATCCGTATGCACGAAATTATTTATATCGGTATGGATGTGCACACTCGCACCCTTGTTCTTGCAGGAATAGCACCAGATGGGAAACATGCTATTGAGCGGGGAATTCAAAACTTCGGAGGCGGGGGCTGATTCACTGCTTAACCGCAATTTGGGGCAGCAACAAATACGTAGCGGTGGAAAAAATTTTCTCTGTTGGGAAGACCGCCGGTTTTCTTTTGTCCAGAATAAAACCAGAAAAAATCCAGTCTGTGCGTTTTCATTCCGGTTTTTGTGATCAGACGATTTGCAGGATCCATCAAGAGGATGTCTTTCGCTCCTGAACGAGTCCGACAGGGTTGAAAATAAATACTGGTTACTGCATGATACGCAGTTGCCTTGTTTAATTCTGGAATCGTATCTTGCTCACGGGTTGCTGGCGTTAAGCGGGATGGAGGGGATACATTGCACGCACACAGCAGAACAGAAGCACATGATGGACAAGATTCACCCTTATCCCGTCAATGGGATTCTGGACTTGCATGAATTTCATCCCCGGGATGCCGCAGATGTGACCCGGGAATACCTCCGTGCCTGTCACCGTGAGGGTATTTACCGTGTACGTGTGATTCACGGAAAGGGCAAAGGAGTACTGCGGCGCACCGTCCATAAAGTTCTGGCAGATTTCCCGCTTGTGGAGCACTGGAAAACTGCCACAGACGCAAGCAGCTGGGGAGCGACCCTGGTGGACCTTAAGCCTCTGCTTGACTCAAAACGCGCCTGAGCGCTTCAAAATTGCTACGGATGTGCTCCGCCGAAATGTCCAGCAGCGCCTGTTCGGATTCATTCAGATCTACGGTAATAATCTCTTCAATTCCGGAACGGCCGAGGCGGACGGGCAGGCCGATAAATAAATCAGAGAGACCGTATTCCCCCGATGGGCATACCGCGCACGGGAGCACTCTGCCGGAGTCCTTCACAATGGCTTCCGCCATTTCGGCGGCTGCGGCCCCGGGTGCATACCAGGCAGAAGTCCCCATCAACTGTACAATTTCGCCACCCCCGCTCTTGGTACGCGCAACAATGGATTCAATTCGATCTTCAGAGAGCAGTTCGGTGATCGGGATCCCGCCTACACTGGTATAGCGGGGCAGGGGAACCATCGTATCACCATGCCCCCCCATCAGGAGTGCCTGAATATCCTTGACCGATGCGCCAAGTTCCATGGACAGAAAAGCCCGATATCGTGCAGTATCCAGAACGCCTGCCATTCCAAAGACCCGGCTGGACGGGAACCCGCTGGACTGATGGGCGACATAGGTCATCACATCAAGAGGGTTGGAGATCACGATAATGATTGCATTGGGACTCTTCGCTATAAAAGACTCCGTCACGCTTCGAACAATATTGGCATTGATTCCCAGCAGGTCATCCCGGCTCATGCCCGGTCTGCGGGGTACGCCGCTGGTGATTACGCAAATGTCAGAATCTGCGGTGGCATCATAGTCGTTCGTTACCCCCTTAACTTGGGTGTCAAATAAATGAATGGGTGCAGATTCGGCGATGTCAAGTGCTTTTCCTTCGGACAGCCCCTCCTTGATATCAATCAAAACTACTTCTTTAACCATATCTTTGCGGGCGACGCATTCGGCCACGGTGGCTCCGACATTGCCTGCTCCAATCACGGTGAGTTTGTTCATGAACTGTTTTAATCAGATGGTGAAGAATTCGGAGTCCACTAGTACGCACAAGTCAATGAGTTTGCTCACAAAACAGAAATCCCATGCGAATTGAAGACACAGAATTTGTAGTTGTCGATGTGGAAACGACAGGACTGCGTGCAGATCATGATCGAATTATTGAGATTGGAGCAGTCCGGGTAAAAGGACATGAACCGAACGATGTCTTCGCGCATCTGGTAGATCCTGGGTGCATGGTTCCAGGCCGTATTACACAAATCACCGGAATCACGACGAACGATGTATTGGGGCAACCGAAGATGTCAGATGTGTTACCCGATTTTGTTGAATTTCTGGGGGATGCTGTCTTTGTGGCGCATTATGCAAAATTTGACTGGGGCTTTATCCAGGCCGCACTGCACCGTGCAGAACTTCTTCCACTCCAAAACCGAACTCTCTGCACGGTACGCTTAGCACGCCGGCTCCTTCGGGGGTTGCCATCGAGGAGTTTGGGGAGTCTGATCAAGCATTTCGGGCTTCCTGCAGATAGGCTTCACCGTGCCCGCAGCGACGCGTTTGCCACGCAGGGGGTACTGGTCCGGCTGCTCCGCATGCTGGAAAGGCAGCACGAGATCACCGATTTGGAAGAGGTACTGCACTTTCAAAATGCCCCGTACAAGAAAAGTGCAGCCGGTCAGGAGCGTCTGGAAGAGATTCGCAAAAATTATTTAAGCAAACTTCCGGACTTACCCGGTGTGTACCGGATGCGGAGGAAGGATGGGAAGTTGCTCTACATTGGGAAAGCCCGGTTATTGAGTGAGCGGGTACGCAGTTATTTTGCAGGTACAGAGAGCCATCCCAAGCACATCCGTGCAATGATTCGGCAGATCCATGATATCAAGTGGACCGAGACCGGGACAGAACTGGAAGCGCTGCTCCTGGAGTCGTGTCTGATCAAAGAACATGTTCCGCCCTACAATAAAGCAGCAAAGGAATACCGGAATCAGCCTTTTTTGCGGCTTGGCAAAATTTCCAATGTAGACTGGGTGACGCTTATTGAGCATGTCCGCGCAGATGGTGCCAAACACTATGGTCCGATGGCAAATCGAGACGAAGCCATCCATCTGGCACAACTGCTGGTCTCTCTTTACGGGGCATCTCCTGAATCATTCCGGTCCCCCAAGCGACTTGGGATCGGAATGGAAACCGCCCGGATTGGCGGTCCTCTGACGGAGGATGGATTTTTACGTGCGGTGGAGATTCTGGAAGGGCACAGCACACAGGTGCTGTCTGCACTGGAAACCAGAATGCAGGAAGCATCCAGAGCGAAGCAGTATGAACTTGCCGCAAAATTTCGTGATTGGCTGGAAATAGTGAAACGGATCCATTCGCGTCCACAGTTTTTACGGATCCCCCTGTTGGAACGGACCGGGGCGGCGATCTATACGTTCAAGGGAAAAATTGAGATTCATCTCATGGCTTGCGGGTTCCCGGTTGCACATTCGATGTGGCCGTGTGATCAAAATGCCTTCAATCAAGTGAAAGCCACCTTCCATGAACGGGTGCTTGATGCACCAGATCGGCTGAGCAAGCAGCAGATGGATGCCGTTCGTGTGTTAGGGGCCTGGATGTTTCGGGAGCGGGCGGGCATTACAGTGCTGCCGCTGGCAACCGGAGGATCCCCTCCAGAGTTTGATGCGGCTCTGGAAGCGGTGCTGGATCAAATGCATACAAAGCAGTAAAACAGAAATCACGAAAATTTCAGACTCTGAATAGTGAACGGCTACGAAAATTTGCCTAAATTTGGGGATCAGAGTCCACGGGTCATGTATGTTTGCTGAAATATTTTTTATTGCGGCCAGTCTCGTTGCAGTGTTTTCGGCACTGGCAATGCTGATTGCACGCAGTCCGGTGCAGAGCGCATTATGGCTGATCCTTGTGATGCTGTGCGTTGCAGGATTGTATGTAACCTTAAATGCCGAGTTCATTGCAGTGGTACAGGTTCTGGTTTATGCGGGGGCAATCATGGTGCTGTTTCTGTTTGTTATTATGCTGCTCAATTTGAGTGCCGTCCCTGAAATAGACCGGATTGATGGCAAGAAAGTGACCGGATTTATTCTGTTTACGGTGATCCTTGCCCAGTTGGTTTATGTTACGGCAACGACCTCGGAATCCCTGTCATCGGCAGTCGTAAGTGCAGAAAGTGGATCCGCATTAAACATCGCAGAAGCACTGTTTACCCGTTATGTACTCCCGTTTGAAATCATCGGAATTCTCCTTCTGGTCGCAACAGTGGGTGCGGTAATCCTTGCAAAACGTACGTTTGAATAGATATTGATGGGAATCCCTCTTACATGGTATCTGACGCTCAGCGCAGTGCTCTTCTCCATCGGAGTGATGGGGGTCCTGTATCGGAGTAATCTGATCGTAATCCTGATGTCCATTGAACTCATGCTGAATGCAGTGAACCTTACTCTGGTTGCATTTGCGCAGTTTATGGGGGATATATCCGGTCAGATTCTGGTGTTTTTCGTAATTTCGGTTGCCGCCGCCGAAGCGGCAATCGGTCTCGCCATAGTGATTGCAATCTTCCGTAATAAGCTTACAGTTGATGTTAACGATATCAAATTGTTTAGGCACTGAGCTCTTCAATGTCCACTGATCTGACGGTTCAGTTTATTATTCTGCTGCCGCTCATCGGGGCAGCATTATTGGGGATCCTTCCTTTATTTGCCCATGGATTACGTTCCTATAAGGGGCTGCTGGGGGTGTTCGGCACCCTGATGGTTGCCATTCCATTCGGGCTTGCGGTAACACTTTTTGCTCAGGGTGTGGATACGGCACCGGTTACGTCCGTCTATATCTGGATGGGCGTGGGGGATTTCTCTATTGATATTGCGTACCGGATTGATCAACTCTCTCTGGTCATGACGCTGGTGGTTACCGGGGTTGGTGCACTGATTCATGTCTATGCAACCGGTTACATGGCCGAGGACCGTTCCTTCTGGAAGTTCTTTGCGTACCTGAACCTGTTCATCTTCATGATGCTCAATCTGGTTCTGGCAGATAACCTGCTGCTGATGTTTCTGGGCTGGGAAGGCGTAGGACTCTGTTCCTATCTCCTCATCGGATTCTGGTATGAAGAGCGCAAGAACAGTGCGGCAGCAAGTAAAGCATTTATTGTAAACAGGGTAGGGGATTTTTGCTTCCTCATTGCCATGTTTATTCTGGTTCGGGAAATCGGGGGGCTGGATTTTGACCGTATATTATCGGGGGCGGAATTGATGTCCGAAGGCACCATTGCGATGGTGGTCTTCCTTCTGTTCCTGGGAGCAACGGGGAAGAGTGCCCAAATTCCTCTCTTCGTCTGGCTTCCTGATGCGATGGCAGGCCCGACTCCGGTCTCTGCGCTGATTCATGCCGCAACGATGGTCACCAGCGGACTCTATCTGCTGGCAAGGCTGTCTCCGCTGGTACTGATGACCCCGGAGGTGATGACCGTGATTGCAGTGGTGGGGGCACTGACGGCGATTTTGGCCGCAACGATTGCCTTGACGCAGCGTGATATTAAACGTGTTCTGGCCTATTCAACGGTATCCCAGTTGGGGTACATGTTCATGGCGGCGGGGGTCGGTGCATTCTTTGTCGCCATTTTTCATGTCATTACCCACGCTTTCTTCAAAGCATGCCTCTTTCTGGGGTCTGGGAGCGTGATTCATGGCATGCATCACGTTGAACATGATCTTCGGCACAAAGGATACGACGGTGATTTTGATGCCCAGGATATGCACTGCATGGGGGGACTGAAACAGTATATGCCCGTTACCCGGTGGACCTATCTTCTGGCGACGCTGGCAATTGCGGGAATCCCGTTGACGGCGGGATTCTTTTCAAAAGACGAAATCCTGTTCAAGGCATTTGAATACGGATATGATGGGCACGGGTATGCATGGTTGGTATGGGGGATCGGACTTGTCACGGCGCTCTTGACGGCATTCTACATGACACGTTCCTACATGCTGACATTTGAGGGGGCACCAAGGTGGCCCATGAAGGAGGATGTGCATCCTCACGAGTCCCCGCGGTCCATGACGCTTCCGCTCATCATTTTGGCGGGCCTGTCGATGGTCGGAGGTGCCATCGGCTTCCCGAAAGTTTCCGAAAAGATTGGCCTGTCCAACTGGATCCATGATTATCTTGTCGGGCATGGGGATCATTCAGGCCCGGTTGCCGAGCCGGAAGTTCATGCTCATGTAAGTGTTGCCGCTGAGATCGTTCTTATCCTGCTGGGCGCATTCATTGCCGTTGCAGGGGTTTGGTGGGCATGGAGATTCTTTGCGAGGTATGAACTGGGAGGGGATCAGTTGATTCGGGATCGATTTGGCGCTTTATATCGGTGGTGGCAGTCCAGTTATTATTGGGACAGATTTTATGATCGCACCATTGTGCGGCCGGTAATCGGTGGTGCCCAGAAGGCATTTGCACCGTTTGATCAATATGTAGTCGATGGACTGGTCAATGCGGCGGCTCGGGTATCCATGGCGTTCAGCTGGCTGTTCGGGCGCCTGCAGACCGGAGTCGTACAGAATTATGCATTGGCTATCCTGCTTGGATCTGTTTTAATGATTGCACTCTTTCTGATATAGGCGGCGATGGAACTTGGAAATCTCTTGAACGCAGTCATCTTTCTACCCTTGGTGGGAGCGATCCTGATGCTGGCGGCACCGAGTGACCGCTCAGTTCGATGGTTTGCGCTTTTGGTAACCCTGGGCACCTTTCTGCTTTCGATCCCGTTATGGTTTGGGTTTGATGTGGCAAGTGCAGCAAACTTGCAGTTTCTCGGGATGGAATTCCCGCTCATCTCGGAGAGCCTGGATATACGCTATCTCGTCGGAATTGACGGGTTCAGTCTGCTGCTTGTGCTTCTGACGACTTTTCTGGGGCCAATTGTTGTTCTGTGTTCGTGGACCTACATTAAAGAGAGCACGAAGGGCTACTATGTACTGCTGCTGATTCTGCAGACCGGTATGACGGGGGTATTCTGTGCCTTTGATGTCCTTCTCTTCTATATTTTCTTTGAACTCACGCTGATTCCGATGTATTTTCTCATTGGGATCTGGGGCGGAGAGCGCCGGATCTACGCGGCCATCAAGTTCGTGATCTACACGATGGTCGGTTCCCTTCTGATGCTGGTTGCAATTCTATACCTTGGGTATGCGGCGGGGAATGCGGTCAACGATGGAGTATTTACGACGAATTATTTCAAGCTGCTGTCCTTTAATGTTCCGTTGGGGATGCAGACATGGCTGTTTGTTTTGTTTGCATTTGCGTTTGCGATTAAGGTGCCGGTGTTCCCATTCCATACCTGGCTGCCCGATGCACATGTGCAGGCACCGACCGGCGGATCGGTGATTCTAGCCGGCGTACTGCTGAAGATGGGGACCTATGGTCTGATTCGTTTCTGCCTGCCGTTCTTCCCGAGTGCCTCGGTGGCGCATACGCTTTTGATTGGGATTCTTGCTGTGATTGGAATTGTGTACGGTGCGCTGGTGTCCCGTGCACAGACGGATGCCAAGAAACTGGTGGCCTATTCAAGTGTGAGTCATCTAGGTTTTGTAGTATTGGGGATCTTTGCACTGACGCTTGAAAGCATTCAGGGTGCCATGATTCAGATGATCAATCACGGGATTTCCACGGGTGCATTATTTTTGATTGTCGGGATGTTGTACGAGCGGCGACACACGCGTCTGATGTCGGATTATGGCGGTATTGCCAGATCTGTACCGATCCTGACGTTCTTTATGGTACTCACCGCACTGGCGAGTGCAGGACTGCCCGGACTGAATGGTTTTGTTGGCGAGTTTCTGATTCTGGTTGGAGCATTTAGCAGTGAGGCCCCGGGGATGCCCGCCCTGACGATCATTGCCACGACAGGGGTGATCCTCGCCGCCGTGTATTTACTCTGGATGCTGAGCCGGATGTTTTTTGGTCCCTTAACGGTGGAAGCCAATCGAAATATGCCGGATCTGAATCGCCGGGAACTGGTGATCCTTGTTCCCATGGCACTGCTCATGATTGTGATGGGGCTCATGCCGCAGCCCTTCTTAAAGGTGAGTGAACCGGCAGCAACGCGGCTGATCGAAATCATTGAAGAGAAGCGCGCCTATGCAGAGATTGATGATCCGAGTCTGCAGCGCACCTTTGAAATGAAACGAAGGGCCGCCCAATCTGCACCATCATCACCAGATCCAACAACGTATCAACCCTAATAAATCCTGAGTCCAATGACGATTCCACGTACATCTTATTTGTGGCTTGTCCTACTCCTTCTTTTCGGCAGTTCTACGGTTCTGGCCCAGGAGAATGAAGCCGCGCCAGAAGCAGTCCATGAAGTTGAGGGAAGTGCGGAAGGAGTGATGGAAAGTGTCGAGGGCGCGGATCATGGCGAACAGGAGGCACACGCGGACGAAGGGGAGTACGGGGATGGTCACGGTGGAGGACATGCCAAGGTGCTCCCTCCGTTATGGCTGGTGGCTCCTTTTGTGATTCTTCTTTTAATGATTGCAACCGGGCCGCTCTTTTACGGGCATCACTGGCACCATCATTATCCGAAGTATGCCGTTGGCCTTGGGGCCTTTGTAACGATATATTATCTGTTTGTGTTAGGGGATGGAATTTCAATGCTTCACGCATTGCAGGAGTATCTCTCGTTCATTGCGCTGGTGGCTTCGCTATTTATTGCGGCGAGCGGGATCTTCCTGAAGGTCAATGCAAGGGGAACTCCGCTTGCGAATATTTCAATCCTTTCAGTGGGGGCTGTCATCGCAAACCTGATTGCCACCACCGGTGCAGCAATGCTGTTTATCCGTCCGTATATGCGCCTCAATCGGGGACGCTTGAAGGCGTATCACATTGTTTTCTTCATCTTTATTGTTGCTAATGTCGGTGGAGCGATGACCCCGATTGGGGATCCGCCGCTGTTTCTTGGATTTTTGCGCGGCGTGCCATTTTTCTGGACCGCCGCCCATGTCTGGTACATCTGGATCCCGACCCTGATTGTATTACTTGGCATTTTCTATGTGATGGACAGTCGCAACAAGGCGCAGTCAACCACAGATATTTCTTCGGGTAAGACGATTGAGTTACAGGGGAACCGCAGTTTCATTTTTGTCGTGATCATTGTGATCTCTGTATTTATTGACCCCAATGTAATCACTGCATTAAAGGCCACCCCGTTTGACCTCGTTGGCACCTACCATCTTCCTTTTGGAATTCGGGAGATTATTATGTTCTCCATGTGTGTACTTGCTTTTAAGTACTGTGATCAGGAGGCGTTGAAAAAGAACGAGTTTACGTTTGAGCCGATTCGGGAGGTTGGCTGGTTGTTTCTTGGCATCTTTGCCTGCATGGTGCCGGCGCTGGCCTTGATCTCGAACTATGCCGCGGAGAATGCATCCGGTCTCAATGCGACAACCTTTTACTGGGGCACCGGTACGCTGTCGGGAGTGCTGGACAATGCGCCCACCTATCTGAATTTCCTGGCGGCTGCCATGGGTAAGTTTGGGATGGATGTAAATAATGCAATGGATGTGCGGGAATTTGCGAATGCGGACGCGTCCATGCTCTATCTCTCCGCAATCTCAATTGCGGCGGTGTTCTTTGGTGCGATGACCTATATCGGCAATGCACCGAACTTTATGGTCAAGGCCATTGCTGAATCCAATGGTGCAGATGTCCCTTCCTTTGTTGGCTACTTAGTCAAGTACGGACTGACGATCCTGCTGCCGGTTTATGCAGTGGTATGGCTGGTTTTCTATAGTGGATGGATCTTTTAATCAGTATAGTAAGCTCATGAATCGTAATCCGCTTGATCAAAAGACACGTCAAGACGCGCTTGCGTCCCTGCCGAGTTGGACGTTTCGCGACAACCGACTTGTCCGAACCTTTGAGTTTGAAAATTTTCGCGAAGCGGTTGCTTTCATTGTGCATATCGGGTTCCATGCAGACCATTTGGACCATCATCCCATTCTGTACAATGTATACAATAAGGTCACCATTGAACTGACGACTCACAGTGCAGGGAATCAGGTTACTCAGATGGATGTGCTTTTAGCACAGGCTATGGATAAGGTGTTTGACAAGTAAATTTTTTCTATGGAGATCGCATCTGCATTTGATACTATCCTGACGGACCTGGCTGGGGGGGGCTCCATTCTCTGGCTCTCGCTCGTGGGGGTGATCGTCATTGTGTGGGATATTTTCCGTAACGATGCGCGTGAGTTGCCCTGGGTGGCAGGGATGTCGGTTGGCATTGCGCTGGTGTATGAATTCTTCAAGGTTACCGATCCTGCTTCAACGGTATTTTTTTCGCTCATTCAGACAGGGGGGGAGGCGTCGTTTATCAGTGTGACCATTTTACTGAGTGCGCTGTTTTCCATGATCCTCTCGGTTCCCTATCTGAAAGGGATCGGGCGCAGTTACGGGGAGATCTATGCGCTTATGCTGTTTGCGACGAGCGGGATGGTTCTATTGGGGACGGCCAACAACATGGTGACGGTGTTTGTGGGCCTGGAAACCATGTCCATTGCACTCTATATCCTCACGGGCATTGTTCGCAGTGACGAGGGGGCACTGGAGAGTGCACTCAAGTATTTTTTACTGGGTGCATTCTCAACCGGCTTCTTTCTGTATGGCATTGCGCTCATTTACGGTGCGACGGGGACCATGTATTTTACGGAGATGGCGATCGGGTATTCGGTGAGTGAATTACAGCCGCTCTTTTGGGTCGGGGTGGCATTATTTCTGGTTGGATTCCTGTTTAAGGTGGGCGCAGTTCCATTCCACATGTGGACACCGGATGTCTATCAGGGGGCACCCACCCCGCTGACGGGCTTTATGGCAACCGCCTCCAAGGCGGCTGCCTTTGCCGCACTGGTGCTGGTGCTCTACCATGGAATCGGCACATTGGATATCGGGGGTGCCGACTGGCAGTTGGCGCTGGCACTCGTTGCACTGGTAACGGTCGTATTTGGAAATCTTCTTGCCCTGACGCAGGATAATGTGAAGCGGATGCTTGCCTACTCGTCTATTGCGCATGCGGGCTACGTACTCATTGCACTGGCCGCGGGCACTAGTGAAGCGTATGCGGGTGCGGTGTACTATCTCTTGATTTATGCACTGATGAATATCGGGGCATTCGGTGCGATTGCGTTATTGGAATGGGATGGCAAAGAGGGGCGTTTGCAGACGCTGGATTCGCTTGCGGGTATTGGCTTCAAGAAGCCTCTGATCGGGGTCACGATGGGAGTGTTCATGTTCAGTTTGACGGGCTTTCCACCTCTGGGAGGTTTCTTTGGAAAGCTTGCCGTTTTCGCACCGGCAGTGGATGCGGGTCTGACCTGGCTGGCGATTGTGGGGGTGCTGGCCAGTGTATTTTCGGGGTATTACTATTTGCGCGTACTGTATGTATTCTGGATGAAGCCTGCCGAGGATTCGGACCCGGCCGTTCAGTCCGGCACATTTCCGGTTCCCCGTTCGTCTTCCATTATTCTTGTGACCTGTGCGGTTCTGTTATTGGGGATCGGTTTCATTCCGGGAATCCGGGATCTGACGCTGTCCTTTTTTGTACCGGGTTCATTTGTGACCCTTCCGTAGTTGTTCAAATGAGAACGCTGATCGTGGATCTCTTGCCGCATGCTCCGAAGATCGGGTTGTATGTTGCCCCTGAAATTCCCTCAAAAAAGCTAAGGGGGGCAACCCATGATTATGCGAAAGGGACGCATTCCGAAGATGTCCTTGCTCTATATGATGGCACCTTCCTAGGCAACGGACGGGACGGTGCAGTTTTCTTGGAAGACCGTCTGATTTTTCAGAACTCAGACCTAGAGCCGTCTCAGACTGTATGCTACCGGGATATTGTATTTGTTGAGTCTAAGCGGTCAAAGCTTCGCGGAGCGCATATCACGATGGAGGTAAATCGGGGGAGGGCGACCTTTTCGGTCAAACTTGATCTTTCGAAAAACCCGGGAAGTCTGACCTATATTGAACAACTGCTTCGTAAGGTTATGCTGCTCCCGGATCCTTCAATAAATTCAGAGGAGACGGACTGGGAGGCAGTTGTGCGGGCGCTGGAGTGCCTGCGTTCTGAGGGGCGTTTAACCGGGACGGACTTCAGGCGTCTGATGGATGTTTGCCCTTAATGAACCCACAAGATATTCGTAGAATGATGGAACCATCTGTGTTCTTCAGAGTATACACTCACACCAAATCAATCCAATTAAATGGCTTTTGAACTTCCTAGTCTTCCGTATGCGCATGACGCTCTGGAACCTTACATTGACCGGCGAACCATGGAGATTCACCATGGGAAGCACCACAATGCATACACCACGAACCTGAACAACGCCTTGGAGGGGCATGCAAGTCTTCATGGCAAATCTATTGAAGATCTCTTGCGTGGAATTTCGGATTTACCGGAGGGGATTCATGGGGCGGTCCGCAACAATGGTGGCGGCTTTGCCAATCACAATCTTTTCTGGACAATCCTCAGCCCTAGTGGCGGAGACGCTCCAGGCGGTGCTTTGGCAGCGGCCATTGACAATGCATTCGGCTCATTGGAGGATTTTAAGACAAAATTCTCGTCGGCTGCAGGAACGCGGTTTGGCAGTGGGTGGGCATGGCTTGTTGTTGATGCGGAGGGTGCGCTTCATGTGTACTCTACCGCGAATCAGGACAGTCCATATATGCAGGGCCATACGCCCATTCTTGGGCTGGATGTATGGGAGCATGCCTATTACCTGAATTACCAGAATCGCCGTCCTGATTATGTGGCTGCATTCTGGAATGTCGTGAACTGGAGTCAGGTTGCAGCCAACTTTGCTGCTGCAACGGGGTAGTCCTTGAGGTTACATATGATTTGAAGTCAAGTGCTTCAAATGTAGCAGGGTTGTTGTTGACATCCTCTGTCACGGTGTGCCGTTTTCGGATCTCTTCCGTCGTATCTGTCCGAAAATCTATCCATACTGCGAATGTTCATGTCTGGATACTGAAGATGTGATCTGGAAAGAGGCAGGGGCAGGTCTAAATTGCAGGAAATGGAATGTATTTAAATCAGATGGAACAGAAAGTCGTATGGCTGGTTAAGGGTATTCAATACGTTCCATTGTGTCGGTTCACGGTTTATTTCTGAGACTTAATCAGATGCAGTTTCAGGGAACTGTTTACCCCAGAATGAATTTAAGCAGTTATGCCGAAACAGGATAAAGCAGATCTCCCATCGTCCACTGAGGAAGAGGTGTATGTCTTTACTCTCTTGGAGCACATGGGTTGTTCTGGCAAAGAGGCGGTTGCGTTCACCAAATCCTTATTCAACATGTTGTCTACCCCTATTCTTGAGCAAATCAAGTCCAGTCACATGCAATTAGAATCCAGTCTGGAGGCAAAGATGGATGCGCAGAACAGTAGTCTGGAGGCAAAGATGGATGCGCAGAACAGTAGTCTGGAGGCAAAGATGGATGCGCAGAATAGTAGCCTAGAGGCAAAGATGGATAGCCTGGAGGCACAGAACGGTAGCCTGAAGGAGAAGATAGATGCTCAGAACAGTAGGCTGAAGGCGGAAATGAGCCATTTACGTTGGTTTGTTGGAATAGTAGTTGCCGTGCTTGGGGGCGTGCTAGCAACGGTCGTTGCTCTGATTGCGGGATAACCTCAGTGTGAATCTCGTGCATTGTTGGACGCGGTGTGCGTGAGGCCTGCTGTGGGACCAAATGAACGACAGTTCTCTTGTCTTCCGACACCATGTGAAATCGGGGAAGTTCCCGAAATATCAGACAATTTTATTTCATTCCGACTGGAGCAATAAATCAATTCCTGGACGGATACATTCCGTCTAGACGCGTATGTGTGGAGGGCCTGTTGGTCGTTCTGAATGCGGTAGAGCGGATGCGTGGATACATAGTGTGCTCACCGGATATGGCAGACAGGTGGGTGGGGAGATGCTAATAAGGCGTTCTGTCATACGAATCCTTTTTGTCTCTCAATTGCCGATATCTATTCATGTGTGTATTCAGGCAGGGAGCGGTTTGCCAGGCGGATCCCGCTTGATGAAAAATAATTATTAAGAAACCAGTCCCGCATGGAGGGGATCGGGATGCAGAAACGTCCTGCACGGTTGTCCAGTACCCCCTTGTCGAGTGCACGCTCGAAGATAGACGCTGCTTTACGCTTGCCGAAGTCCTGTATCAGGGACCCCATAATCACGGAGTATGTCTGTGTGGAATCCTCCCGTACATCCACAAAAGCCTTGGCGATGGCTGCGCGGTGCTCCTCAATGAGCCCGTCTGCACGGGCTTCATAGAACTTTGTCCGTTTCAATCGCCCCGCTTCGAGCACCGTATTCAACTTCTTTGGGGTCATCTTCCGCCCCGTTGCCCGCAGGTGAACCGCCGCTACCTGTGCATAGGCAGAAACGTGCTGGGGCCAGCCGTATGTCTCTGCTGCAATCGAGTCAATCCATGCCATGGGATTTCCTTTCGCCTTTCCATCTTCCTTAAGCCAGTCCTGAATGACGGCCCGCTCCGCCTCTGGCTTTAGCGGGCCCAATTCAACATAGCAGTTATCCTTGAATCTTGAGATTTTCAAATCTTTGAATGCTTGCTTCGTTGCACTCAGCCCGGCTGCGACCAGCATCACGGGGTGTCCAGTCCGCCCGTTGTGGATTGCGGTCAGCAGGGCCTTCGCACCGATAAACGGAATCCCGGTCCCCACCGCAAGGTTGTCCATCAACTGCGCTTCATCCAACAGTAGAACTAGCCCTCCTTTCCCCTTTTCGATGACCCCCAGAGGGGTTTTTGCCGCCCCGCCGACAACGACTCCCGCCTTGAATACACCAACACCTACGCTAGCCGATCCATGTGTGAGCCATCTACGCCATCGCATCCATGATGTATCAATAGACTCGTGAAGTACCTCTGGATCTAGAAGCTTGTGCGGATCCACCTCTGCCACTGCAAATCCCTCAATTGCAGCTAGGCGTGCACATTCATGGAGCAGCGCGGTCTTGCCCGCGCCAGGCGCAGCCTGAATCAGGAATGTGGTTCCCGCTTCTGTATTGGCCATTGCGAATTCCAGACGTTCCTTGAAGTTGGCCAGTATCTGTTTCCGCCCGTGGAAATACTTTGCTTTTCCCCGGTCTTCTATATCGGGGGATCTGCGATCACGATTACACATGGGTATAATGGAAACTATGGATAGTACGGAAAATGATTCCAGGAACGGTTTGTTCCAAGCAAAAACAGGTTCGGGGATACCCCTTTATTATGTCCAGACATCTGTTTTTTACTGAAAGTCCACTCCCCCCGGGAATAAATTGAAAAATGTGGAGAGAGGTGCCCATCGGATACAATCCCACGAATATCCGCCGCCGGTCAGTTTGCCAGATCCTTGATGGTTACACGGCCAACGCGATTAGAGCTGCTCTGGTGGATCAGCAGTTCGTTTTCGCGGGTCACCCAGATATGTCGGATGATTCCCACGCCGCTTGGGATTGCCCAACTCTGAAAGGATTCGGTCTCAGGATCAAATCGGACCAGTGCATCCGGACGCATTGCGGATTCATTGTACCAGATCTTGTCGTTAATCACGGACAGAGAGTAGGGATGGGATCGTGGACCACTCGGAGATTCCCATTCTTTGAATTCACCGGTTGCCGGATCAAGGCGGCCGATTCGCCCCATGGTGGAATTCACGTACCAGATAATTCCACTGGAATCAATGCCCAGGCGACGAATTCGGGTTTCCTCTTCTGCAATTGGATAATAGCGCAATTCCATGGAATCGGGATCCATCACGGCCAGTTTGTTTGTCCCGTTATAGGCAATCCATACCATACCGTCCTGAGCTACGATAATGCCATAGGGTCTTGGATCGGTTGGGATTTCAGTGAGTTCTCCCGTCTCAGGGTTGAGTCGACCAAGCATTGCGGCCCGCTGTGAGGTGAAGTAGAGTTTTCCATTTGGATGAAAAACTGCTGTATGAGGATCCCCGGCCTCGGTCGGGTACTCGGTAATTCCACCTGTATCGGGGTCAAGTTTACCGATGGTGCCATTGCTGTTGCCCGTGTACCAGATAAAGCCGTCATGATCAGGAACGATGCTGTGCGGCCTTGCTTCGGGGGGCAGGGGGTATTCTTGCATTTCTCCTGTCACGGGATCCAGCCGTCCGACCAGGCTGGCCCACATTCCTGTCCACCAGATGGAGCCGTCCGGAGCTTCAATCGGATCACGGGAGCGTTGTCCAAGTGTGGGAACGAGCCATTCCTGAAAGTCTATTTCAATCGGTCCGTCTACGAGTGTGGGCTTCCGGTTTTCACGGGCAGGAAAATGCTCCGCCAGATACTCCGCAATACTGGCGGCTTCTGATTCGGGTAGTTCCATCATGGATTCCTGGACTGCACGCCACATCTCTACGCCGTCAAACCCCGACCTTGTAATTGTAGAAATTGCATGACAGGAGGTGCACAACTGCTCCACCAGTTCTTTTCCTTGTCCTTCTGGAAGAGGTGCACTGCGCCGGCTCTGGCCCAGTGCGGATTGCGCATTCAGGAGTATGAGTACAAGGGAGATTGAAACAGCACGAAAATTGTGCTGTGAGAGAAATAGGTTATCAGTCATCATGGATCGTGTCGCAGTTCAGAACCGTATATACTCAAAATACTATATAATGGCCAAAATTGTAGAGGCAGGAGTTCGATGGTACGGATTCCTATATCTGTCGCCATGCATTATTTTGACACGGATCGTATCATGCTGCCGCGGGGATACACCATCTCCCATGTTTTCACGAATAAATTCATGTCGGTATTCACTTTGGACAACTACGACTGCATTTTCATGTTCTGGGCATTCGTTCAGAGGCAGCATCCCCGTCCCTTCTTTGTCCCTTGCCGAGGTTGATGCGATTTCTTTCTCCGATTGATATTGCGGGCTTGGTATGTTTACTGGCGTATGGCCTGCTCTCCTGGATTACACAAACTTCAGGGGATCCATCACTTCAACTCTTCCTTGGGCTATCCGGTTGTATTGCGGCAGCAACCTTCCTTATTTATGCCTATTACCGCCGCCATCCTGATCAAAAATTCTCAGTGAGTCGGCTTATCGGCTGGGCAATCCTGTTTCGGATCTGCGGGATCATTGGCGGTCCCTTCTACGAGGATGATTTCTACAGATATTTATGGGATGCTTTTCGCTTCATTCAGGACGGCACTCCTTATGGGTTGGCTCCTGAAGCTTTCTTTGGTGATGCAGGTGTACCGGATCAGTTCCAGCGTATTCTGGATGGCATCAACTATCCTGAGTTGCCGACGATCTATGGACCGGTAACCCAACTTGTCTTTCTGGGGGGATATGGGCTTGCTCCAGGCAGTGTCACAGCATTGCAGGTGCTCATGATTCTTGTTGATCTGATGACCGTCGCTTTGTTACTTCGGTTGGCTCCTGCACCGGCAGTACTGCTCTATGCGTGGAGCCCTTTGGTGATCAAGGAAATTGCCTTCACCGCTCACCCGGATGGTATTGCTGTTTTTCTTGTGCTTGCGGCAGTTGTGCTGGTCAAAAGAGACCGGACTTACAGTGCGGCCATCTTTCTGGCGTTGGCTGTGGGGGCTAAAATCCTGGCATTACTCGTCGTTCCGTTTATTCTGGTGCGAAGAGGGTTGCATGTTTGGGGGATTTTTATTGGGGCATTGGTGCTGATCTATCTGCCTTTTGTTTTGCAGGGGAGCACAGACCTGGAGACGCTTCTTGTGTTTACCCGCGAATGGGAGTTCAATGCCGCCCTGTTCAGTCTATTAAAACCCTGGATGACGAATGCGACCGCCCGGATCCTATGTGGACTTGTGCTTGCTGTCATGATAGGGGGGTACTATCTGGTCTATCGCCGGGATGCTTCGGGTGCAATTGTGCGGGGGGACTGGATCTATGGCGGGTTGTTTGCGCTCTGGCCCGTCGTTAACTCCTGGTATCTGTTATGGCTACTGCCTTTTGCGGCGATTCGTCCAAGTGCATGGGCATGGACAGCGTCTGTAGCGGTGCTGTTATCGTATATCACCGGGCTGAATCTGAGCAATATGGAGATGCATCCATTTGCACATCCAGCCTGGGTGCGGCCTTTAGAGTATGGTCTGATTCTTTTGGCCCTCCTCTATGACCTGTTCAGGCGAAGATATAGAGGCAGTGATCCCGCGGTAAACCGGTTCAGCATGCCCCCAGATTCCTGAATAGGAGGGTGTAGGGGTGGATGGCCAAAGGGGAAGCTATTGAGCAACCACCCCGTTAAGTCGCCAGTCATATTCGTGATCCAGCGATCCCTCAAAACTTTTGAGTTGCTCGGCTAAGTCTAGGTCTGCGTACTTTTGCAGATGCGCCAGCACACCTGCCTCCGAGCCGCCAAAGTCGTCCATATACCAGAAATACAAACTTGACGTAACCCCGAACGCTTCATCCAGGAGTTCCACTGCACGCAGATGATTCACAAAATCTTTGGCGCATTGATCCATCAACGTATCCAGATTCGCAGATGTGAATACTTCAGGTGCCAAATTTGGACAGCCTAAACTGGCACAATTGACCGCGTAATGAATCCGATTATCCTGCCAGATCGGACGCAGGATGTCGTGCTCAATATTGTCAAGCGTCAGAGGAACTCCGGCCACGTTTGCACGGATATCTTTCCACGGGCCCGTACCGGGATTCTCTCCGTCATGGATTTCCATGATAGATTCAACGGGATAGGCATCCACCACTGTGTTCACGGTCAATGCATTATAGAGGTTGATCCAATATGCCATCTGAACATCCTTTGCGTACTGGCGGGGATCTAGCCCTTGAATATTTTCAAGATATTGATTCAGGCGCTGCCGGTCTGTTGCATTTTCCTGGAGTGCCTGATAGTCAAAAAGATGGATACCGGATGGATCATCAGTGATTAGATAGGTATCCAGAATTGTCTGCCAGGCGGAGTGGTCAATTGTAGCGGTATTCGAGGGATCCGCCTTATCCCAATTGGTCGCCTGGCCATAAGAAAGCGAAGTCGTGAAGATCAAAACCCCTAAGACACCAATTCCAAATTGCCAGAGGGAGGAGCCATCCCAGCGCTGCTTAGATCTTATCGTTTGTGCATCCATTCGGATCTACCTTTTTCCCGTTCGTGGATCAATGTTGATGTCACATAACTGGGACAGTAATAGTGCCCATTTCCGTCAGACATTCAGGAACGATATTCGGCTTTCTGCAATTACAGGCCACCACCAAAGCCTCCACCGAGTCCTACGCTGATCCCAAGACCAAATACGGTAGACTTTGCCGTGTTACGGCCTCCAACAATACTCCCGAAAAATACATTTGCGCTTGCACTGCCAAACAGGTCGGCAAATAATTGGCCGCCAAGAATCTGACTGTCTTCTTCCAGGCCGGGGAATCGGCTTGGCGAAAAACCTTCTCCGCCAATATCAATTCCCGATGTGGCGTTGACCATTCGGTAGTTACCGCCTATCCGGATCCGGTTGCCAACCGGAACAAAGACCCACAGGTTCATGAACATTTCCGATGGAACATCAACATCACCGCCGTTCCCGGCACCGACTGCATTGGAGTTCACCGAAGTGGATCCTCTGTGCCGGTAGCCAATCTCTCCTGATGCCCCGAGTACACGCCAGAATTTACCAACAATCAGGGATCCCTCAAATCCACTGGCACCATCACCGAGTGAGTTGATATAGCCAGTATCGTACCCGCCAGGAATGGTTACCCCCACGCGTGCAGCAATACTGGGGGCATTATTGCTGACCAGCTCGTCTACAAAGCGCCAGGTCACAGAAAGATTGGTATCAAACAGCCCGCTGTAACTCTCCTCTCCACCGGACGGGCCGACGGCACCATCCACTTTACTTTGTGCCCAGGCCGTCTGCAGATCTACGGCAACTGCATCATTAATTGCATAGTTGGCATGAATCCACACTGTACTCTGCCCCAGGCTTGCCCCGGTAGCTTCCAGAGGTCCTTTCACGGTTTCTGTACCTCGGTAGAATTCCTCGGCACTCTGGTTGAAATATGAAACGCTGACACTGCCGGTGCGGGGCTCTGCAATCCACGGGGTACCCTGAGCAAGGGCGGTCTGCGACGGCCCCCACAGAACCATGCTCAGGAGTGCAGACAATGCCAGCCCTTTTAAGGCACAGGTGGTTTTACTGACAATGCTATCCTTCATCAATCACTTCGTCTTGAATTCCCCGGATGGGAGTTTGCAACTTGTATCGGCGGGTTAGAAAATAATGGACGACCTCCATGCGGATGCCGCAATCTTTTTCCTCTGTATCCGGCCCGCACAGCCCTCTTACTATATCGTCATCCGGCGATCCGGTTTCTTCATCCGCGTACACCGCTTCCAGGCTGGCCGCCAGACTGACTGCCCGGTCCTTGTCCAATTCGGTTTTCTGGATTGGGCATCCCTTGCAGGCCAGCACCTTAAAGGTGAGGGACTTGCCCTGTGCGTATGCTTTACGCGGACTGATCTGACCAGGCCCGGTGCCGATGGAACCTGATGGGGCAATAACCGGAGCCGTGAATCCAAAAAGGACCGCAACAACAGCAAGCGAGCAAGTAGAACGAATCATGAGTTTTCAAGAATGGTTGCCAATAACTGAACAATCCCAATATACGTAATTAATATGTTTAATTCGAAAAGGGGGCAGTCAGTGATTTGTGGATTCAATGGACATGTATCCTTTATCCCCCTTACAGTCAGGGCATTTTGGGATTTCCTCCCGATATTGCCGAATATTCTTTGAGAATGGTGAGGATCCAACCCTAAAAATATTCATTTCCCAGTGCCAAACACTTAGGCTCAGAATCTGCCGGTGTGTTGATTTTACTGGAGTGTCGGATACTTAAAAGGAAATAGCCGAACGTATCTTATGACGGGTATCCAACCAGAATTACCTTCCAGCAGAGTCATTATCCCCAGACAGTAGTTAATCGTCGCGGTACTCAGGGGGCAGACTGTTCCAGACACTACCTGCAGTATGGCCGCAGGGGAGATGGCTGTGAGTATCCTATCAAAAACAACTGCGAATGGATAAAACGCGTGACTCCGTGACCGTTATGCACGAGTTGGTTCAGGCAGGGGGCGGCGATTGTTAGAGATAAAGCGCAGGGCTTCGTCTCATATGATCACATGCCACCACGGAATCTGCCACCGAAATTCATGTTCAGTCCTACGCCAGACACGGTTAATTTTAGTGTGTTACGACCGTCAATAACGTTTCCGAAAAAGGCATTTGCACTGATGCCCCACAACAAATCGGCAAATACCTGGCCACCGATAAATTGAATATCCTCTTGCAGATTGGGGAATTGGCTGGGCGGGAAATCAGGATCCTTGAGTCCGCTCCCCGAAATGGCATTGATCATGCGGTAATTGCCTCCTATTCGGATACGGTTACCAATCGGAACAAAGACCCAAAGGTTCAGGAATATTTCTGAAGGAACATCAACATCCGTACCTGCATCGGGGCCGAGAGCACCGGCACTTATTGAAGAAGACCCTCTGTGTCGGTAGCCAATTTCGCCTGATGCACCTACCATATCCCAGAACTTACCAACAATCAGGGATCCCTCAACTCCACTGGCACCATCTCCAAGCGAACTAATGTAACCGTTTTTGTATTTACCGGGAATGGTTACCCCCACACGCGCTGCAATGCTGGGTGCATGATTACGGACTAATTCGTCCACAAAGCGCCAAGTTACAGAAACGTTGCTGTCATAAAGTGCTCCATAGTGTTCCTCATCAGACGGATTGACGGGATCATCGAAGGTGTTCCGAGCCCAGGCCGTCTGTAGATCAACCGCAATTGCATCTGTAATTGCGTAGTTGGCATGAAGCCAAACCGTAATCTGCTCTGCTTCAGCATCTTCCAGTGATGGCCCATCCACGAGATCTGTGCCGAAATAGAATTTGTCCGAATTCTGACTATAGTACGAAAGACTGATACTGCCGGTACGGGGCTCTGCAATCCACGGTGTCCCCTGGGCGAAGGTCGTTTGCGAGGGCCCATACAGGGTTATACTGAAAAGGGCATACAGTGTCAGTCCTTTCAGGGTATACGCGGTTCGAGTGAATAAATTATCTTTCATTGATCACCTCGTTCTGGATCCCCCGGATGGGGGTTTTCAACTTATATCGGCGGGTTAGAAAATAAGTTTCTACGGGCCAGAGAGATTCCGTATAGCGAGCAAGTAACGGAGTCATTGCCAGACGATCATGGCATGTAATACAAGAGATGGAGTTTCCAGATAGAAGTTCTCAAAATTCATGCAAGTTGATTTGATATGGCATAAAAGGTCACCAAAGCGAACTGGATCACGGAGAATTCAAGATTAGGCTAACTACCTTCCCAAGCCGAGCACTCACTTAGTACTGGTGGAATGCCTGTGAGACAAAGTGAAGGACAACCGGCAGGCTCTCACGCCAGTAGGTCCATGTATGTCCACCGTCACGAATACGGAACTCATGTGGAATTTCACGTTTTCGCATCTCAATGTGGGCGAGCGAATTTCCTTCATACAGAAAATCATCATCGCCGCAGTCGATAAACCATCGAACAGACCGCATCTCGTCTTCCGGTAGCGAACGGATCAGTTCAACAGCATTGTGCCGTTTAACGTAGTTTTCAATTTCCTCATCGGAAATATCCGACAGATTGTTCCCCCAGCGCTCCATCACGCTTTTGTAATCTTCGGCAGAACTCGGCCCGACCCATGCGCTCAGCGGGGCAGCAGACGAAAAGAGCTCCGGGCGGCGGAGGGCATAGATGAATGAGCCTCCTCCACCCATGGAGAGGCCTGCAACGGCCCGATAGCGTTTCTCAGACTTGATTCGAAATCGCTCCTCTACATGGGGAATCAATTCCTCAAAAAAGAAATCCTCATACCGCCATGAGTTGGTGACATCGTTGAAGTATCCCCGAACCCCTGTATTGGCATCCGGCATGATGATGACCATCGGGGTTGCCTGTCCCTGTCTGATCGCCTTGTCTGCAATATGACGGACCTCGCCAAACTGAACCCATCCGGTCTGATCATCACCGGCGCCATGCAGCAGGTAGAGTGCGGGATAGCTACGTTCGCTTGTATGATAATCAGGCGGGAGGTAGACGGCAAACTTCCGCTCCGAATCCAGGATTTGGCTTTGCATGGTCAACTGGTCATGGACAGTGCTGTGCTGCGCAAAGGATGTGCCGGGGATTGCGACAAAAAGCAACGCCAGTACCGCAGCGCTCCCTATCGTTTTTTTACCAAACATGTAATCCAGGCTATACTTTCCGGGGCCAATCAGGAACTTACCCCCGCAGACAAAGAAATTTTTGAACGCGTGGGAGGGGTCCCCATTTCCAGTGATGGCCAGGGTGAGCGTTGCGACAAGCATGGTAAATCCCAGCATCGCGACAGCGGGGCGATAGAGGAGTCCGAGGATGATTAAAATCGCTCCGATTGACTCGGCAAAAGCGGCGAGAAAGCCAAAGAAGGTGTGGCCAAAGCCGATCCCCAAGATCTCCATGGCCCCTCCAACGTTTGCCCATGTTTCCGGGCCCCCGGTTAACTTCCTCCAGCCGTGGAAGATGAGCATGCCAAGGCCGAATCCTATACGCAGGATGAGTAGTCCCAGATCGGTGTGTCTGCTCAGTTTTGTCCAGATCATGTTTTCAATGAGAATTAGTTACAGAGCATACAAGTTAAGCACGAAGCAGATAGCAAGCCCGTTTGATATTAATCATCCGAATTTCGGAACGGATTGCAATTTTCCGGTGCAGCAGGCAAGATAGGAAGATTGGTGATTGGGCAATACACGAAAGATTGCTGATATGCTTACTCATGACTAAAATTTATTGCCGACCATACAATTTGGCAGACGGCTTCCGTTTCAGACAAATCATCCTTCAGTGAGGGGCCCAACATCTTGCGTGGCATTGGAACGGTGAGCGATGACAGGTCGTGTCACTATGTGGCGCAGGTCCCCGAATAATCTTGAAATTCAGTGAGATTCGTTAATTTAGCCTCACCTTCGATCATTTCATCCATCATGCCTGTATCTGACTCCTCATTGGAGCACATCCTTGATGTCTGGCGCAAAGAAGCCGCGGCATCCGACCACAATCAAGAACGCATCAAAGGAACCGCATTTGAGAAGTTCTGCATTGCATTTCTGACGCATGACCCGGTCCAGAAAGCGCAGTATGAGCCGCCCGTGACGTATGCTGAGTGGGCATCCGGCCAGGGAGTGTCGGAGCAGGACATCGGGGTAGATCTGGTGGCAAAGATCCGGGATACGGGAGGCTGGTGTGCGATCCAGTGCAAGTTCTTTGCAAAAGGGAAGACGCTGCGGAAGGAGGATCTGGACTCCTTCCTGGCGATGTCGGGCAAGAAGCATTTTGAACGCCGCGTCATCATTGATACGACGGGGAAGAATTGGAATAAGCAGGCCGAGGACACGATTCGTGATCAGGCCGTTCCCGTCCTCCGTATTGGCCTTCATGACCTCAAACAAAGCCCGATTGACTGGGCCGCGTATGTTGGCGCGGGGAAGGTGGAGGAGAAAGCCCCGCAGAAGACCCCGCGCCCGCATCAAGAGGAAGCGATCCGCAATGTGGTCAGGGGGCTTCAGGAACCGGGATCCCGGGGCAAACTCTTGATGGCCTGCGGAACCGGCAAGACCTTCACCTCACTTCGGATTGCCGAGGATCTGGCGGGGGTTGGCGGCCGGGTCTTATATCTGGTTCCCAGTCTTGCACTGATGT
>JAJECE010000028.1 GCA_022822185.1 Rhodothermales bacterium | reverse complement strand
ATCCAGTACGCCCGCCAAGCGTCCTCCATACCGGGCAGGAAAACCTCCTTTGAACAACTCAGCACTGTTGATCGCATCGGTATTGAAGGTGGACATAAAACCAAACAGGTGCCCCGCGTTGTATACCGTGGCCCCGTCAAGTAAGATGAGAGTTTGCCCGGGAGTTCCGCCGCGCACATACAGTCCGGTGGAGCCTTCCGTGCCGGACTGAATTCCTGGCATCAACTGGAAGGCTTTTAGCAGATCCGTTTCTCCAAGCAGAGCCGGCAGTGCTTCAATCTCTGCCATGGAGATTTTCACATTGCTCATTTGAACCTGTTGGTGAAGTCCTTCATATTCGCCTGCCTCAACGACGAGCAGAGAATCGTACTCCACGATGGCAGGCTTCATTTCGACCTGTTGGAGTTCCTGCAGGGGGGCGTGAAAAACAAGCGTCAAGGTCTCGTACCCCTGATAGCTGAAGCGGATTGCCGCAGAGTCACCGGGGACGGCAAGACTAAAAAATCCGTATTGGTTTGTAGTTGTTCCGCTCTGAAAGTAGATCTCGTAGAGATTGGTTCCGACCAGCGCCTCCCCGTTATCGGCATCGGTGACATAGCCACTGACGACGACCTCCTGTGCAAGCAGCCGATCCATTCCGGCGAGCAAGATCCAAGATGTGACTAAGATCAGTGAACGCAATAAGCGATTCATGCAATAGAACGTTAACAGATAGAATACGGAGAACCAGTGTTTCCAATCAGTATCTGTTCTATTTCATGCTACCTGGATTGGTGAATGCTTCGGGAGAATATGCGAAACTCAGCAGTTCGTGCTGCCGCATAAGCGGAATACAGAGCGTTAAGCCATCTTGAAGTTTTGCACTCATCTGCAAGCAGAAAGACAATCTTTGCCCGCTATACCCGCTGCAAAGCCCGAGTAATGAAGGGATGAGTCAAAAAGTTCTCTTTCTTTGAGAAATCACGACAAGTATTAAGTCTGAGTTTTGATCCAGAGAGGCCTCCAATGACGGGATCCAAAGGATGTCATACGGATTTTTTACTGAAAATGTGAATTTTTTGTGAAGATGAAACAATCACACATTCCCCTCTGTAAACCCATGTATATTTAGTGAATTTAAGCCGTGACACGAGGCAGGTTGACCAGAAAATCAAACTCTGGCATCCACCAAAAAAACATCGGCACTTCTAAATCCAATTGCTTATGCTGTGTATGTTTCCGAAACCGTATTACCCGGTATCCCTGATACTTATTCTCTTCGCGTGCCTGCCACTCAAAGTCGATGCCTATGATTCTCCACGCCGGGATAAAGTTGAATACTTACCGTTCTTTTATCAGGCTCCTGGCCAAGAGGTTGAACAAGAAAGCAATGCGCACACTATCAGCGGGTTTGTTGTGGATGCGGAAAGCAGTGAGAATCTGATTGGGGCGGCCGTCTATGCGCCGGAGTTCAGTATCGGCACAACAACAAACCGGTACGGCTTCTTTAGTCTGACCGTGGATGCTGACTCAATAAGCCTCCTCGTTTCGCATATCGGTTATGCGCCTGTTACCGTCAATCAAAAGTTGACCGAGGATGTCCAATTAACGATTGAACTTCTATCTGTGACCACCAGGCTTGATGATGTTGAGGTCGTTGCTGTCGGGGAGTCAATCGTGGAATCGGTTCAGATGGGAGAGGTGAATTTGCCGGTGGCAACCATCAGGACACTGCCGGTCCTGGCTGGCGAGGTTGATGTCTTCAAGACACTGCAACTCCTTCCGGGGGTCCAATCCGGGCGGGAGGGAACCAGTGGACTCTATGTTCGCGGAGGAGCGCCAGATCAGAATTTGATCCTGCTGGACGGGGTTACGGTCTATAATCCCAGCCACCTGTTCGGTTTTATGAGCGTGTTCAATGGAGATGCGATCAAGGATGTGACGCTGATTAAAGGAGGGTTTCCGGCCCGGTATGGAGGCCGGTTATCCTCGGTGGTGGATCTGAGCATGCAGGAGGGGAACCTGCGGGAGTTTGAGGGAACGGCCTCGGTAGGTGTGGTTGCTTCCAGTTTTACCGTACAGGGACCAATCAGGAAGGATAAAGCATCGTTTATCGTCGCCGCAAGACGCACCTATCTGGACCTGTTGGTGTACCCGTTCCTTGACGAGGATGCGCGGGGGGGATATTATTTTTACGATGCCAGTGTGAAGGTCAACTATATTGCGTCTGGAAAGGACCGTCTCTATCTGAGTTTCTATACGGGCCGGGACCGCGGATATACCCAGGATCGATTTGATGTGAATGATAGCGAAGATGAGTACTCTGAGGGAGATCTTGGATGGCGTAACATGACGGCTACCGTCCGGTGGAACCGCATATATGGATCTCGATTCTTCTCGAATACGCTTTTGGGGCTCACGCGCTATCGGCTTGGAACCGACCGTGAAGTGATTCGACAACCGGTGAATGATCGTTCCAGAACACTATTCTTTAAAGAAAGCAATTTTACATCCGGCATCACAGATGTGATCGGCCGGATAGACTTTGATTTTATCCCCAATCCGCAACATTATATTCGATTTGGACTCGGTGGCATCATGCATGCCTATCATACAGGGACATTTGAAGAGCGGCAATCTGGTGAGGACATTATGCCGACTGATACCGTCTATGCGCCAGATTATTTGACAAGAAGCGTGGAAGCACATGCCTATGTAGAGGATGAATTACGCCTTTCCCCTGTTTTAACCATGAATGTCGGCCTGCGAGCCTCCACATTCTTCGTTGAAGATCGGGCATACAGTTCCCTGCAGCCGAGGTTCAGTGCACGATGGATTATGGCCACGAATCTAGCCATGAAAGTTTCGTATGCCTCCATGCAGCAATACACGCATCTGCTGTCTGCGGCCAGTGGGCTTTCGCTTCCCCTGGATTTATGGGTTCCGGCTACCGATCAGGTTCGTCCGCAAAGGGCACATCAAGTCGCGACGGGGTTCGCATGGAATTCAGAGAACAGACAATATGAGGTTTCACTGGAGGGGTACTACAAGAGAATGAACTCCCTGATTGAGTATAAAGAGGGGGTGAGCCGATATGGCATTTCAGGGGATAGCTGGGAGGAAAGGATCACGACCGGAAAAGGCTGGTCGTATGGGGGAGAAGTATTCGTTCGGAGGCATTTTGGGCGGATCACCGGCTGGGTGGGGTACAGTCTGACAAGATCAGAGCGCAAGTTTTCAGAACTCAATGGCGGTGAAACCTTTCCCTACAGATTTGATCGTCTGCATGACGTTTCAATTGTAGCCAGCTATCACTGGACCGATGCCATAGAGATTTCTGCCGTCTGGGTTTACGGCACAGGACAGGCCACATGGCTTCCAGTCGGCAGATTTTATGGTGTAGTACACGATGCCGGAGGGGGACAAGACCTCTTTGGTAGAAACCGGGCCGAAGTGCCGAGTGTGTATGGGGAACGTAATTCCTATCGTGTGCGTGCTCATCATCGAATTGACCTGTCCATGCATCTGAAACGAAATATTCGGTGGGGGTATCGGACATTGTCTTTTGGGGGCTATAATGCGTACAATCGAAAAAATCCCTTCCTTCTGGAGGTCAGAAAGAATTGGCAAAATGAGGAGCTCCTCGAGTTCAGGCAGATCAGCGCATTTCCCGTGATCCCCTTTGTAACCTACCGAATTGAATTCTAAAATGCTCTCCAATTCCATGAAGTATTTAAGTCTGTTTGTGATTTTCGTTTGTCTGGGCTGTGAAACGGTCATTGAGATTAATCCGCCAGAATACACCCCGGAGCCGGTTGCCACGAGCTTTTTTTCACCGGATAGTGTATGGTCTGTGACTTTGCACAGCAGCCTGGGTATCAACGCAAAGGGAGATACGAGTACGGAATACATTACGGATGCCTCCGTACGAATCATGGATGGTTCTAACATGATTGAGGTGCTCAATTATGTCGGGAATGGAGAGTACAGGGCAAATAAAGGTCGACTTCCAGTGTCAAGTACAAAGTATACACTTCATGTGGACCTCCCCGGCGCAACCAGTATCCAGGCGACCTCAACCGCTCCTCCACCGGTACCGTTTTCTGATTATTCAATTGAAAAAACAGGGGAAAGCGGAGGGTCATTCGGTTACAAGACCTATCGTCTGAAAGCTGTATTCAAAGACGAACCAAATCCCAATTTTTATCAGATCGGCATCTACCAATACGTAGCGGGTCAATTTCCAGAAATGGACAGTCTATATCAGCGGGAATCAGCTAATGAGTTACATCCTGGATGGTCGTGCGGGTATGTGGCGGCGGCCGAAACAGAAATTGATATCGAAGATCGCGGCACGGGTTGCGGGGTTTGGGATGCAATCGTGGTTACAGACAGAAACTTTGACGGTGGCACGTATCCGTGGTCCGCAACTGTTGAGGTTTCTGAAACGTTCGGACGGAGCGAACTGCTGCTGGTTCTATCCTCTTTGAGTGAAGAATATTTTGAATATCAGCGGACACTGGAACACAATCTATCCCTTGATCCGCTACTGGATGAGCCGATCAATGTATATTCCAATGTGAGCGGAGGTCTGGGTGTTTTTGCAGGATACACAAATACGAGCGTCATTCTGCCGCTCCCCGAGTAGGATGGACAGGATGATCTTAGACCCCGGCAAGTCTTCAGATGCAGTATCCCGCATAAAATAATATCGGGGATCTTCCCCCGCCGGTCGGCGGATTATTTTAGGCATTCAAAGATGGCTGCCGCCCCCATTCCGCCCCCAATGCACATGGTGCAAAGTCCGTATTGAATCCCGCGGCGGTGCATTGCATGGAGCAGGGTGGCCGTGAGCTTGGCCCCCGTGCAGCCGAGCGGGTGCCCCAGTGCAATGGCCCCTCCCTGCACATTCACAATGGACTCATCCAGATCCGCCTGCCGGATGACCGCCAATGCCTGTGCCGCAAATGCCTCGTTTAGTTCGATCAATCCAATCTGATCCAGATCCAGTCCGGTCTGCGCAAGAACTTTCCGGATCGCCGGTACCGGGCCGACCCCCATGAAATCCGGGGCAACCCCGGCCACCGCAAAGCCAACCATACGCGCCAGCGGCTCCGCACCTAAACGCTGGGCCATTGCCTCCGACATGACGACCGTCGCCGCCGCGCCGTCCGACATCTGTGAGGCATTGCCGGCCGTCACACTTCCCCCCTTCCGAAATACCGGCCTCAAGCGGCCGAGTGCCTCCAGGCTCGTATCGGTCCTCGGCCCCTCATCCGCGCTGAACCGGTAACGGACCGTGTTCGGGGTCCCATTCCGGAGGCTGGTCTGCTGTACATCCAGCGGGATGAGTTCCTCTTCAAAAAGCCCCGCAGACCGGGCGGCGAGCGCCCGCTCATGGGAGCGCAGTGCAAAGAGGTCCTGATCCTCACGGGAGATGTTGTATTTCTCTGCGAGATTCTCTGCCGTATTCCCCATCGAGACATACACCTCCGGACTGTGCTCCGCTGTATCAGGGTCCGGCTGAAAATAATACCCGCTCATAGGAACAAGCGTCATACTCTCAGTCCCGCCGGCAATTATACACTCGGCCTGCCCCAGTCCGATGGCCTGATTCGCCATGGCGATGGTCTGAAGTCCGGACGAACAGAATCGATTGACGGTGGCTCCAGGCACGGAGTCGGGCAGTCCGGCCCGGCCGGCAATGATGCGCCCCACATTCATGCCCTGTGCCCCTTCCGGGAAGGCGCACCCGATGAGGACATCATCAATCTCCTCCGCGCTCAGATTCGGGGTACGCTCCAATGCCGCCCGAACGGCCTCCGCTCCCATTGCCTCCGGGCGCAGAAAACGGAGTGCTCCCCGCTTCGCCTTTCCAACTGGCGTGCGGAGACTGGTGACGATTACAGCTGACGATTGCATTTTTAAAGTTATTCAGTTGCGGATGGGCCGGTTATGTTTTAGTAGACCGGCGATGCGCTCCTGTGTTTTTGGCTGTCCCAGAAGGCCGAGAAATACCTCACGCTCCAAGTCCAGCAGATAGGATTCCGACACGTCCGATGCTCCGCTCAAATCCCCGCCGGTAAATACATATGCGAGTTGCTTCGCCAGATGCAGGTCATAATCACTGATGAATCTGCCTTGATGCAGTTGGTAAACGGCGGTATTTAAGGCGGCGGCCCCAGGGCGGCCAAGTACACGAATCTTTTGAGGGACCGGTGGGCGATAGCCCTGAGCAGAAAGCCGCAGGACCTCATGCTTCGCAGCATGAAAACGCCGGGCACTGTTCATTACAATGCATGCATGGTCAGGCAGGAAGCCCAGTTCACGCGCTTCCTCGGCGCTGGTGGAAACCGTTGCCTTTGCAACCGCTTCAAAATAGCGCATCACATCAGGCAGAAGGTTACTGTCGTAGCCATGATTCTCGTTACTGGCCTTTGCTGCGAGTCGCATACTTCCTGTACCCGCTGGAATCAGGCCGACCCCCAGTTCCACAAGCCCGGCATAAGTTTCGGCGGCGGCAACGGGATGTGGGGAAGACATGATCAGTTCACAGCCGCCGCCCAGCGCCCGCTGATGGACAGCCGCGACCACCGGCTTGCGGGCATAATGTACCCGCTGCATTGCGGACTGGAACCGGGCAATATACCGGTCAATCATTTCGAATTTGCCGGACTGCAGTGCAGCGGCCATTTCGGCGAGGTTTGCGCCCACCGAGAAGTGAGTCCCTTCATTCCCGATTACCAATCCATATAAATCAGGGCTGTGTTCAATGTGATCAATCGCCTCTAACAGGCCGCCGATGACGTTGGCTCCCAGCGTACAGGCCTTGGATCGGAATTCAAACAGAGCAACCCCATCTCCCAGGTCAACAAGCCCCGACTCCTCGTTGGACCACAGATCTCCTGCCGACTCGGCCTTAATGATTGCCAGAGATTTTTCCGAAGCGGGAACCGGTTGCGCTTCATACTCTTTCTTGACCGGGATATATACGCTTCGATCCCGATAGAAGGATGCATGATCAGGCATATCCAAAACCCACTGCGGCAAGTTCAGTCCCTCTTTAAGCATTGCTTCTCTCACCACGTCAAACCCGATGGCATCCCATGTTTCAAATGGCCCCATCTCCCAGCCAAATCCGGAGCAGATGGCCTGATCTACACATGCAGGGCTACCGGTCACCTCACCGATTCGCCTTGCAGCATAGGCCATCAGATCCAGCATGGTACTGCGAAAGAATGCCCCCGCGCGTTCCTCATCTTTGAACAGTGCCGAGAGGCGCAGGGGAAGCGGGCCCGCAGACTTGATCCTGCGCAGGTCTCCAAGATTCAGTTCTGCCGGATCTTCGTACTGCATTGAACCGAGATGGAGCGACTGAATCGTGCGGCCCTCCTTCCGGTAGAATCCGGCTTTGGTTTTCGCTCCCAGGGCTCCTTGATGGACTAATGTTTTCAGTACGGCCGGTACGAGGAAGCGTTCTCGGCTTTCGTCGTGCGGAACACTCTCATACAGGTTTGCACACACCAGCTGCATCACATCCAGCCCGACCAGATCGGCAGTCCGGAAGGTGGCTGATTTTGGGCGTCCCGCCAGTGGCCCGGTCAGAGTATCAATCTCCTCAATGGTATAGTCCCCGCGGACAAACTGCTCCATGGCTCCCATGATACCATAAATCCCAATCCGGTTCGCAATAAAATACGGGACATCATTGGCCGGCACCACCGTTTTGCCCAGGTGGACGCGGCTATACCATGTAATCCGGTCTACGACCTGGGGGTCCGTGTCAGGGTGGGGGATCAGTTCCAGGAGGCGAAGGTATCGCGGCGGGTTGAAGAAGTGGGTCCCCAGAAAACGCTGCCGAAATTCCGGACTGCGTCCTTTTGCGAGTATGCGGATCGGGATGCCGCTGGTGTTGGTGGATACGATGGCAGCCGGACCCGTATGTGCTTCAATCTTTTCTAACAGGGCCTGTTTAATGTCCACACGTTCAGTCACCGCTTCAATCACCCATTCCACCTCGGCAATCTTCACTAGATCATCTTCAATCGTACCACACCGAATACGCTGCATGGTTGCCTTCGTAAAAAACGGATTGGGCTTTAACCGTGAAGCATCTTTCAGGCGCTTTTTGACCAGAGAACGCGGGTCAGCGTCCTTTGAGGCCAGGTCTAGAAGCAGTACATCAACGCCTGCATTGGCAAGATGAGCTGCGATCTGCGCCCCCATGGTGCCTGCACCAATTACTGCCGCCCTTCGAAGCGGCAGACGTGTAGAATTTCGTTTCATGTAATCTCTCGGCACTCAAAACCAGTTAGAACATTCTGCGCCGCTATGGTTCCCTTAACATAAAAAGCGGTGTCGGTCAGAGGGGGCTAGAGACAATCAATATGACGGGGCTCAGTTTGATGGATAATTGTCTTGCAGCCCTGCCTCCTCCTTCCTTGGGTCGCACCGTCATGCATAACGACAAATTTGCCGCAGTTGTTTGATCCCGTGGCCCCCTGTCCCATCTCCGTGTATGGTGTGGGATAGGGGTTCCCAATTTACCTAGGGCCGGGGCCTTCGCTCCAGCAACTCCGCAGGATCTCTCCTTTGCTTGATGCCTTCCGCGCTACGATGCTCCGATCTGACATCTCCATTGCATACATTGCAGGCTTCGGTGTCTTCCATCTTCCCTGCGCAGCAGCCTCAGGGTAGAATAGAGACCTCCCAGGTCTAGCTAAAGTGCGAACATGCGTTCATGGATAGAATCCCCTTACTTTACCAACGTCACGAACCCCGTCCTCTCATATCTGCTCTCTGCTCCCGTAGCAGTCATGCGATATAAATAAGTTCCAGATGCAAGGTTTGTCGCATTCAACTTGATGGTGTGATTCGCACCCGCTTCAAATGATTGCGCGGGCAATTCTATCACTTTACGCCCCAATACATCCATAACCTGCAACGTTACATGTGCTCTCTCAGGAAGATCAAACTGGATCCGCGTGGATGGATTAAAGGGATTTGGATAGTTTCCATGGAGCACAAACTCTGTCGGAAGTTCGGTGATTTCGTCTTCTACTGAGGTTATGACACTCGGGAAGAAGGCACCTGCGATGATCCGCTCTCCAGTTATCCCCCCGATTTCAAGAGTTTGTGAGTAGGCTGTCCTGAGCGTTCCCGCATTCGGGTCAAACGGGAGAATATCTGGATCAGGATCATCGTTTGGGTCATCAGGATTGTTCCAGTAATAGTCCACATATCCTCCCCCGTCCAGAGCTGTATTAATGATTCTTCGTACGAATGTGGAATCTCCTCGCAGATCGGGATTGTTGATGACGGTCCGACCCTCACGCCACGCATCAAATCCGTGAAAGATCACATACCCTCCCTTCGTCACGATATAAACATAAACCAGACCGTCTTTGAAAAATCCTCCGTCTTTAGCATCTTTCCTAAGTTCCACCCTCATCTGCGAAGCTGCAATTCCTAGCGACTCAAAGAGTTGCGTTACCCATGTCGCCGTCCCCTCCACAAATTGCTTCAGGGTCTCTCTGTCTTTTACGTCTGAGGCGGAAACAGCAGGATATTCAAGATCTTCGGGAAGCGTTACCGTTAAAAAACTTAAATCCTGATAATATCCGCCAACGACAACAAGATCACTGTCAGTCAGTGAAGATGCGTAACGCATGGCATAACTGGGCTTGCAGGTGGCACCTGGCGCGTTGTCCGAAGGATCCCTTGGATCATTCCAGCAATACTCCACCCGGATTACTTCTTCGCCCTTTTCTGCTTTCAGCATTTCCTTAACAACTTCATTGCCCTCATCATCCTTTACATCCAGCGCGGGCAAACCATTCAAGTTCGGATCCTTACCATAATAGATAATTCTACCATCACTGCCTTCAGTACCGCCCGTTGCAAATAGAACTACATAAATCTTGCCTGAGTTGTAATCACTGCCTTCCTCATACACTTCACCGAGCAATTTAGTACGCTCCTCATCGGTCTCTATCCCTTCAAATACCGAGGTAGCCCAGGTAACAAAAGCTTTGAGTGAATCTTCATTCACTTTCCCATCCTCACCGGTGACTGCCCCGGCAGTGACTTTGGGAACCTGCGCACGAAGGGAGTGGGATTCGGATAACTGTACCTGCGCTCCTAAAAAGATGACCGAAAGTGCGGCCATGATACATAAGTTATTGATTAACGACTTCATTTATCTGACAATTTTAGCATGCTGATTGGTTGAATACCCTGCCAATGCAGCGGTATCAAGATCAAGGTACGAAAATATACAAAAGATTTCTGTTCTACGTGCCGCCAACCCCTAATCTGAAACCCCTTATGTCCATGAGGAACTATGCAGTCTCCGATTTGAAGGGATGACCCGGCATACAATCCCCTTCCAGACACGGATTGGAACGGCGATGTGACTGCATTCAGACATTGCATCATAGATCGCATATTCAATTGCAACATTCCTTCTCACCTTCATAATGGCGACCCAGATTTCCAACTGATCCTGCACCCTGAAGCTGAAGACCTTGCAGCGGTTCAATGGAACGTTTTCAACTTGAAAAAATGAAAACAACCTCTTGCGAAAAGCCCACAGGGTTGTATGAAAAGACCGAGACCCACCGTATTCGTCGGCAGGGATTCCGGTACGATAAGATGGGTACAACGGTTTGTAGACATCGAACAGAATGCGGGATCCTGCACATAGAATTCATAGAGACGGCAGATCGGATTGAATGAAGGAGAAATCAGCACTGTAAACGGATGGATTTGGTGCACAGGCGGGGACCACAGAGAAACATTGGATCTTTATCCAAAAACGGTGCTCCGAAGTGCGAAAATGCTGAAACCGTCAAATTCGGTTGTAGTGGATGGATTTGCCGGGGTTCCCCGTTTTACCGGGCGGCTTCTGCGCTGGGTTTTTGGACGGATACGCAAATGGCTCCGCACGCTTAGCAATTGGGTGCTTCTAGCTAATGGAGAGTTTCCGGCCATCCAGATACTCGAAACTTCAAGGCTGGAGGAGACTTCCCACAATCTAGTGCCCGTGCATATGGCCCCAATGGCGTGGCTGCTCGCAGGAATCGCGGATCAGACAGGTTGTCTGATCCTGCTCATACCTTGATCAATGACGGTGCAGGGATACATTTCCCACTCCGGCAGACATCACAATGGATGCATCGCCGCCCCCATTGATCTTGCCGGAGAACGAGTTGGAGAGCAGTTTTTTGGAAACCTCAATCGGCCACTCACAGGTCACCGTCCCCAGACTCGCAGTCCCCCGGACCTCGGCCTGCACATCTTCCGGGAGCGAGAGAGAGACGTTGCCCGCACCGGTGCGCAGTTTGCTTTCGCCACGGGGCTGCCCATGCATTTCCACGGTCACATTTCCCGTACCTGCAACGGCATGCAGTGCATCTATCGAGGCGTAGACAGACAGGTTGCCCGCACCCGTCACAATATCTGCATCATACAGATTCCCGGAGATCTCCACATTCCCGGCCCCTGATTTTACATCCACATCCCCTTCGATATCCTCAATAAGGATATTGCCTGCCCCCGTGCGGCCCTCAATGTCTCCGAAGACCTCCATGATTGTGATATTGCCGGCACCGGTTTTGAAACGGATATCGTACTCCTCAGGTACGCGCACGGTCAGCCGAATTTTGATCGCCGCTCCCTTGCGCCACCGCATTTGCCGGCGCTCCTCTTCCACCCGTGACTGAATATGTACGTCATCCCCGTCCTTGTCGAACTCGTAGCGGTGTGCCGACTGGAGAATCCGCTCGGCCTCCTCTGCACTTTCCGCCCGCGCACGGCGCTCCAGTTCAATCTTTACATAAGTGCCCCCGGTCGCCTCAATTTCTACATTGCCCCGGTCCAGATCCAGCGTAAGCTCTCCTCCCGGGTTCACCCGGTACTCTTTTTTGATCACATCCCGGGCCGTCGGGATGGATCTGAATGCAGCCAGGAGCAGAACGGCCGCGGCCGAAAGGCTGAGGATCTTCGTAGCAGCAAAGAGGCGTTTCATCCTGAAATCATCGTATGGAAACGGTTTCATTTCTGGTAAGGCTACGAATAATTTTATAATTAAGTTGCAAAACAGAGGTGGAATGGAATCCTGAGCGCGAGATGATGGTTCAATCTCCCATCGCTGAATAAACTTCGGATGGCCAAGGTTACGCTCCGGCGCTTAGACAACAAGTTTCACTTCCTTGCTGCGAACAGCAATGGAAATACGCTGCATTTTGATACCGGCCCGGAAGAAGGAGGCAGCGGGCAGGGAGTCGGTCCAATGCAGGCAGTCGCCATGGCGCTTGGCGGGTGCAGCGGGATTGATATTGTAATGATCCTGGAAAAACAGCGCCAGAACCTCCGGAAATTCCATACCGCCATTACCTATGACCGTGCAGAAGAGGAAACGCCCGCGCTGTTTACCAACCTGCATGTACATTATGAGTTTGAGGGGGAACTGGATCCGGAAAAAGTTCGCCGCGCAGTGGATCTGAGTGTCAACAAGTACTGCTCGGTGGCAAAAATCCTGGAAAAGACTGCCTCTATCACCGTGAGCTGGTCCATCAACGACCAGACCTATACCCTAGAATCTGCAAATTAATTTTTTCAACCATGAGTGTAAATCATGCAAACGCCTCCTGGGAAGGAGATCTAAAGTCCGGCAGCGGACACATCAAAACGGACCGGGGATCTCTGGATACGCCGTTCACCTTCAGTTCCCGCTTTGAGGGGGCCCCGGGCATCGGACCGGAAGACCTGGTGGCGGCCGCCATCTCCGGGTGTTTCTCGATGGCCCTCTCCAATGAACTGGACGGTCGCGGCAATACGGCAACCCGTGTGGACACGCGTTCAACCGTCACACTTGGGCCGGATCCGGCGGGCGGTTTTCATATCTCCAGTATTGATCTGGAGGTCCGGGCAAGTGTGCCGGGGATTGATGATGCGGCATTCCAGGATGCGGCCGAAGCGACCCGGACCGGGTGCCCGATTGCAAAGCTCTACGCAGGCACGACCATCAATCTGGACGCGCAGCTTGTGTCCTGATTGCGGGGCGGTCCCCGCCGCCCCGCGGGGAATATATCGGCCTTAGTTGTCCGGCTGACGGAGTGTTCCGTCCGGCTGGGCAGCCAGATGTCCGTTCCTGACCAACGGGGAGATCTGTGCGGTCACCTGCTTCTTGAAGGCAGCACTGGTGGATCGAAAGCCGAACATGCGGGCAACCTCCACTGCGCATTCTTCCGGGCTGATCGCAAGGCACCGCTCCACCGCACGCAGGATCGCTTTCTGGTACTCCCGGGGCGGAATCATTTCCGGTTTTTTCAGCAGAGGGTTCTCCAGTCTGCTGCGGTTTCGCACCTGCACCTCTCTGCCGCGCTTCTGCAGGAAATTCGGATCCAGATCACACCGCTCCACCATTGCCCGGCGCACCGCATACCTGAGTGCGTCGTGGATCTTTTCCCGGATGCGTTTTCCCGTGTGATCGTATCCCCAGGCCTCCCGTGTTTTACGAACCACGAGATCCTGATGAACCGGCCCTTCCACCTCCACCATCGCTGCAATCCAGCCGGCCACATCCCTGATGTGAGCTTCGTGGATGTCAAGGTACGTCCGCATGACATACGTTTTGTATCCCTTATCAGAATCAAATTCCTTGTATTTTCTGGACTCCTTCCGGGGCTTCGTGGATTTCTTTTTTCTCACGATCACCGTATCCAGCACAGCCTGGCGCTGACCCCTGGAATTGTTTGCAGGTCTTTGCACACGCGCATGTCGAATGGCTTCCACGGCCCGCCGGGTTTCGGTGTCGGGATGCGCAAACCAGTCGGTGCTCCATATACGGTGGAAGGTCCAGCCTTTCCCCTCCAGAAGGGTCTGGCGCATCCGGTCCCGCTCCCGTGCCCAGTGGGATGAATGGTACCGGGCTCCGTCACATTCAATGGCCAGAATGTACGCTCCCTCCCGGTCCGGATCCCTGACGGCAAGGTCAATCAGAAACCCTTCCGAGCCGACCTGACAGTCGACTTCGTATCCGTACCCGCGGATCGCATTGGCGACCGCCTCCTCAAAGGGGCTGTCGGGTTCGCGCCCGGTAATGACGGGGACATCCATTTCTCCGGTTTCGGCATACTTGAGGAAGGTCTTGAGCATATAGGGCCCCCGGTGCCGCGCTTTATCGTGCTGGATATCGGTGTGCCGGATGGAGGAGAAAACGCGGCATCGCTTTTTTGCCCGGGTGAACAGTACATTCAGCCGCCGCTCGCCCCCATCATTGGAGACGGGGCCAAAATTCTGAAAGAGCCGCCCGTCTTCGGATCTCCCGTATCCGATGGAGATCAAAATCACATCCCGCTCGTCTCCCTGTACGGTTTCCAGATTCTTCACAAAGAAGGCATTCTCTTTTGCCTCGCTGCAGAAGGAGTTGAGTTCCGGGTGAAGGGCCCGCATCCGCTCCGCCTCATTCTGAATCGTGGTCTGCTGGGACTGACTCATTGCCACGATACCAAGCGATTCATTTGGCCGCGTTCTGGCATGCTCCAAAACGGCCTTCATGACCGCCTCGGCCTCCTGTGGATTATTCCCCTTGCCACTGCCCCGGTAGTAGGTTCCGCCAACAAATTCAAAGGAGAGTCCCAGTTCGGCCGTGGACTCGGCCGGGCTGGGCGGGCAGACGAGTCTGTTCTTGTAGAACTCCTGATTGGAGACTTCAATCAGCGATTCATGCTGCGACCGGTAGTGCCACTTCAGCATACAGCCGGGCATGTTGCGGGCCTCACAGAGTGCAAGGATGCTCTCCATATCTGCAACCTGTCCGGCAATCACATCTTCCATCTCCTGTTTCTCTTCCTCCTCCTCAATCGTGACCAGTTTCTCAAAGAAGGTCGTTGGCGGCAACTGCTTCTGATCCCCGACAATGATCGTGCGTTTTGCCCGCATTACGGCGCCAATCGCATCCGCAGGCCGTACCTGACTGGCCTCGTCAATCAGCAGCAGGTCAAACGTCAGCCCGTCCGGATCCAGATACTGGGCAACCGACAGGGGGCTCATCAGAAAGACCGGCTTGATGGTCTGCACCGCATCCCCCACCTCTTTCAGAAGCTTGCGCAGCGGCATATGCCGGGTCTTCTTTTTTGCCTCTCCGCGAAGCACCCCCATTTTTCCGCGCGTACCCTCTGGAATGGACGCATAATGAGCAGACATGACTTCCTGTGCACTGAGCATCAATGGAGTCGAATCAAGGCTTTTGAACTCCTCCACCAGCGCGGAGCGCTCTTGGCCACTCATTTGTCTCAGATTGGGGTTCAGTTTTTCAAACCGCTTATAGAGCGCCTCGGCGCGGATGTAGTCATACGTGTCACAGGCATGTTCCGGGGCGAGCCTGCCATCGGCCAGCCGGATGCGAAGTTCATCCAGACCGTTCTCACTGACCGCATTCGCACGGTCATGCAACTGGATCCATATGTCCTGCCCTTCAGGATCTCTTTCCCAGAGAGACATGCGCGTCATGATCGTGGCGAGCGGTACGCTGCGGATCGTGTCCTGCCCGAAGGCCTGCTGGAGGTCCAGATCACACAGACCTGCCACCTCGTCCCACTTTTTTTCCACCGTGTAGACACAATCCTGCAATCGGTCCGCAAGTTCCTCCGCACGGGCATTTTCAGGCCAGTTTGCAATCTGCGTTTGGAGTGCATCGGATGTACCGAGCAGTTTGATTTGTTCGTTGATCCACCCGATCGATGCCAGCGCCTCGGTCACATCGGTCTTCCATCCCCGCCATAACGGGCCAACGAGGAGTTCTCCCAGAGATCGCTGCTCCTTGATTTCCTGCAGCTGCGACCGGTGATGAATGAGGGTGTCCAGGAGTTTTAGCCGGTCCGCAGTTGATCTGGGCAGGTCTTTTGCGGCTTCCTTCAGCGCTTTTACGGCCTTCCGGTAGGAGCCGCTCAGCCATCGGAAAAAGGAATGCCGGCGTTTGGAAATCTCCCGCTGCTCCGTGCTCCAGTCCCGTTCAAAAGCGCCCGGCATCATAGATGCTTCCAACTCGGTGCGGGTTGCCTGCTCGTTTCGGATCGTCTCAAATAACTCCTGCAGTTTGACCACATGGCGCATCACCTCCTCCCGGGTCACCAGATCATCAACATCCGCCGGCCTGTCTCTCATGGACCGAAGCAGGGTCACGATGCGGTCCACAAAAGCCAGATCTCCCTCCGCGTCATGGCTGAGCGCGGAGCATGTCGCTTCCAGACAGGTTTTCAGTTCGTGAAGGCTGCCTTGCAGTGTGTTCACTTTGTCCCTGAGCCGGTCGCGGTCCATGGGGGTCATTTTCCGGTTGGCTCCCCGCCAGGGATGGGACCCTTCCGATCCGTACTGCCGGGTTAAGCCGGCAAGCTGTGCCACCTGGTTTCGGGCGATCTGTGCGGTTTCATGGTCCCAGGTTGCAGTGTCGTCGATCTGGCAGTCCGGTCTTGGCAGGTCTCCGTTTGCGATGATAGCCATGAGCCTGGTCAGTTGACCAATGACAAGGTAGGGGGTTTCGCCGCTGATGTCCTCCACCGTGTGAAGTTGTCTGGACAGATCGTTCAATTCATCTCTCACGGCCTTCAGGCGTTCGTATTCGGAGTGGTCATTCACCTTGGGTTCTCCCAGGTCCAGGGTCGCTCCCAGGTTCTGATAGACGGCTTTTTTCTTGGCTTTGGTGGAGTGCATTTCCAGACACAGAGGGCCAAGCCCGCACGCTTCCAGCCGATCATAGACCACTTCAAGTGCTGCCCGCTTTTCTGCCACAAACAGCACCTTCTGATTGTCCCGAACGGAGACGGCAATGATATTGGCGATGGTCTGGGACTTACCGGTACCGGGCGGCCCCTGAACGACCATGCTGCGGCCGTCCCGTGCCGCGGCAATGACGCGGGTCTGCGATGCATCGGCTTCCATGATGTGCCCAAGATCCTGGGGGTTCGTATACCGCTCATCAAGATTCTCATCTGGATCAAACAGGGGGGAACCATCCCCAAAGCCGCCGCACAAGAGCTGCTGCATCAAGTCGGTTGGTTCTGCATTATCCAGATCTTTGGACATGAGAAATTTGCCGGATGAGTAGAAGCCCAGCTGGATCACATCGGCGTATACGCACCACCTCTCACGCTTGCTGACCAGATGATTGACCTGCTGAAAATATCCGGACGGCAGCCATTCTTCTCCTTCCGGCCATGGCGGGAGCCGAACCTCAAATTCGCTCTTGATAAGGGCATCAAAAGAGTGGTTGGGTTCCAGGTCCTGATCCCGAAGCAGCAGTTTAAAGTTATCTTTGACCCCTTCCCGTATGAGTTCAACCGGGAGCAGCACCAGTGGCGCAAAGCGTTCGATTGCAGAGGAATCACTCTCATACCAGCGCACGAACCCAAGCGCGAGGAAGAGGGGATTTGCCCCCTGTTCCTCAATGGAACTGTTTGAATCACGATAGATCTGCAGGAGGCGCTTATGCAGTGCATCCTTGGTCAGGCGCGTCTGCAATTTGAGATCGGTATGTCTGGTGCCGGGAGGGTCCGGGTCTGGAATAAAGATATTCTCCATAAGGTCCGGCTCCTCATATCCGTCCCCGGAATGAAGGAACTGCATCTTCTTCCTTTTCTGCACCAGCAGCTTGAAGATCTCATCGGAGCGTTCATCAACGATATCAAGGTGTTTTCCCCGGTCTTTACCGACAGGGGAGTGGATCAGGCGATTCCGCTTACTGGTATCAATGAGCCGTTCTTTGAGCGACTTGATCGCCTGTGCCCAGCCTTTTGGGAGCGGAACGTTCTCCGATACCGGATCTTGGGCGGTGCCCTGAACCCTCTGGGCATCCTTTGATTTCAGATCACGCATGGAGTATTCTGGTGAGTACGGTTGTGATGGGAGATTGGGACGTATTCAATCAGTTTGGAGTTTCCGGGGAGGACAAATAGACACGGGCAGACAGTGGAGGCATGGTTAAGGAATTCCCTGCGTCTGCGGAACCGGCCGGGTAGAGTTGCCGATAGCTGCCCTCGGGGATGATCAGTTGTTGCACCATGTCGGATGCATTGAAGACCACCACTGCACGCTCCTCATTCAGCTGCCGCTCATAAGCAAGTAACCGGCGCTCATCGTCTACGGTGAGCCACTTGATAGTTCCGTGAATAAACAGTTGCCGGTTTGCTTTGCGGAGCGCAATCAACTGCCGGTAGAGGCCGGTCAGCTGGTGATCCGCCACAACCACATCCGGGTGTCTGTCCAGCCCAAACGGGTGCGTACGCTCATCTTCAAAGTAGTAGTCGGACCACAGGAGCGGCTTTCGCACGTCCGGGTCGTCGCCGCCCCACATGCCCATCTCGTCTCCGTTCCAGATATGAGGGGCACCGGGCCAGGTGAATTGCTGTACGAGAATCAGTTCCTGGATTGCTCTTGTTCGTGCATCTGGGCGATCCACCTTAAAATCAGGATTTCCACGGGGGTTCTGGTGATATTTATAGAGCGCCGGGTTGTAGATGCTTGTGCTGATACGAGGTGTGTCATGACTGGCAGTAAGATTCATCATGGCATTCCAGAAGCGATTCGGGATCCCCGCCATGACGGAATCCAGGTGCGCCACATACCCGGATGCGCTCAGATTCGGGGGCGTTTGTGCGAAGAAACTGCGCGTTGGCATGTACCATCGGTAATTCATCACCGCATCAAATACATCTCCCTGAACCCAGGGGACCGGATCTGCCATCCGGTGTGGCCATGAATCCCACCAGACCTCTCCCACAAGGTAGGCTTCCGGATTGATGCTCCGAACGAAGTTGCGGTAGTCCCGCCAGAACCCGAGGGGAACCATTTCTGCGACATCCAGCCTGAATCCGTCCAATCCATCCTCTGGATCTCCATCCCCGTTGGGATCCAGCCATCTTCGGGTAACGTTGTAGATATGCGCTTTGGGGCCGGGATGAAGGTCCCCTTCATGTGTCCCGTGCGTGTGGTCCTCCGGTACGTTGATCTTTGCCAGTTCGGGGAGGGATTTTACGCCTAACCAGCCGTCGTAGGAAAATTCGTTTGTGTCGGGGGTGGCTGGATCGTCAAACCCGTTGATTTCGTACCAGTCGGCGAACACGGACTCCTGCTGATGCTCCAGCACATCCTCCCAGGCCCAGAACCGTACACCGGTGTGGTTCCAGGAGTAATCCAGGATGATCCGCATGTCTCTGGCGTGCACCTCCTGAATCAGTTTCAGAAAGAGGCGGTCCGCGGCCGTCCACTGCCAGGTATCCGGGTCCAGAGGATCCTCTGATTCGGCAATCTCACGGTCCCCGGCCGGGTCAGGGCCAAAATTACGATCTACATGACGGTAATGACGCGCATCAAACTTGTGCAGGGAGGGAGCATCATTAATTGGATTCAGATAGAGCGCATTGACTCCCAGATCCTTCAGATAATCCAGCTTGTCCAGAACTCCCTGCAAATCCCCGCCGTAGCGCCGCCATTGCGCGGCGGTATAGAAATCTTTGTCATTCTCAATGGCCCAGTCCTCCCGTTTATACCAGTCATGGGTCCAGGGGGTCGGTGCCCAGTTGTCCGGCTGTGAATCAAACCAGAAACCGCGTATATCCTCCGGCGTGGGGTCATTCGAGGGATCTCCGTTGCGGAATCGTTCCACGAAGATCTGATACCAGATCGCCTCGTCCGCCCAGGATGGGGGATCATTGAGCAGGGGTTGGGCCTGTGCCGGGGCGGTGAGGCCAATGAGCAGTAAAAAATTAACGCAAATACGCATCGGTTCCATCTAGCCAGTCTTGACGCGGAGGGCAGAATATATCTACATCCAGGGTGTCCTTCAGAGCAACCGCTTTATGCGGGAGCCGGGAGGGGATGACGAGGACTTCCCCTTCGTGCACAATGACTTCCTGTTCGCCGCCGGGGCCAAGCCAGAATTGGAGTGCACCCCGAAGAACGTAGGTTAGTTGCTCATTGTCGTGAGCATGCCATGGCACCTCGCAATCTTTTTCAAGGTAGACATGGGTGATCATCATTCGCTCCCCGGTAATGACACGCCGGTCAAGGCCGTCCTTGACCTTTTCCAGCGGCATGTCATCCCATCGGTGCAGCGTGGCCTGTTGGTTCATCGTTGTTGTCTGGATGGTTAAGAAATGCGGAGTGATTCTCCCCAAAGATAACTAGAGCGGATCGCTCTGACAAATCATTCTGCAGGATTTTCTGAAGAGATCTGTTTTTGGCGGGTTCGAGTTTTCGGATTGGCGTTTTTATGGAGCATTGGAGTGAATTTTCCGACTTGGACGATCTGTGTCTACTGCTCCTCCAGGTAACATCAGCTGGCATGAATTTAGTTTTACTGAGGTGACGGTAAGTCTTGTCGCATCTTCCCGATCAAGTGCCAAATAGAATCTCTTCGTTTGTGCGCAGACAGTTCTAATTCCTGCAGAGCAGTCATTTATGCCCCCGGCAGTCCCTATCTTTGGGTAAATCATTTTTCAGGACATTGAACCCATGAAATTTATTTCCTCGCATAATGGGGTGCTTCTTCTTGCAGCGCTTTTATGGTTTGGCTGTTCGCAAGACGAGACTGCACGGCTCGTCTTGACCAACGGTAAAATTGTAACGGTAGATCCCTCCCTGCCCGAGGCAGAGGCGCTGGCTGTGAGCGGGGACACGATCATGGCGGTAGGCACATCTGAAGAAATTGCAGCCTACATCGGAGCAGAAACGCAGGTCATTGATCTGGAGGGAAAGTTGGCGATTCCGGGGCTGATTGAAGGGCATGGCCATTATCTCAGCATTGGAGAAGCCAAGATGATCCTTGATCTGGCGAATACCAAGAGCTGGGAGGAGATTGTTGCGATGGTTGAGACGGCTGCACTTGATGCCGAACCTGGCGAATGGATTACCGGTCGCGGGTGGCATCAGGAAAAATGGGATTCCATTCCCGCCGGCACGGTAGAAGGTGTTCCGACACATCACAGCCTCAGTGAGGTATCTCCGGATAATCCAGTTTTTCTGCGGCATGCCAGCGGCCATGCCGCCTTTGCGAATAAAGCCGCAATGAATGCGGCAGGAATCAGTCCGGAGACTCCCAATCCTGCCGGTGGAGAACTGGTACGTGATCTGCGCGGAGAATTGACGGGGCTTATGCGGGAGACTGCCGAGTATTTTGTGGAGGCTGCACTGGAAAAATCCAGAGAGGGCATGAGCGCCGCCGAACTGGATGAGGAGCGGCGCACGATGGCACGTCTGGCTGCAGAGGAAGCCCTTACCCATGGAATCACATCGTTTCACGATGCCGGTGTGGGATTCAGTACGGTGGACTTCTTCCGGGAGTTGGCAGATGAGGGCAGCCTGCCGGTTCGACTCTATGTAATGATTCGCTCAAACAGTACGGAACTGTCGGAGCGACTGGCAGATTATCGGATGATAGGATACGGGAATCATCACCTGACGGTACGCAGTGTGAAGCGTTCGATTGACGGGGCGCTGGGGTCTCACGGTGCCTGGCTGCTGGAACCCTATGCAGATATGCCTTCTTCCAGGGGGCTCGAGACGGTTGCAGTGGAAGAAGTCCATGCAACCGCGGAGATTGCAAAAGCCCATGGTTTTCAGGTCAATGTCCATGCCATTGGGGATCGTGCAAACCGGGTGGTTCTGGATATTTACGAATCGTTCTATGGCATGGCAGAGGAAGATTTACGGTGGCGCATTGAGCATTCCCAGCACATCCATCCAGACGATATTCCCAGATTCGGGAGTCTGGGGGTTATTGCAGCGATGCAGGGAGTCCATGCCATCAGTGATGCTCCGTGGGTCTATCGCCGGCTGGGAGAGGAGCGGGCTGCAAGCGGTGCATATCGCTGGCAGACCTTATGGCAGACCGGTGCAGTCGTCACCAACGGAACGGATGCGCCCGTGGAGGCAATTGATCCCCTTGCAAGCTATCATGCAACGGTGACACGCAGGCTTGCAGATGGATCGGTCTTTTTCCCGGAAGAACGACTCTCCAGAGAACAGGCGCTGCAGTCGTACACCATCAATAATGCATACGCGGCATTTGAGGAGGATATCAAAGGATCACTCGTTCCAGGAAAGTTGGCCGACATTACGGTACTTTCAAAGGACATCCTGACGATTCCGGATGAGGAGATTCTCTCTACAGAGGTGCTCTATACGATTATCGGTGGAAATATTCTATACCAGAGAGATTCATAATTCGGTTTGA
>JAJECE010000084.1 GCA_022822185.1 Rhodothermales bacterium | reverse complement strand
ACGGCGACGGTTTCGGATCGTCCTCCGCGCGTACTGGGGGCACTCCGGAGATTATATGGCGCGGGGCGTTTAGGGGGGACGGGATATCTGAGCCTGCTCCCGGTGGATCACGGAGTTGCCCATACCGCGGGGATGGTCTTTGCCCCGAATCCGGTTTATTTTGATCCGGCCGCAATCGTTGATCTGGCCGTGCAGGGAGGGAGCAGCGGACTGGTGACCACCTACGGCATTCTTGGAATGGTGGCCCGGGCGACTCGCAGGGATTTGCCGCTCATCCTGAAGTTGAATCATGACAATCAGTTTATCTGGCCTGCGCGTTACGAGAATGTGCTGTTCAGCCGTGTTCAGGAAGCGGCGAAAATGGGCTGTGTCGCGGTTGCGGCCACAGTATATTTTGGCGGCCCTCAGGCACGATCCGAACTGCAGTCAGTGTCCGCGTTGTTTGCCGAAGCACACGAACAGGGAATGGCGACAATATTGTTCAGTTATCTGCATCCTGCGGCATTTCAGTCGGGCGGGACGGATGTGATTTATTCGGCGGACCTTACGGCGGAAGCAAATCATCAGGCTGCAACCGTACAGGCCGATCTGATCAAGCAGAAGCAGCCATTATGGACAGGAGGTGCGAACGCATTCTGCACAGGTGCTGGACATCGGGATGTACGGGCATCGGAGGCGCTATCCTCCTCTCACCTCATTGATCTGACGAGATATCAGGTTCTGGCCTGCTATGCCGGGGGGATCGGATTAATCCATTCAGGAGGGGCCCGGAGCGAAAATGATCTGGTGCAGTCGGTGCGGGCCGCGGTGATCAATAAGCGGGGTGGAGGAGGCGGGCTTCTGGCAGGGCGCAAGGTATTTCAGAGGCCTCCGGCCGAGGGAGTCCGGCTTCTGCATGCCATTCAGGATGTCTACCTGAACCCGGAAGTCACCGTGGCTTAAGCGCAACGGATGGAATATGGATCGGCCCTCCGCCCGGGGATTATGGTGACTGTGCACGGATCATTTCCACCACCGTACCCAGAAGATCATTGGGCACCGGTACGGTTAGATGATACTGAACGATTCTCCATGTATCCTCTTCCAGGACGAGTGCGCCGGTTCCGCGAACTTCACCGTATTTTTCGTTGAGCAGGATCTCATCAAACCATGCGGCCCGCCCATCAGCGCCCACATAAATATGGCGTTCCTGTGGAACATACGTCCATCCGCGTCCCGCGCTGAAATGCGGTTCTGCGTATCCCTGAAATTCCGCCTTTGTCCACCGCTCGGTCATATCAGTTCCCAGGAAGATGCTTTCCTCGGCGAGGTGTCCAAAATATCGCTCAGAATCCGCTTCGGATGCAGCAAGATGGAAGTCATCCAGTACGGCTTCAATATCAGACTGCTGTGCGCCTGCACCGGATACGGGAATCCCCCCAAAGAGGATGAGCATGGGAAAATATCTAGTCATGGGAATGATTTAATTATTTGTTCGGCAACCCGAAGTGCCTGGGCTGCGATGGTAAGTGCCGGGTTCATGGCTCCGGAAGATGGGAAAAAGGATGCATCCACCACCCGCAGGTTTGAGAGTCCGTGCACTTTGCAATAGGGATCTAATACGCTGGTCGCCGGGTCATTGCCCATTTTCAGTGTGCCGCACTGGTGCGAATTGGTCTCGATACCCATGGGCTGACTGAAGATGACCGGATATCCGGCCCGGTGCAGCATGCGGCGTGCCCGTTTGAGTAATTGCCGGTGGGCAGCAAGATTATTGGGCTGCCAGTGAATTCGTATCCGACCTTCGGAGGTCAGTGAAACATGGTTCTTCGGGTCTGGCAGATCCTCGCTCATGACCCACCACTCAATACTTCGGTTTGCCAGATACTTCAGCATGGGCAGGGGGGTATTTGGGCGGGCGGATTTGAGCATGGATGCCTGCACTTTCCCAATCATCTGGAGATTTCCCATCGGCCAGGGCCATTCATTTTCACCAAGATACCAATCATTGATCGAAAGTGTTTTCTGGAAGGTCGTTGTATTGAGTTCCCATGGGCGAACTGTCATCAGCGCACTGTTATTGTGCACCATGTAGTTGCGTCCAATCATACCGGAGGCATTCGGGATCCCGTCAGATCTAAGAAGTAGTGCTGCTGAATTCACTGCACCGCAGCTGAGCACATAGGTGCCTGCTTGAATGGTTTTTCGCTCGCCTCCACAGTCTACCTCTAATGCATGCACCGCATCATTATGCACCACTACGCGCTGTGCCCGTGAATTTGTCCACAGAGAGACATTTGGACTGTCTATTGCCGGCCGAACGGCACAGATTTCGGCATCAGACTTTGCATGAACCCGGCAGGGAAATCCATCACATGTATGGCATCGCAGGCATTGATTTCCCAGATCGATGCCCAGTGGCAGATGAAACGGGTTCAGCCCCTGCTTTCGGAAGGAATCGGCGATGCGACCGATTTGCGGTTCATGCGGGACTGCATTATGTGGATAGCCTTGCGAGCGCGGAGCTTCGGTTGGGTCATCACCAGCGTTTCCATGGACGCGGTACAGTTTTTCAGCTCGGCAGTAATAGGGTTCCAATTCATCGTAACGAACGGGCCAGTTCGGACTGCTTCCGTCTTTGTGCTCCAATCTTTCAAAATCTTCCTGTCGAAATCGAGGCAAAGCCGCGCCATAGACTTTCGAGTTCCCCCCAACGCAATAATGCAGTCCAGGCTTGAAGCATCGGCCGCTGGGAGTTTCCCAGGTTTCATTGGTCTTGTAGCGATGGTCGCTGAATACGGCTTTAGGATTCCAGTTTTCCGGCTCCGGGGGTAGAAAATCGCCGCGTTCAATCAGCAGAATCCTTGCCCCACAGTCACGCAGTGCCCATGCAAGCGTACCTCCACCGATTCCCGTTCCGACAATCACAAGATCATAGTCGGTCATCGCAGAGACAGATAAGTGGCGGGAGTAATCGCTCCATTCGAGTCATACTCATTCGCAGAATTTTAAAAATAGTCATTTGGCCGTTCAATGAAATTACTCCTGATCTACGCTGCACCCTCTTTACATATCTCAGTTATGGGATTCTTCTTGATCAATAGAGATATGAAAGCTTGAATTGAATTTTTAATCAGGTCATCAAACACTGTCGGGGGCACATATCTTTCAACTAGCACCGTTTTTGAACATCTACGTCCACTGTTGAGGTCAGTAGAGGATCACATGGAATGAAAAATCTCTGGTACGATGATTTGCGAGGATCTAGGCACCATCAAATGGCGAATATTGTTCTGATGCCTTATTCCTCAACGGTGAGGGTTTAATGACAGGTGATCTGGATGGTCCAGGCTGATATGGAGAAAAAAAATCTCGTATGGGGATCGGTGAGGGTCAGGATAAATAAACGGCGAATCCTGCTCTAGGGCTTTATCCCTCAACGGTGAGGGTTTGGTGGCGGGTGATCTGGATGGTCCAGGCTGATACGGAGGAAAAAATCTCTCATATGGGGATCGGTGAGGGTCTGGATAAATAAACGGCGAATCTTGTCCTGAGGGAATTTTCTCAGATATATGGACGTTTTTGAAGATTGTCATCAAGTGGTAAAACTTAAGAGTAGATAATGCAGGCGTACTGGGAGGACATTTTTGAGAAAAATCGCGAAGACTCGCAAGGATAAAAGCCATAAATAAATGATCGCTGCTTCGTGATCTGAGAATAAACCCAGACGTCCTAAGGCATGGTGGTCAATCTGATCTTTAGAGTCTCTTTGAGATATCTGGTTCCATGGTAGCGGTTTTTTCAATCTCAAACGGGCTTATACTTAGCGAAATCGCCGAATGGCAATCACGGATGATCGTCTAAGGAACTTCCTAGCCTGGGGTGGTCTCAGAGAAGGTGGCAAAGTTGGACCGGGCTGATACGGTGGAAAATACTTCTCGTATGGCGACCGATGAGGATTGGGATCAATAAATGGTGATTGTTGCCTACGGCGTTTACCATCAGCTGGGGTCGGTCTGAGGGCGGATGGTATGTTTGGGACGGGTTGATAAGGAGGAAAAAATCTCTCGTATGGTGATCTATGAGGATCGGGATCAATAAACGGAGACCCTTGTCTAGTGGATCCATTATCAGACGGTGAGGGTCTAATTGCAGGCGACATAGATGGTCCAGGCAAATAAGGTAGAAACGCTTTCTCGTATGGTGATCGTTGTCCGATGGACATGACCACAGATGCTAACCGTTGTTTCATGATAAAATGGAATTCTTGCATCATGTAAAAGTTCGGAACCCTGATTTGTTCCAGTATTTTCTGATTATGATACTAAACAGCAGTACTGCCTATTTTCTTCCAGCCATGACCGTTTATGACAGGGAGGACATCTGTTGAACCATTTTGATCCCAAATCAACTGCAGTTTTCCAGTTATTTTGAGTTCGGATGCAACTCGTACACTCTCAATCAAGGAATCAATAACCTCAAAATCCACATCAATGGTTTGTGTACCGAGACCTGCAAGTGTTATCTGAAGAACATTCTCCCAGGCACTCTGCATAACTTCTGGGGGTGTATCTGGAGGTAGTTGAAGTGGGGGAATCGGCTCTAAAGCTTTAGCACCGGCAGGATCCTTCAAAAATTCTTGGTGCGGGTCAAATGGTTCGCGAAATTTCAAGTAATCTTCTATTTTAAGATAAGCGTCCCAAACGAGTTTTTCCAATTGTTTATCTTCGTCTGCTATTCGCAGATTTAATTCTCGTGCCCGTGAACGAGAAACTGCATCACCATGAGCAAAGAAACTTTTGTTTAAGTTTTCAGCTATTTCTTTGGCTTTAGGCTTGTCCTCAACATCTGTCATATGAAAGAGTAGCAGTCTCTCGCCAACAGCAGATGATAGTTCACTGGCACGCTTGGCACCACCAACATCTATGGGATCTACAGCAGAGAATAAACTCTTGATGATCGCAGAGATGTGCACTTGTTCACTAATCTTAACATCATTGGCCAGGAAGCGTAGAAATGCTCCCACATCTTCATATGCAAAGCCTCTGTATCCTACATTCGGTTGAAGAATCGTAATCTGCGGATCAATCGGCCCCAATGAAGCATAAGGATGCATTACAATCTCATCGGCTCCAAGAGCAAACAATGTTGCAGCGCTAAAGGCCATATAGGGTACGAGCACATGTACTTTTTCAAACCGTTCCCGTAAGATAGACATCAATTTCCAAGCGGCAAGGGCATCCATCCCCTCCAGTACTATGTATCATGACATCCACTTCTGAGAATTCTGTAATTGAATCAATCTGATCAATAAACTCCCTGACTGCGCCTCCATACATTTGCCCCCCAACACCTTCGCGTGTGCTGGTGACATAGATAATTAATGGCCGCCCACGATAGTCTTCTATAGCTTGATAAGCTTTACGTCTTTCGTTAAGATCCATGAAGTCGTAAAATTTGATAAATGGTCGTGTGATTTGCCAACTCGCCCTCCGGTCAAAGAAAATTCCAAGGCAAGAATCTTCTCGGTCTGTTCGCAGGCGCACATCAGAGGTGATAGTACTTATACATGAGAGCGTTGTTGCATATTGGAATCAAATATCTTATGCCTTCACTGCGCCCGAAACCAACCCCCGCACAAAGAGCTTCCCTAGTCCAAGATACACAAGGGCGGTAGGCAGGGCCGCCACAATTGCCCCCGCCATGACGACGTTCCAGTCCACAGAAAAAGATCCCGATAGATTGTTCAATGCAATGGTTACCGGCTGCGACTGCGGGTTCGGGACCACTGTGATTCCGAAAAGAAAATCATTCCAGATGTTGGTGAACTGAAAGATCAGTGCAACCGCAAATGCCGGCAGGGACAGGGGGAGGATGACACGCCAGAAGACTTCGATGATCCCCGCACCGTCAACCGTTGCTGCCTCCACGATGGAGCCGGGGATGTTGACGTAAAAATTCCTGAAAATGAGTGTCGTTACCGAAACGCCGTAAACGACATGAGTAAGAATGAGTCCAGGGAGTGTGCCATACAGGTTAATCCACTGCAGGAAACGTACCAGAGGGAGCAGAATGGCCTGATAGGGAATGAAGAACCCGAACAACAGGAGCGCAAAGAGAATCTCGGATCCACGAAAGCGCCATTTCGAGAAAATGTACCCGTTCAGTGCGCCGAGGATTGATGATAGGAGGGCGGCAGGAATTACCATGACAAGGCTGTTCTTCAGGTTGGGAGAAAGCATCCTCCATGCCTCTGTAAATCCCCCGGCAGATATTCTGGTAGGAAACTGCCACATCGTTGCCAGACTGACGCTGGATGCATCCCGGACACTGTTGACCAGCATTACATAAATTGGCAGCAGGTAAAGGAGCACCATAAATCCCAGCCCAAACCAGAGCAGTCCACGTTTCAGACTCATGATTCCCGGTGCTTGAAGGTATGGATGAGGTAGGGGACAATAACCAGAGAAGAAGCAATCAACATCACGATGGAGGCCGCCGCCCCAAGGTTGTAACGGGCGGCCTTGAACATCATCTCAAATACGAAAATTGCCGGAACATCCGTTGCAAATCCAGGCCCAACGCCCGACATCGCGAACACCAGGTCAAAAATCTTCAATGAGACATGAAGGAGGATAATGACGGTGGAGATCGTGATGGGATTCAGCATGGGAATGATGACCGACCGGTACAGCCGCAAGTCTCCCGCACCATCAATACGGGCAGCATCTCTGATTTGCGGACTGATGCCGCCAAGGCCTCCAAGATACATGGCCATGACAAAGCCAGACAGCTGCCAGGTCGCCGCAATAGCGACCGGGATCAATGCAACCGGAATTCCCCATTCAATCTGAAAACCCATACCGCCCGGCCAAATCTGTGACAGCAGTTGGTTGACGGAAAACACGACTGCCGGATCCGTCGTCCATCCAGGCTCCAGTGGATTCATGCCGGCCGCTTCCAGAGCGCGGTTAATTCCAAGAAAATTGAAGAACAGGTTAATGCCGGTCTCCGGATTAAAAATCCACCGCCATACGACCCCGGTCACGATAAAGGACAGAGCATAGGGAAAGAGAAAAGTATTCCGAAAGAATCCTTTGCCTGCAATCTGCCGGTCTAGCAGGATTGCAAGTCCGAGACCAACACTGACTGCCAACCCAATAAATAGCACGGTGAATACAACGGTATTTCTTAGATCCGCCTGAAAGCGTGGCATCGCCAGCATGTCCGCATAGGTTTGCCATATTGGATCACGAAGCGACAGGTCTACAGCAAGGGTACGCCAGTTTGTGAGCGAGAAAAAGAAACTTGTCCCGATAAACCCATAGATAAAGATGGCCGTCAGGATAAGGGAGGGCAGCAGGATCAGAAATCCTTTATGCCGGGACAGCCAGTTCGCGTTGACCATGTGTTACATGCCAAACCCGGATGCCCTTGCTTCGCGTGCAAGCATTTCTGTAAACGCCTCCGCATCACGCCGAACCACAAAGTCCGTTAGCGCATCATTGAGGGACTGCTGAAAATCCGCCGGTGCAGCAGAACCGTGAATCGCCGTAGGCACCGCCACACTCTTGGCATACTCATCCATGGCCCACTGCAGGTAGGGGCCGAAGCGGGAACGGTCGCAGTCATTTCGTGCACAGATAGATCCCTTGATGAGGTTGAAGTCCTCCTGAACTACGCGTTCTCCCATGATACGGAGCATATTGAGAGTCTCTTCTGGATGGGGGGCGTTTCTGGCAAGCGTGAAGCCGTCAGTGACCAGAATATGAATGCCTTCTGTTCCGGGATGTGCAACCCAGCCAAAGTCTATATTTTCCTGTAATCCATCACGGATTAGCTCCCCATAGACCCAGTCTCCCATCGAATAGAACACGCAAGCCCCCTCTGCCATCTTATCGGCGGCCTGATCCCATGAGAGTGCCGCGTGATCGTCATTTTGGTAATTAAGCAGTCGGCCATATGTGCGCACTGCTTCCATCACATCGGAGTCGGTGAACCTGGTGCTTCCATTCCAGAGGCCCTGATAGCGTTCCGCTCCGATGGTGCCTGCGAGGGTATTTTCAAACATAATGCCTGTGGCCCAGATCCCTGTATCCCCCATGCAGAGCGGAGCAATTTCTGTATTCTGGAATTCCTCGGCAATGCGGAACAGTTCCTCTATGCTCAGTGCATCTCCCATCGGAATGCCGTGCTCTGCAAGTACATGCTTATTGTACCAGAGCGTATTACTTCGATGGAGGTTCAAGACAACCAGATAGGGCTCGCTATCTTTGCTGACCATCTCAATCAGAGAGGGAGAAAACAATTCATACCATCCTTCGGCATCATAAAGGTCCTTGACGGATGCAGCAAACCCCGGCATAACATATTGTCCCATGAGTTCTGCTCCGTGATGGGTTTGCCATGTATCGGGCGGGTTTCCGCCTACAAGTCGGGTTTGAAGCACAGGACGGGCGGCGGAGCCGCCTCCACCGGCAATGGATGCATTGATGACCTCCACATCGGGATAGCGGTTTTGATAGGTTTCAAGTACTGTTTCCAGTGCAGATGCTTCGCTTCCTGAGGTCCACCAGGTAAAGACTTCAATTTGTTTTTCGGAACGGGTCGGATCGCCGCTTTGACAGGAAGAAAGAAGCAGAATAATGAGAAGTAGCAATGAAGTACGCATCAAGTAAAAAACTATAACCACGAGCTTCGCTGCTCGCCGATATGTAGCTGAACGGTTTTGAGTTCGGTAAATTCGTCGGTAGAAAAGCGCCCCAGTTCACGTCCAAGGCCGCTGTCGCGATAACCGCCAAAGGGTAATTCGGCATGCCCCTCCATGAAACAGTTGATCCAAATTGTCCCTGCACGAACCCGGCGACTCACCTCAAAGGCGGTATCTACATTTGATGTCCACAGACCGGCGCTTAGCCCATAAATTGTGTCATTCGCAATCTGTATGGCTTCATCCAATGTTTTGAAGGTCAGTATGGAGAGGACCGGGCCAAAAATTTCTTCTTTTGCAATCGGCATCTGCGGGGTCACACCATCAAAGACAGTCGGTTCAAAGAACCGCCCATTCAGGGTTGGGATTTGCCGTCCACCGGTCCGAAGCCGTGCACCGAGCTCCTTACCACTTTGGACATATTCGTTAATCTTTGCCAGTTGCGGTTCATTAATGATTGCTCCGACTTTCGTGTCTTCCACAAGCGGGTCTCCAACAGGCACGGTGCGGGCTAATTCCAGAACGCGTGCAGTAAATTCTTCTGCAATGCTTTCCTGCAAAAGGAGACGGCTGCCGCTGTTGCAGCATTCCCCCATGTTAAAGTATACCCCAAAGACGACAGGATCCAATGCCGCGTCTAAATCTGCATCGGCAAAGATGATATGGGGATTCTTTCCGCCCAGTTCCAGCGAGCAGCGTTTGAGGTTTCTCCCGGCAGCGGCAGCAACCTTGCGCCCAACGGCGGTGGAACCGGTGAACGAAATTACATTAATATCCTCGTGTTCTGAAATGCAGGCTCCCACGGGATCCCCAAACCCGGTAACCACATTCACGACACCTGGAGGGACCCCGGCTTCATGGGCTAAAGCTGCCAGTTTGAGGGTTGTGCCGGGAGTCAGTTCACTGGGTTTGATGACTGCTGTGCACCCGACTGCAAGCGCGAAGGGCAACTTCTGGCTGATGATCAGCAGTGGAAAATTCCACGGCGTAATCAATCCCGCAACCCCGGCAGGTTCACGCAGCACCAGTCCGAGTTTGTTTTCGCCGAGGCTGTTATATGCTTCTCCGACGGTGTGCCGGGCGAGTGTCGCTGCATAGCGCCACAGGTCCGCGGCCGTCTCCATCTCTGCCTTTGCCTGTATGATGGGCTTTCCACTTTCGAGGGTTTCCAGTCTGGCCAGTTCCTCACAGTGGATGTGAATCAGATCTGCGGTTGCACAGAGAACCTGTGCACGCTCCTGTCCAGACATGTGTGGCCAGGGGCCGGAGTCAAATGCTGTGCGTGCAGACTGCACGGCCGTATGCACATCCTGTTCGGATCCAAGTGCATAGTTGTCAATCGTTGTGTCATGTGCGGGGCTGACGGTGGTAAAGAGATCTCCCTTTGCTCCACGAACATATTTGCCGCCAATCCAGTGTTTTTCCATCAGACTTCACCTTTAATCATTGCCGCTCCTTTTTCCCCGATCATGATGGAGGTCGCCTGTGTATTCCCGCTGATTAAGCGGGGCATGATGGATGCGTCAATCACGCGCAGAGATTCGATGCCGCGAACCGAGAGTTGCAGGTTCACCACTGCCCGCTCATCCGTGCCCATTTTGCAGGATCCAACCGGGTGATAGTCATTCTTTGCCCATTTGCGAATATAGGCCTTGATGTCTTCATCACTCTGCGCTTCAGGGCCGGGAAGTATTTCCCGGGAGATATACTCTCGGAAAGAAGGGGCAGACAATAGGCGTCGTCCCCATTTAAAGCCTTCCATAGATACTTTGAGATCGCCGGGATCATCAAGGAAATTGGGATCAATGGCAGGATCCTCCAACGGATCGCTGCTGCGTAATGTGAGCGATCCAATACTGCGTGGACGCAGGTTACATGTATTGATAGTCAGACCGTGGCCTTTGATGGACATACGCCCGTGATCCACCACATAGGCGGGCAGGCAATGGATCTGGATATCTGGAGAGCGAACATCGGGGGAACTTCTCAGGAAGCATCCGGCCTCACATACCGATGCAGTGACCGGTCCGGTTTTATAGAGCAGATACTGGATGCCATGCAGAATTGCACGATTCCACCGGTCATGTCCATTGTAGCTGACGGGCTTATCGGATTCCGCTGCCAGATACACATCCATGTGGTCCTGAAAATTTTTTCCCACTCCCGGCAAATTGTGTTGAACCTGAATACCGAGGGGGTTGAGTTCATCTGCCGGCCCAATCCCGGACAGCAGCAGAAGTTTGGGAGAATTCACAGCCCCTCCGCTCAGGATGACTTCCCGTTCCGCATGGACCTGGGACGGAACTTTGTTTTTAACATATTCAATTCCGGTTGCCCGTCCATTTTCAAGAAGAATGCGTGTCGCAACGGCTCGGGTTAAAACCGTGAGATTGAACTTTTTGGGGCGCAGGAATGCGGTTGCTGCACTCTCTCTACGTACATTTCTTTGCGTTACCTGATAATAGCTTACCCCGGACTGGTGTGCACCATTTAGATCGGGATTATAAGGGATTCCCACTTCCTGTGCAGATCGGACAAATGCACGGGATAATGGATTGGACTGTATCTGGTCGGCCACATTGAGCGGGCCGCCACGGCCATGATACTCGTCGACGAATCGCTCGTTATTTTCGGATTTCCTGAAATAGGGCAGGACATCCTCATATCCCCATCCCTGACAGCCCAGATCACGCCACTCTTCATAATCAAGGCGGTGACCGCGGATATAGATCATGGCATTGATGGAGGTGCTTCCGCCAAGCGTTCGTCCCTGCGGATAATGCATTTCACGATGATTCAGATGTTTCTGCGGGACGGTTTTGAAACACCAGTTTACATTTTTTCCCGTCAATTTAGCGAAGCCCGCCGGCATATGGATCAGGGGAGACTTATCCGGGGGGCCAGCTTCGAGCAGTAATACCTGTACATTCGGATCTTCTGCTAAACGATGCGCAACCACACATCCAGCTGCTCCCGCCCCTACAATCACGTAATCAAATGACTTGGCTGATGTCTTCATCAATCTCCTTTGTACTCCGGTTTTCTGCGTTCCAGGAAACTGTTTACACCTTCCTGTCCATCATTGGTATAGGCGCTCAGCGAACCGGCGATGGACTCAAGGGGAGCGCAATCCCCATCCAGCATCTGCTTTGCAATTTGAACTGCAACCGGTGCATTTCCGGCAATCGTGGATGCTAATTTCTCCCCTGCATCATAAAGTTGATCGGATGGATGCATCTCGGTCACCAGTCCCCAATTGAGGGCGATTTGTGCATCAACGGGATTTCCTGTCAGGACCATTACCTTCGACCGGGCAAGTCCGATAATTTTTGATAACCGTGCGGTGCCTCCCCATCCAGGGACCGTTCCAATCTTCACTTCCGGCATTGCAAAGGAGGCATGATTTGCGGCAATCCGGAAATCGCATGCCAGTGCAAGTTCAAGTCCGCCGCCGAAGGCATAGCCATTGAGGATTGCAATGACGGGTGGCCGCAGGCCGGCCAGCCGCTGCAGAATTCGCTGCCCTCTCGGGATCCACTGTTTCCACATTCCGAGGGCATCCAATGCAGCCCATGCTTTAATATCCGCCCCCGCACAGAAGGCTTTATCGCCCGTACCTGTGAGAATCACTGCACGAAGATCACGGGTTGACTCAATGGTCGCAAGATGCGCATCAAGAATTTCGAGCATTGGCGGATCAATTGCGTTGCGCTTTTCCGGGCGATTGAGTCTCAATACTGCCAGATGCCTTCGAATTTCAAGTTCAACCCGGTTCATTTTTTGAGGGAAGTTGAAGATTCATGGGGGCGGGATCAAAGAGTCGCCGATCCATTGTTTTCAGGGAGGGGCTCACCTGAAGATTAAGACGGGTTTGATCGAGTATGTCACGTTTCAGATGGATTCCGGGTGCAATTTCGACCAATGTGAGCCCTTCGGGCAGCAGTTTCAGCACGCATCGCTCTGTAATATAGGTGATCTGCTGCCCCAAACGAAGGGCTCGGCTTCCACTAAAGGAAACGTGTTCCACTTCAGGAACCAGTTTTTGCACTTTGCCTTCCTGGAGAATCGTTACCTGCCCTTCTTCAATGGTGAGTCGAAGTCCGCCGGTAGTATAGGTTCCTATAAACACAAGATGTCGTGCATTGGCGGTGATATCAATAAACCCTCCGACACCTGCGGTAACATGCGGGCGGGCGGCAAGGCGGGAGACGTTCACACATCCGTGTTGATCAATCTGCATAAACGACAGGAAACTTCGATCAAACCCGCCTCCCTGAAAATACGTGAATTGATCGGGGGATCCCATGATGGCCTGTGCACCGGACGCGCAGCCAAATTGAAAATCCAGAAGTGGCATTCCGCCCACCGCGCCCTGCTCAATCACCCAGGTCACTGCATCGGATAATCCTTCTTCTAAGAGGATGCGGGGTACCTGTGCGGATACACCAAATCCCAGGTTTACCGCATCCTGCCGGTTTAATTCCATGGCTGCACGGCGGGCCATGGGCTTTGCAGGTCCCCAGGGCATCAGGTCATACACTTTTCCTTCGGGGGCACTTTCTCCGCTGATACTCGGATCATACACGGTATTGGTGGTCTGCATTTGTTCGGGTACAGTGACCACATAGTCAACAACGATACCGGGGACTCGGACATCCTGGGGTTTGAGTGCGCCGGATTTTGCGACACGTTTGACCTGTGCAATCACGATTCCGCCATGATTATGGGCGGCCAGTGCCTGATCATAGATCCCAAGGCTGCTGCCTTCATGTTCGGTTGTGATATTGCCATGCGCATCGGCGGTCGTTCCACGGATCAGTGCAACATCAATTGCGATTGATGGATAGAACAGCCACTCCTCTCCTTCAAATAGAACTCGCTTCACGACATCCGGGGGGCTGCAGTCATTCATACATCCACCCAAAAGATTCGGATCTACAAACGTATCCATGCCAACCTTTGTCAGGACTCCCGGCCGGTGTGCTGCCGCTTCGCGGTGCATGTGATACAGGATTCCGCTGGGCAGATTATAGGCTTCCATGCGGTTCTCTCCGATCATTTGCCAGATTCTGGGGGAGGGCATGGATGAGGGGCCGCTGGGTAAAGAGCCGGCAATGACTCGTTGCAGAAGCCCGTCGTATGCCAGGTGGTCAATCCCGTTAATGCCGTACATATCGCCGGCGGCAATGGGATGAACCGTGGTCAATTGGCATGGATGGCCGGTTGTTCTAAAGCGCTGACCAATTGCAGCCAGCACTGCGTCAGGGCAGCCTAGACCACTGGAAGCGCTTACGGTCACGACCGCCTGATCAGGAATCTTTTCTGCAGCGGTGGTCAGCGAACAAAATTCAGGCATAGGTCACGGGAATTTGTTCGCCTGTCTGTGCTGACTGCTGAACTGCCAGTGCAACCGCAAGAGAGCGAAGCCCGTCATCAGCAGTGGCTGCGGGTTCTCCCTCTCCCTGAACCGCAGCGTTAAAGTGTTTAACCGCTCGTTCGTATAGATTCACAGGGGCAGGGAGTTGCATTTGTTTTAGCTGATTCCCTTTGCGGAGGAAGATTTCTCCAACGGGTTGCTGCGTCATAACATCTCTGGCAATCAGGGATGCATCGGTGCCATGGACTTCAAGTCCGGTTCCGGCGTGTCCGATGACAAATGAATCATGAAATTGTGCAAGGGTGCCACGCTCGAAGCGCATCACCCCCATCACGGTATCATCAATCCCATGTTCCCCAAGCCCCTGCGACGAAGTACATGCCATGACTGACGCTACTTCATCGCTGAGGATAAAGCGTAGTGTGTCCGTATCATGAACGGTAATATCCAGAACTACGCCGGCTCCGGCGAATGGATCTTTGATGCGCCAGGTTTGCAGATGCGGGGGGAGGAGGACAGCGTGAAATACCCGCACTGCAAGGGGATTACCGATTGCGCCCTCCTGAATCAGGTTACGAAGTGTGCGGTGTGTGACGGCATTCCGCAGATGATGGTTGGTCCCCATGACGAGGCCTGCCTCGGAGCAGGCCTGTACCATTTGATGTGCATCTCTGAGTGTGAGGGCAAGCGGCTTTTCGCAGAGAACATGTTTCCGGGCAGCGGCAGCTGCAAGCGTCTGCGGCTTATGCAATTCGTTCGTTGTGCCGATATAGACCACATCAATGTCGGGGTTTGCAAGAAATGTATTGAGTTCGGTATAGGTGTGCGGAATCCCAAACTGATTCCGAAAACGATCTCCACGCTGCTGTGACCGGCTAAGAAGTGCAATTACCTGACTATCCGGACAGACATTGATTGCATGGATCATCCATTCTTTTGCAATGGTGCTTGCACCTATAATTCCCCAGTTGATCATGGTTCAGTCTCGGATCGTTTATGAGCACGGTTAAATTTAACAAGTTTATTGGAATTAACCTTACTGGGGGACTTGACTGGACGGATGTATCCAGTGATTTCTGGTCTGGTTGTTCATCTCAGATGGAGTCTCTGGACTGAATAACGACTGCTGGAGCGACGATTGCCGGGGGAGCGGGGATTTGGTGATCTACATACTTTTCTCCGAGCATCAATGGCCGCGAGCCAAATACTTCTTCGGAAACGGGATTCTGCCGTATTGACCCTGACTCATCGGAATTAGATATGGATAAAATACCAGTACAGAGGACATTTCGGGGCAGGACAATCAATCACAGGATCATATAGCCCCCTTTAATCCTGTATTTTCCCCTGTTCTCAGTAACGATGCAAAACAGAATCGGCTTGTACGATTCAACAGAGTGGATTTCATTGCCTGACATGTCAGGATTCTCTAGATCTTCTGGCCTTGAGGCGGGAGATGAATGCATCAATTACTTCCTTTTTCCGCCCCCCGTCCAATACATTTTTCGCTGTAACCAAACGCCCCCAGTACATAAGTTGCCCGAAATATTCAGGTGGAACGCGCTGATCTGCGCCTAAATTCTTGAGAATATCTAAGATTTCATTTTTGGGAATTCGGTTAGCTACTTCTGCACCAACATCAGTAAGAGATATAATGCTAGCGGGGAGTTTTTGGGGAAACGTTTGAATTCTGGAAAGAAATGATTTTACATCTGAGGATATCCACTCGTGCGTGGTGTCGGCTTCCTGACGAAGAAGATTTGACTGACTTGCTTCTGCTGGTCTAATTCCCAAGAGATGAACTCGGACTCCCTGCATCTGCGTTAACTGGACACCGACTCTAAGGTCCTCATCCCCCGCAAGCAAGATACACGAGGCCATCGCTCCATTCTGTGCGAGCGTAACCATATCCGTTACAATGAGGGAGTCAACTCCCTTTTGCTGCTTAAAAGAATTGACGAATCCGAGTCGAATCTTGACATTTGGAAGTTGGGCCAGTTCAATTTGCTGTTGCGTTGGCCTCCCCTTTGTGCCATCATACCAATAGATTCTGAGCAGTTCAAGCCCCGTATTATCTTCAGCAAATTTTTTCAGCTTTGCCGTAACAGTTAGAGAGTCAAGCCTTAACCGGCTACGAGGTAACTTCTTACGAAATACTTCCTTGGATCCTTGAGCAAAGAAATAACCCGCATCAACAAAGACGGCAACGCGACCCATATGACGGAATAATCAAGGCGGGGGCCTAGAAGACCCCCGCCCCTGTTTGTCGGGCCCCCTGTAAGAGGCCCCCTGTTTGTCGGGCCCCCTGTAATGAGGCCCTCTGTTTGTGCTGCCCAACATTGTATTGATGCTGGACAATATAGTTTATATGTCCGTCCAATAAAAAGTTCCCGAAAATTGATCAACCCAAAATTTTCGCATCTATTGGGGCAATAAATTCTGGGTGTCCAGCGTAACACCCCAATCTGACGGTGGTTCTAGGATAATAAAAGAGGGGGGCATAGAAAATGCCCCCCCCCTCTTTGCTTGATCTCCTATCCAGAAGCCCAATTTCGTGCGGGCCTCTGGTTATCGTGAGGCCCGATTTCGTGTTGCCCAACGTATCGGACTCAGGCGGGCAACGCTATTTGTACGTATGCCCAATAAAAAGTTCCCGATAGTCGGTCAATCCGGAATGGGCTGCTCAGTTTGAGAAATAAACTCTGCAATTATAACCACAGAACCCCAATCTGACTTAGATAGTATAGATGTGATCTCAGGCCCCTTGTTTTGTCGACTATCCTTACCCCTGCAAGGCTTCATGAAATTCAACTAGTAATAACGCATCCATCTATCCTAAATACTGGTACATATTGCTCGTTTAGTATCTGGTTGAGTACATTCTGGGTCGTTCTCCAATGGTCAATCACGTAATCTGCAATCCGAATATGGGATAAAGCAGCAGCATTGCAGGTATAACCGTTCACTTTGGAGATATTTGATCGGGAAACAAGGCCTGCCGATAAGTCTTTCTGGTTTTGTCTTGCCTTCCGGGGATTTCTGAAAGCTACAACCCAACCATATTTTCTAGAAGCAGATATGAACATTGCCGTTTGTGTGAAACAGACTGCCGACACCGAGTCCAGACCCGTACTGGGAAATGACCAGTCTCATGTGACGGACGAGGGGCTAGTCTGGATTATTAATCCTCACGATGAGTCAGCTATTGAAATAGCGATCAAACTAAGGGACCAATATGGAGGAACTATCACACTCATTGCCCTCGGACCTGATCGCGTTGAAAGTTCTCTGAGACAGGGGTTAGCAATGGGAGCGGATCAGGCGATCCATCTTCATTGTGAGATAATGCCGGAAGATTCATTTATTGTGTCTGATGTGCTTGCAACCAGTATCCAG
>JAJECE010000013.1 GCA_022822185.1 Rhodothermales bacterium | reverse complement strand
TCACCGTCACCGCGTCCAGCGGCTCAGAGGTCAGCGAGAAAGCAAATGCTTTGCTGCTTCCCTCCAGGAGCGAGACCGATGGCAGCGCCTGAATGCCGACCGCATCGTCATCAATGATCGTGACCGCAAGTGGATCTCCGGCCGCCATCCCATCCGACAGTTTGCCCACCTGCACCGTAAACGTCTCGTCATCTTCCGCAATATCATCGTCCGTGGCCCGGATCACATAGATCCCGACAGTTTCTTCGCTTTGAATGGTCACCTGCCTCGGAATCTGTGCCTCATAATCCTGTGCATCTGCGCTGCCGGGAGTCAGCGTGAGGGGGATGGTCACCGCCGCAGGCAGTGCCGCAGACAGTTCTACGGTGATCGTCACCGCATCTCCCTCATTCACAGGACGGGGAGAGGCGGAAAGATCTACCCGCACCGCTTTGGGGGGAATCCGGTCCAGAATCGTCACCCAGTGCGAGGATTCCCGTCCCGCCACCAGGACCGCCGGATCCATATCCCCCAATGAAACAATCAACTGTTCATCGTCCGTGTCATTATCTGCAATCGTCACAATCTGTCCCGTCCCCTGCGTCTCTCCACTGGCAACCGTCACATAGGGCAGCGGCGTGTAATCGTCCGGCTCGGCCGTATAAGGGGTCTGGATCAGGGGCACCTCCACCGCGGTCTCCAGCGGGTTTGCCAGCGTGGCAGTCACCGTGACCGATGCTCCCTCTTCGACCTTCTCTGGATCCACCGACAGCGTCACCTCCACCGGGGGCGGCGAGTCATCATCCAGAATCGTGATCTCAACATCCGAAGGATGGCCGGCCTCCACCGCCGCTGGCAGTGCCCCCAAGGCCACGATGAGCCGCTCCGTTCCCTCTGAGATCTCGTCCGGTACCGTTTGCACCACCGCCGCGCCGCTTTGCGCCCCGGAAGCAATCCGAATCTCTGGAGCCGGTACATAATCGGTCGGTTCGGTGGGGCCGGGAGCCCCGGGAGTATAGGTCAGGGGAATGACGACCGGGCCGGATAACTCGCCGGTGAGCGTGGCGGTGATTGTAACCGCATCGCCCTCGTTGACCGGGTTCGGGGATGCGGACAGAGACACACCCGGTGGTGTGGACGGAAGCGTATCTATATCCCGGATCGTTACCAGAATCGAAGCAGGTGTTCCCTCGCTTACCTCCGATGGCAGGCTGCTCAGAGAAACCGTGAACGTCTCATGGTCATAGTCTGCATCCTTTACCGTCGCAATTGTACCGGTTCCTGTCCGCGCATCGGCCGCAATCGTGATGGATGCCGGATTGCCGTAATCATCTTCTTCCGCCGTGCCCGGGGTCAGCGTTAACGGAATCGTCACTGGACTGGGCAAGACCCTGGAAATCGTTGCGGTGAACGTCACCGCTTTCCCCTCGTCCACTGGATTGGGATTTGCAGACAGAGACACACTCGGAGGCGTGTCAGGATCCATAATCGCCACTAGAACCGAAGAAGGCGTTCCCTCGCTTACCTCCGATGGCAGACTGCCCAGGGAAACTGTGAATGCCTCATGGTCATAGTCTGCATCCTTTACCGTCGCAATTGTACCGATTCCTGTCAGCGCATCGGCCGCAATCGTGATGGATGCCAGATTGCCGTAATCTCCTTCTTCCGCGGTGCCCGGGGTTAACGTCAACGGAATCGTTACCGGATCCGGCAGTGCTTTGGAGAGCGTCGCCATGACGGTCACCGAACCGCCCTCGTCCACTGGATTGGGATTTGCGGACAGGCGCACATCTGGAAGCACGACCGGAGGCGTGTCAGGATCTGTAATCGTCACTAGAACCGAACTGGGCGATCCTGCGTAGACCGTTGAGGGTAAACTGCCCAGAGAAACCGTGAATGTTTCATCGTCATAGTCTGCATCCTTTACCGTCGCAATTGTACCGGTTCCTGTCCGCGCATTGGCCGCAATCGTGATGGATGCCAGATTGCCGTAATCTCCTTCTTCCGCCGTGCCTGATGTCAGCGTCAACGGAATCGTCACCGGATTCGCCAGCACTTTGGAGAGCGTCACCGTGACGGTCACGGAACCGCCCTCATCCACTAGATTGGGATTTGCGGACAGAGACACATTCGGTGGTGTGTCAGGATCCATAATCGTCACCAGAACCGAAGAAGGCGTTCCCTCGCTGACCTCCGATGGCAGACTGCCCAGGGAAACTGTGAACGTCTCATTGTCATAGTCTGCATCCTTTACCGTCACAATTGTACCGGTTCCTGTCCGCGCATCGGCCGCAATCGTGATGGATGCCAGATTGCCGTAATCGCCTTCTTCCGCCGTGCCCGGTGTCAGCGTTAACGGAATCGTCACCGGATCCGGCAGTGCTTTGGAGAGCGTTGCCGTGACGGTCACCGAACCGCCCTCGTCCACTGGATTGGGGTTTGCAGACAGAGACACATTCGGTGGTGTGTTAGGATCCATAATCGTCACTAGAACCGAAGAAGGCGTTCCCTCACTGACCTCCGATGGCAGACTGCCCAGAGAAACTGTGAACGTCTCATGGTCATAGTCTGCATCCTTTACCGTCGCAATTGTGCCCGTGCCTGCCTGCGTATTGGCCGCAATTGTGATGGATGCCAGATTGCCGTAATCGCCTTCTTCTGCCGTGCCCGGTGTCAGCGTCAGCGGAATCGTCACGGGATCCAGCAGCACTTGGGAGAGCGTTGCCGTGACGGTCACCGAACCGCCCTCGTCCACTGGATTGGGATTTGCAGACAGAGACACACTCGGGGGCGTGTCAGGATCCATAATCGTCACCAGAACCGAAGAAGGCGTTCCCTCAATGACCTCCGGTGGCAGGCTACCTAAGGAAACCGTGAATGTCCCATCGTCATAATCGGCATCCTTTACTGTCGCAATTGTACCCGTGCCTGCCTGCGTATTGGCCGCAATCGTGATGGATGCCAGATTGCCGTAATCACCTTCTTCTGCGGTGCCCGGGGTCAGCGTCAACGGAATCGTCACCGGATCCGGCAGTGCTTTGGAGAGCGTTGCCGTGACGGTCACCGAACCGCCCTCGTCCACTGGATTGGGGTTTGCAGACAGAGACACACTCGGGGGCGTGTCAGGATCCGTAATCGTCACCGAAACCGAAGAAGGCGTTCCCTCAATGACCTCCGATGGCAGAGTGCCCAGGGAAACCGTGAACGTCTCATCGTCATGGTCGGCATCCTTTACCGTCTTAATTGTCCCTGTGCCTGTCAGTGCATTGGCCGCAATCGTGATGGATGCCAGATTGCCGTAATCGTCTTTTTCCGCGGTGCGCGGTGTCAGCGTCAGCGGAATTGCCACCGGATTTGGAAGTGCTCCGGAAAGTGTCACCGTCACCGTCACCTCCTCCCCTTCAGTCACCTGCTTGGTCGCCGATAAGTGAACATTACGCCTCTCCAGAATCGTGATCTCCACCGAAGAAGGCATTCCTTCGTCTATCTTCGGTGGCAAATCTCCCAGTGACACTGTAAACGTCTCATCGTCCGCATCCAAATCCTCTTTGGTCGTAATCGTACCCATCCCTGACAGTGTACCTGCCGGGATCGTGATTTCGCGTAAACTTCCGTAGTCACCCGTCTCTGCCGTACCCGGGGTCAGCGTCAGCGGGATCGCTGCTGGGTCAGGCTGTGCTTCAGAAAGCGTCAGCGTCAGATCCGCCGACTCCCCCTCGTACAATGTGTTCCGCGTTACCGAAAGCGTAACGGTGGGGCGGTCATTATCCAGAATCCAGATCGGAATCGCTCCTCTTTTCCAGATCTTTAGTTCGGGGTAGGCTTTTTCAAACTCATCCTGCTTAATCAAAATCCTGAATTTTTCGTCAACCTCCACAATTTCGTCATCTCTTGTTGGGATTTCACCGGTCCCCTCCGTTTTCCCTGCCGGGATTGTGATCCGGTCTGGAACCGGACCGTAATCGCCGTCATCATTTCCCTTCAAGAATTTTGATTCTATCGGAACGTCTACATCCGTGGACTGCGCCTCCGTAATCGCCGCCGTGACTGTCACCAGCTTCCCTTCCGCCACCGAGTCAGGATCTGCCGACAAACTCACCGTGGGCCGGTCCTTGATGGTTAGGGCATACGAACAGTTTTGATTGGGTAAACACCGGGCATGAAGTAGCCCCAGCATGTTATGTGAATTCCCCCCTGCCCAATCGCTTCTGGTCCACACTAACGTCTCCTCACCCTCCACAATATCATCCTCCTTGATACGGAGTTCAATACTGGCAGTTTTGAGCGTATATTCGGGATTGTCGGGATCTGGATAGATATTCATTTTTGCGTGCCGTACTCCATATTGATCACAGCCTGGATTCACAAAGTCAAAATCATCAACATTGCCGCCGCGACGCTTGTTCGATACCCGAATTATGACATAGCCAGCCTTTGGAGGGTCGCAGTCAGGATCAATAACGACAACGCCGTTACCGCCGCCTACCGGTTTAGACAGCGTCCATGTCAGCGTCGTTGTCTGACCCTCATAAACCGGGTTGGGATCTGCCGACCAGGTAATTATCAGTCTGTTGATGATCGTTATCCTGATGGAACCGGGATCTCCCACGGTCAGCGCAGAGGGCAACCTGTCTGCATCAATCTCCACCGTAAACTGCTCCTTTTGCTCCTCCTTTTGGTCATCCGTTATCGGAATCTTCACCGTTCCGGTCGTACTGCCTCCGGGAATCGTGATCTTGCTCTCGGTCAAACCTCCATAGTCCGCCGGTTCGGCAGTATCCTCTATGAGCGCTAACGGAATCTCCACATCGCCGGACAACCTCCCCGATAACTCCGCCGTGATGATAACGGATTGCCCCTCATTCACCGGGTTCGGCGGGTATGCCGATAATAATTTGACCGTATGTGCTGCCGAAGACTGATCATTGTCCAGAATCGTCAGGGTATGTACATTCTCACTTCCCGCCGTATATCCTGGACCATCAGTTAAGGTCAGAATTACCGTCTCATCATTCTCATCTTTGCTGTCATCGTTAATCCTGACTGAAATGGTTACCGAGGTCGCACCTGCACTCACGGAAGCCGTCCCCGAATCGGTGATACTGTAGTCTTCGGCCGCTGCACTACCACTCACATCGTAATTCAATGTTAAGCCTCCCGCAGGGGCAGCCATACTGAGGTTTACCACTACGTTGTGCGCACCCGCGTCTTCGCTTTTACTGGCAGAAGCCAAAGCAAAATTAACCTCTGGCAATGGTTCTTTAATCTTCACAAAAACTGAATCCTGAGGGCCTTCCTGCAAACCCGGCGGTACGTTGTCTAATGCGATCAGGAATATCTCATCTTCATGATCCGAATCTGTACGGGTCTGGATCTCTGCCGTATTTTCGGTCTCTCCGGCAGGGATTATAATGGAAGATATTTTTTTGTAGTCTGTACGTTCTGCAGTACATTTTCCGCATTTATGAGTTACGTTCAGCGGAATCTCCAACTCATTTGCTGATGCATAGGCAAGCGTCGCTGTGATCGTCACCGGATTGCCCTCCTCCACCGGATTTGGAGATGCCGCAAGGTTTACCGTCAGCGGCTCCCCCCTGATTGTAATCTTAACTTTACATTCGGATGCGTCGCAGTCAGCTCCATAGAATTCCCATCCTGCATCTCCGATTCCAACTGGTCTGCCTCTGGCAAAAATCAAAAACTCCTCTTTCTCAGCGACATTAGCTCTAATGACATCAACGTTAACACTAGATTCTGTTGTACCGGCTGCGAATATAAATTCATGATAGTAGTCACAGCCGTTCGGATTAGAGGGGCTTGAACAGCTGCTCATGTTATAATCCCAGGCACCGCCTGATGAAGATCCCTGTAAACTGATTTGAGTTCCTCCGCTCTTCGTGAGTGCTTTTGACAGAGACATCGTCAGAGTCACAGACTCTCCCTCAGAAACCACGAGTTTATCCGCCTCCAATGTTAGGATTAACTTACTGTCTTCTCCGCCCAGAACAGTTTTATCTGTCTCCGGCACATCATCCTTTGCCTCATGCACAATTACGAAGAGGCGGTTATCTGCAACACTACTGCCCGGGGGATCTGTGGCAATCTGGGTGAATACTCCATCAGCCCATACCGCGGCTGATGTCCCCCCATACAAGTCAAAATCGTCTGGAGTGATTGCGAACTCAATCCGGTCGCTGAAGTCCCCGACACCGATGACAGCGGGTTCATGTTCTGCTGTGGAGTCAAAATGCGGGAATATTACTTGATTTTCATCCCGCGTGGTATGCTCCTCCTGACGTACAAACGTAAGTGCCTGATTTTTTCCGGTCAGAGTTAAATCCGCAAATTTTTCCGACGGAAGCGTTTGTATTGTATTGTTCAGGGAAACGGACAATGGTCGGTTTGTCTCGGTACCCACATAAGAGACTGCGGCCGAAACATGGTTGCCATAGCAATCTGAGTCAAAGTTAGTCAAGAACAGGACGAATGAAAGAATCCCCAAAATTAAAGGAATTTGTGATCCACTTCGTCCCCGGCGACGCAGAAATTGAGCGGGTGAGGAAGCAGGTACTCTATACATCGAATCAGCACCCACCTGCCAGAAAGATCCTGATCTTTCTGGCAGGTGGTGAAGTGCAATCTTATCTCTCATCATCCCAAAATTAGGGAATTATACGCAAAAATAAAAACAGGTAGACTCAGTGGCACCCCAAGTAGACATGGAGGGACGGGGAGCAGGGGAATCAGATCGTGTGCTCGTAGAACGGTGGCGGGAGTTCTCAGGCTGGTTTAGACGATGCGGGAGTGGATGGGGCTCCCTTCTCCCCCATGGTTGCTCACAGACATAGTTCCATGAACTTAAGGATCCACAGGGTCAATGACAAATAAAAGAATGCTTATCCAGAGGAGATGCATGCCAAACTTTGACTCCACCGAAAACGGGCAAAGATGGACTTCGTGTGAGCCTGAAATACCCGCCGTCTATCCCCCCTGCCCGGCGAAGTTCATCTCCCCGCAGGCCCTGTGGACTCTTTTCTAATCCCATACTCTCGCCGGTTTGAATTTTCTATGCAGATCTTTGGCATCTTTCTATAGGTATCATCGTTTATTTTGCCTCGCTGTCTGTCTGTTCCCGTCACAATGGTCATGGGGGCGTTGATTATGAGTCGTCAAACTCTGTACATTTTTCCTGCTTTGCTGCTGGCCCTGACGGGATGCCGGTTGCCCGTGGAAGGCAATCTGGAATCATCAGGCCAGGTGCCGTCCATCCAGCATTTCATTCGTGGCACGAATTCCTCCAGTGTCGTGAACCCAGATGCATTTACGAATCTGGATTCCCTCATTCTCCAGTCCATTCGAAATCAAGCCTTTCCAGGCGCAGCGGTTGCAGTGGGAAAACACTCGGAAATCATCAAATTGACCGGCTATGGTGCATTCACCTATCAATCAGAACAGCATATATCTGCAACGTCCCTCTTTGATCTGGCTTCTCTGACCAAAGTCGTTGCCACAACTACTGCCGCCATGATCCTTTATGAGCAGGGGAAGCTGGATCTGGAAGCACCGATTTCCCGTTATCTGGACGCATTCAATACTCCTGAACGGCAATCCATTACGATCCGACATCTTTTGGCACATACCAGCGGCCTACCCGCAGGGCAGCCCTTCTATCAATATGGCCTTACAACCGATGAAGCGGTCTTGGATTCCATTTTTTCTATACCACTTCTGACAGATCCAGGAAAAGAATCACTCTACAGCAGCATCGGGATGATTACACTGGTACTGGTGATGGAAGAGATCACGGGGGAACCCTTTGATTCGTGGTGCACCCGCAATATTTTCGAACCGCTGGAGATGGAGTCCACAGGCTTTCGTGGCACCGGAACGACCGATTCCACGGTGGTTCCTACCGAGTTGGATGACTACTTCCGACATCGTCTCATTCAGGGGGAGGTTCATGATGAAACCGCCTGGATCATGGGAGGAGTCGCCGGCCATGCCGGACTTTTCTCTTCTGCCGGAGATCTTACACAATTTGCCCGGATGATGGTGCAGCGAGGAGACCACAGTGGGAATGACTTTCTACAGCCCCGTACGATTGACCTGTTCACCGCGGCCGTAGACACTGCACTGAGTACGCGTGCGCTGGGCTGGGATACCCAGAGACGGGACGGCCGTCCCTCTTCCGCCGGTCACTACTTCGGGCCGCGCAGTTATGGGCATACCGGCTTCACCGGCACCTCAATATGGATTGATCCCGACTCAAAGGTGTGGGTGATCCTGCTCAGCAACCGCGTTTATCCGACAAGAGATGCCTACGAACGCTTCCGCGGGGTTCGCGGTTTGGTTGCCGATGCCGCCTACGAAGCACTCTTTGGATCAAGCACAAACCCTGCAACGGAACAAACCTCCCGGTAATGCTTAAAAGCGGGCTGTCTTTATTGTACTGCACGCCGCATGCCAACATACGACTATAAACGCGCCGACGGAACCGTTTTTGAAGCATTTCAGTCCATTACTGCCGAGCCGCTTACAGAATGTCCCACCACCGGTCAGCCCGTGGAGCGAATAATCAGCGGGGGCACGGGCTTTATTCTTAAGGGCAGTGGGTTCTATCAGACAGACTACGTCACGAAGCCTGACCATGAAAGATCGAAAGATAGCAAGTCTGACGGTAAAGAATCCAGCACAGAAACGAAAACCAGTGAAGCACCTGCGGATAAAGAGAAGTCCGCTTCCTCAAAAAGTGAGGACTGACCTTCGATGAGCGCTGCGTATCCTGCGGAGCAAGGATCGCACCGGTCGTCCTCCGTTCTTACAGGACTTCGTCTACCCCTGCTGCACCTCCTGTGCAGCGTGGATAATCTGGCCGAATACTTCGGATTTAAGACTTGCTCCGCCAATCAGCCCGCCGTCTACATCCTTCTGGCGGAGAAGATCTTTCGCATTGGATGGTTTCATACTCCCGCCATAGAGAATATGCAGATCGGAAGCAAAATTTTTGCCAAACTGCCGGCTTACCAGTGACCGGATAAATCTGTGCATAGTCTGAGCCTGCTCCGGGGTCGCTGTTTCTCCGGTGCCAATCGCCCAGACCGGCTCATACGCAATCACGAGGGAGTTGGGGGACTGGACCTTTTTTAAGTCTTCTAGAGCATGTTTGACCTGGGTTGCCACAACCTGTTGTTCCTTTCCGGTTTTTCGATGATTTAAGCGTTCGCCCACACAAATGATGGGGATTAACCCGGCCTTGACCGCCTGTTTTACTTTACTGCTCACTCCACTGTCGGTCTCTCCAAAATGCTGTCGCCGTTCTGAATGGCCAAGGATCACATAATGGCATCCCACCGAGAGAAGCATCTGTGCCGAAATCTCGCCCGTGAATGCTCCATGATCCGTCCAATACATATTCTGTGCGCCCAGGCGTACCCGGCTCCCCTCCAGGGCGGCACGGACACCGCTCAGGAAAGGGGCCGGAGGACAGACTGCCACCCGGACTGCGGCGGCATTTGCACTTTCCTGAATGACCCCCTGTGCCAGTTCGACGGCAGAGGCGGCATTCGTATTCATTTTCCAATTTCCTGCAATAAGCATTTTTATTCCTGTTCCTGTGTTTCTAAACGTCCCACCATGTACTCATGGAGTGAGGCCATGGTGCCGCCAACATACTTGTTGACGAGATTCCCTTCCGGGCCGATAAGATAGCGTGTCGGAAGGACATTGATATTATACTTCTGTGCAACTTCCTGTCCCCCGTATACATGGTAGCCGGGAACATCCCGTTCTTCAAAAAATGCCTCATTCACCAGCGTATCAGGTTGCATGGAGATGGACACGACGACGACCTGATCCAGCCCCAATGCCGCAATCATATCATTACGCCCCGGCAGTTCCCGCTGATAAAGATCATCTTCCGGCCGATAGAATTCCAGCACCACATGCCGACCTCTTAAATCCTGTAACCGTAAGGAGTCTCCATCGGCATCTCGAACCGCAAACAGGGGGGCTTCCATCCCAGGCAGCAGGTTCTGTACTTCGTACGCGGCCCGCTCCGCCCATGTAGCCCAATGCGTATCGCCAAAGTCCCTCTGTATGGTCTGGGTCATCTCTAGTGCAGCATCATACTCCATGCTGTCTAAATGGGCAAGCACGCGTTCTGAGGCAATTTCGGCCCGCTGAAGCGGGGTATCCACCCGATCCGACAGATCATCCAGAAGAGCCAATGCCGCCGACTGCCCTTCCAGCCGGGCCTTTGCCTGCCTGGCTGCACGGATGGCATCCCCGTAGCGGCGATTGGACGAAGGAAGTTGCTGCATCCGTGTAACGACCACCGAATCCTGCCAGCCGGTTCCCATCAGGATCGCCTCTGCAGCGGCCAGTTCTGCCCCCATCGAGTTCGGGAAGGTCTCCTGCAGATTCCAGAGAATCATCGTTGTCTGTGATACACGCGTACGCACCTCCTCCTCGTTATATGACTGCGACTGCACAAGATCAAGGAGTGCCTGTTCATGCTGTGCACGAATATTCTGATATGCCTGCAGCGATGCGTTCTGCTTTGACCGGATCCGCAGATTGCGTCCGCGCAGGGGAAATGCGGCCTCTAATGACGCGGAATCCCCCTCGGCGACCGCCATTTGGCCGGACACCTGAATTTGTCCTGACCGGCTGATAATCAACCGGTATACCCCGCGCCGCGGAGCATTCACCTGCATAGAGAAATACCCTGTGCTGTCGGTAATTGCATAGCCGAGGGTATCCGGCTCCCCTGCATGATCTCCCGCCACAAGAACCTCGAATCCACGATAATCCGTGGACGGATCAATCTCTGCACGAATACTCAGCATACCCTCAAACGAACTCTGGATCTGTTTCTGCGGCGGGCTTTGCTCCGACTGTGCGCATGCCAGTCCGGGCACCGTAATGAGCACACAGTACAGTACTGCACGTGTGGTTTGCATAAAGGATCGTTTCATGATCTGCGGCGGATTAATTCTTCTTTGACTAAGGTATGCACCAGCTTCGGATCCGCTGCACCGTCAAATCGGCGCATAACCTGTCCGATAAAGAATCCGGTGATGGATTCCTTGCCGTTCATGTATTGGTTTACCTGTTTGGGGTTTTCTTTCAGGACAAGATCCACAACGGGCTGCAAAGCACTGCGATCCGAAATCTGAATCAGTCTGCGCTCCTTTGCAATCGCATCCGGTGCCCGGTCATCGGTGATCATTTCCTCGAACAGCACCTGTGCGGCACTGGAACTGACCGCGGCCTCCATCCGCAGATGAACCAACTCGGCCAGACGCTCCGGCGCAATCGGAAAATCCGCCATGCGTACATCTTTTTCCTTGCAGGTTCTAAGTACATCCCCCATGATAAAATTTGAGACGGCTTTTGCCTGATCCGAAAACGAATGATTCGAGTGTGAGGAGCGCAGTGCGTCCAGCACCGCTTCAAAATAGTCAGAAACTGGTCGCTCATCCGTCAGAATTCCCGCATCGTACTCCGGCAGCTGCAAGGTTTGAACATAGTCCCGATAGCGCTCGTCAGGAAGCCTCGGCATCTCCCTTTCAATGGCGGCTCTGTCCGACTCGGTCACCAGAACAGGGGGTAAATCAGGATCTGGGAAATACCGGTAATCGTGTGCCTCCTCCTTGGATCGCATGGGATGGGTCTGCCCGGCGATGTCATCCCACAGGCGGGTTTCGTGGATTACGCTTTCCCCCTGCATCAGGAGGGTGATCTGTCGCTGAACTTCATAGTCAATGGCCCGCTCGACATGGCGAAACGAGTTCATGTTCTTAATTTCTGTTTTCGTACCGAGTATCCGGGATCCTTTAGGGCGCACCGATACATTCGCATCACAGCGTAATGAGCCTTCTTCCATATTCCCGTCACTGATCTCAAGGTACCGGACCAGTTGACGGATTTTCTGCATGTACCGGTTTGCTTCTGCACCGGATCGCAGATCGGGTTCGGAGACGATTTCCAGAAGTGGTACCCCGCACCGGTTATAATCAAGCAATGTACGGACTGGATCCTGATCGTGCAGGGACTTGCCTGCATCCTCTTCAATATGGATCCGGGTAATTCCGATACGTCGGTCCGCCTCAAGGTTAAGATGTCCCGCGGTGCAGATCGGATCTTCAAACTGTGAGATTTGATACCCTTTCGGCAGATCTGGATAGAAGTAATGTTTCCGGGCCATACTGCTTCGCTCTGCAATTTGACAACTGGTTGCCAGGCCCAGACGCACAGCGAATGCAATGACCCTGGCATTCAGGACAGGCAATGTGCCCGGCAGTCCCAGACTCACAGGATCCACATGCTGATTGGGAGCCGCCCCAAACTCGGCGGAATCCGGACTGAACGCCTTGGAAGCGGTCAATAACTGGCAGTGCACCTCAAGGCCGATAACAGACTCGTACTCCATCTCGGGACTTCCCCCTCTAATAGGAACCATGATCCGGGGATGCGGTCACCGGTTATGATTCTGTGAAGGCATCCAGGATTTCCTGGCCGTGAATTTTGGTTTTCGGGCGCTTGAAGATTTTTATAATCGTCCCGGATTCATCCATCAGGAACGTCGTGCGCTTTACCCCCATAAAGGTCTTTCCGTACATCTTCTTTTCGCCCCAGGCCCCATATGTTTCCAGAATCTTTTTTTCTGGATCTGCCACAAGTGAAAAGGGCAGATCATGCTTCGCCGCAAATTTTTGATGTGACGATACACTGTCAGGCGAAACGCCAATCACCATAATTCCTGCCTCCTGGAGTCCTTCCCAGTGATCCCGAATACTGCAGGCTTCTGCCGTGCATCCCGGGGTATCATCCTTGGGATAAAAATACAAGGCGACCTTATGACCGGCATAATCACTGAGTCGCAGTTCCTGCCCATCTCCGGATGGTCCTGTAAAATCGGGGGCCTGATCTCCTACTTGTAACATTGCAATTTAGGTTTAAATGAGTTGGTTATAAGCGAATATGCACATCCTGCTCCCATACGTGAGCATCCTGTACAGTTCCGTCAAACTCTTTATGCCGCATCCTGATCGCAGTACGCTCTGATTAATATGCCAGAAGGTGTTCAAGTGCTTCCTGAAGCCGTGCACGGGCAGAAAATATTTCTTTTTCCAGATTGATTGAAAAAGGCACGGGGGTATCCAGACTGGCGACTCGAACCGGCGGGGCATCCAGGTATTCAAACCCTTTCTCCGCAATCCTTGCAGCAATCTCAGCACCAAAGCCACCCGTCATGGTTGCCTCATGCAGTATCAGGAGGCGGCCCGTCTTTTTCAGTGACTGCAAGACCGTGTCCTGATCCCAGGGGATCAGCGTACGCAGGTCAATTACTTCAACCGAAAATCCATTTTGCGGTTGCAGTTGTGCCGCTTCCAGCGCCCATTGTACGCCCAGTCCATATGTCACGATGGTGGCATCCCTGCCGGAGCACAGGCGGGCCGCTTTCCCTAAAGGGACATCAAACGCGGCATTTGGCACTTCACCGCGCTGACTGCGATACAGATACTTGTGTTCAAAATATAGAACCGGATTCGGATCTGCAACAGAGGCCAGAAGCAGTCCCTTTGCGTCGTAGGGGGTGGACGGGACGACCACTTTTAACCCGGGAACATGGCAGAACCAGGCTTCTCTGGACTGTGAGTGAAACGGGCCGGCACCGATATGCCCTCCAAATGGAGCCCGGATGGTCACATTCACGGGCGCGTTCCACCGGTAATGCGTCGTAGCCAGATTATTCACAATCTGATTAAATCCACAGGAGATAAAGTCGGCATACTGCATTTCTATAATGGGGCGAAAGCCTTCCAGCGTCAGCCCCAGTGCTGCCCCCAGCACACCACTTTCCATGATCGGTGTATTGCGCACACGCGTGGCCCCGAACTGCTCCAGAAGTCCGGCGGATGCTTTGAATACCCCTCCGTACCCGGCAACATCCTGTCCCATCAGAAGGACGCGTTCATCTTCTTCCATTGCCTGCCGCATCGCCTCACAGATGGCATCCACGAAGCGGAGTTCGGACGGTTTGCCATTGGGCTGCCGAAGTGGCGCACTCCCGATGGCAAACACCGATCTTTTTTCCCTGGAAGCGGTACTTTCCATCAGAGGCTGCGCCAGCGCATACTCGGAGGCCGCCTCGACCTCTCTGGATATTTCGCCCCGCATTGCTTCTATTTCTCTAGCGGTGACCACCTCGTTTTCGATCATTCGGGCCGCATACAGCTCCACCGGATCCTTCGCCGCCCACTCTTCCATGAGTGCCTGAGGGACATACTTCACTCCCGAGGCTTCCTCATGCCCGCGCCGCCGGAAGGTTTTCATCTCAAGAAGGGTCGGGCCGCTGCCCTGACGTGCATGTGCAGCGGCGCTTTGAACTGCCATGACCACGCTCAGTACATCGTTTCCATCCACGGATATGCCCGGGAATCCATAGCCAGGAGCTGCATCGGCCAAATTTGCAATGGGTACCGCTTCCTCGGTTGGAGTTGAGAGACCGTACCCGTTATTCTCCACAATAAACAAGACGGGTAAATCCCAGATCCCCGCCAGACTGCACGCTTCGTGAAAATCTCCCTCTCGCGTGGCTCCGTCCCCGCAAAAAACAACTGCAATGTCCTCGTTTCCCTTGAGCTGGGCGGCCTGAGCGATCCCGCAGGCGACGGGCAGCATCGCGCCAAGATGCGAAATCATCCCCACAAGACGTTTCTCCGGCAGTCCAAAATGAAAGGTGCGATCCCGTCCCTGGGTATAGCCTCCGGCTTTTCCCATCATCTGGCAGAAGAGTGGACGAAGCGGTACCTGCCGCGTAGTCCACACGCCCAGATTCCGATGTAAGGGCAGAACTACATCGGTTTTCCGCAATGCCCAGGTACAGCCGACAGCAATGGCTTCCTGGCCGTAGCCACTGAACCATTTTGAGATCCGGTTGTGGCGAATGAGGCGCAGCATATGCTCCTCAATCACACGAGGCACCAGGAGTGCGTGAAGCAACTCCCGAAGTTCGGTATTTGAGAATTGCTCAATCCTGCTCAATGACCGCCTCCCGATATAACGGCTCGTAGGGTTCGGAAGAGAATTTTGAAGTCCATCCGCAGACTCATATTTTCAATGTAGTAGAGATCAAATTTCACCTTTTGCTGTACATCTTCAAGCGAGCGGTCATAATGCCACATGACCTGTGCCCAGCCGGTGATCCCGGGTTTGACGCGGTGGCGTCGATTATAGAGCGGCACCTTGCCGATGAGTTTCTCCACAAAGTACGGCCGTTCCGGGCGGGGACCAACCAGACTCATATCCCCGCGCATGACATTCCATAACTGGGGAATTTCATCCAGACGCGTTTTCCGCAGCCAGCGTCCAACAGGGGTGTAGCGGGTGTCATCCTTGGAGGCCCATACGGGGCCGGTTTCCGCTTCTGCATCCATCCGCATCGTCCTGAATTTATACATGGTGAAAACACGGCCCTGTTTTCCGATCCGTTTCTGCCTGTAAATGGCCCCGCCTTCAGAGGTCGTCTTCACAGCAATGGTGAGTCCGACCCAGAGCGGCATCCCGACAACCAGAATGATCAGTGCGACAACCAGATCAATGAGCCGCTTTGTGACCTGTTCCCATGCGGGCATTGGAATTGGAAACACTTCAATGAGGGGGAGACCGTAGATGTGTTCGGTCCGTGCCATCCCCCCGATCACGGAGTAAAAATCCGGAACGATTTTGAGGGCTACATTCTTTCCGTCACAGAGCTGCAGGACCTCTGCAAGTTCTTTATGATCCTGCGATCCCAATGCGATCAGGACATCCCGAACCTGCAGGTCATCAATCATGTCAGGTAGGTGCTCAATGGCGTGTATCGTCTCTGTTCCGTCTGCTTCCGATCCATTCAAGGTCGCATCTCCCTGTTGGCCTAGCCGCACTGCTCCGACGATTTGCAGACCGGCAGCCGGGTACTTGGCGACATCCCGGTGCAGCCGCTCAACCTGATCCCGCCATCCAACAACGAGGGCACGGTGTGTCCCGTATCCTCGCAGGATGAGCGCCTTCTGCACCGAGCGCACAAGGATCCGTCCAGATGTAATCATTCCCAGTACGGAGCCCCAGTAGGTTGCAAATGTAGAGAGGTTTCCTCCAGTTTCCAGCGCCTCTATAAAGATGCTGAAGACCAGGATCAGAACGCCAACCGTAATCACTTTTGCCAGAGAGACGATTTCATCAATCCGGCTGGCTGCGTGTCGTTCTCGGTACATCCCGGCAAACAGGAGCATGACAATCCAGAAGAGTGCAAGGCCCAGTGAGGCATACAGGGGATAGATCATCTGTCCCTGCGCCCCCTCAAAGCCGAGAAGGTCAAAACTATCAGGAAACCTGATCCGTAAAAACAGAATACAGGAGGCTGCCACGGCAATGATATCCGTAATGATCAGAGCAATAAATTCAAACTTCCGAGACATTCATCAAACGGCTTATGCCGCCCTTATACACAAAACCTGCATCTCCCGTGCCCGTACTGTCCATTCTTCCGCAGAACCGCTCGGATTCTCAAAGACCATGGTCATCGAAACAATATAACTTTAGTCCTTAGTTTGGGGTGTATGGATGGATTTGATCCAATCATATGCACTGCAAATTCCGGTTTCAGTCTGTTCTGGAACCACAATAAATCTAACGAATTGATGCATAAATCTTGTACTATCCTGAATCTGTCCCGGTTGTATGCAGAGAAGGATCCGATTCCTTTCCATGCCAATTCGTTTTTGCACTTTAATTTCCGGTCGGTTCATCTGCTTGAATCAAAATTTTCGAGGCAGCGATGAGGTGTCCACATGAACTCATCGTGTCCGCCCGCTCGTATTCCCCCTCATTGCAGGGCCGGATGCTGCGGATCTGTCTGCTGCTTGGCGGCCTGTTTATCCTGACAGCTGATCTAGTTCTGGCGCAGAGTAATCGTTTCCTTCCGACGGGCGACCATGCCTACGAATACATTGTGCGGCTTCAGCGCCGGGGCCATTTGCTGGGCTTAAATCCGACGGCCCTTCCTTATCAGAGAGGGGAGGTCTGGGATGCATTGAGCCAGATAGACACAACGCAGTTGAACCATTCCGAGCATCACTGGGTGGATTTACTTCGAAAAAAACTCCGCCCGCCTTCCATGTCCAAAGACCGGGTTGCGGTCGGATATACGTTTATGGCAGGAACGGATGTCATCAACAGTGACCGGATTGACCCGGTACGCCCCCAGGGAGATGCCGTTAATTTTTACTGGCACGGCACGGCGGCCAGTGGCTATCTGGAGGCCGGGCCCGCCGTCGCAGAAATGTCCGTGTTTCACAGCCGCTATTATGACCGGGACCCGGACGGCATTGATGCCGGCCTGCGCCTGATGGCACGAAGTGAACATTCCTATGTCGGCTGGAGTCAACGGTGGTTCTCTGCCTATGTGGGGCGCTGGGATCTGCATTGGGGAACCTTTGGGGATGCGTCTACGATCATCAGCAGCAATGCACGCAGCCGGGATCAGGTATGGCTTCGGCTTGGAGGGGACCGCGTCTCGGTGACGGCAGTTCTGAGTGAATTGGACAGTGCGACGGATGGACGGTACTATACCGGGCGGGCAGCGGATGACTCCGTAAAATTCGGCAGCACCCGGAGATTCCATGCGGCCCACCGCTGGGATTATCGTCCGACCAAAAAATTCATGCTCAGTTTCATGGAGTCTGCCATCTATTCGGGCCCTTCCTCCTCACTCTCTCTAAAATATCTGAACCCTGTCAATCCATTCACATTCGCTGTGGATAACGTTCCCAAGAATGACGATAACAATGGTTTTCTGGCGGGGCTTTTATGGGCACAGTTCAAACGCCTGACCATACAGGGGCAATTCATGGTGGATGATATCCGCCTCCAGTCAAATACGGGGCCAGAGACGATCACCTTTGTGCTGACTGGATCGGCTGCCTATGCCCTGCCAAAAGCAGATTTGAAACTGGCACTGGAAACCGTCACCTCCAGAGCCTATAACGCACCCCAGATTGAGGGACAGTACATCTATCTCAACCGGGGGCTGGCAACACAGTTCAGCGATTACGTCCATACCTCCTTGTTCCTTGAGTTTTATCTGGATCGCCGGGTGCGGGGATTGCGGCTGGGACCGAAGGTGGACCTATTGTTTCAGGGGGAGCGGGATCTGCGCCAGCCATTCCCCGTAAAGTCAGAGTCGATTCAAAATCTTCTCGATGGCGATGTTACACGTACGATCCGGGGATCCATGAGACTCACGTATCAGCCCATGCATTGGTGGTGGATTGCGGCGGACGGGGGGTACAATATCAACAGTGATGGCTCGAATCGATTCATTGGACTCCTTAACGCCGGCATCCTGCTTACACTCGAACATACCATCAAGCTTTGGGATTCGTGAAATACACGCTGGCCATCCTGCCCCTGACCTTCATTACGGTTTCTTGTCTTGCACAGGCCCCTTTCAGCAGATTAGCACTGCGTATTCAGGGAACCCAAAATGTGAACCAAAGCCGGTTGCACGATTACTGGCATCCGGCAAGCGGGATGAAAGTATCCGCTTCTACACCATTTTATACAGGGGACTGGGAGGTCAACCTGGGAATTCACCGCTTCAGCAACTCCGCGGATGTCCCTGGGTTTGGAGCACTCTGGATCAGTTCCGGCTGGGCATTAAAAATTCCGGTGGCCCATCGGATGATGCTCAATCCGGGCATCAGTATCGGAAATTACCGGATGTCATTTGATGAATCCGTCACCGGCTATTCGGGTGAGCAAAGCGAGAGTGATTTTGTCAGCAGTATTGGAGTACTGGCCTCGCTGGATCTGGGGCGCAGATGGTTTGTGTTTAGTCAGGCCGAATATCTTCGCGTTCAGACCCAGCCCCTGATGCATTTGTGGTTTGTTTCGGCGGGGGTTGGTGTTCAGATGAATATGGGGAAAATTCTCCAGACCCTGCTGGAGTGATGTCGTGTCTGTGGAAGATCTGTTTCTGGGTTCTGATCCTATTTGGGTCCGGCATCTCCATCGCTTCCGCACAGGTGCTCACTGCGGAGGACCTTGTTCAGGCTGGAGTCGCCCGGCTCAGTGATATTCTGGAACTTACCGAGGATTGGGTGCGCAGTTCTACCGAGGGATATCACTGGAATATTGCTCCGCTGGGCGCTTCCTGGGAGGCCAGCCCTGACTGGCGCCTGTTCATTGACGGGCAGCCAATAGATCTGCATGCGCTGAATCGGCAAAGCCTGAATGTACTTCCCCTGGCGATTACCGGGATCTGTGAAGTTCGGCTGCACACGCATCCGGTAGTGATCCATGGAATTCTGGCTTCCGGCGGGGCGATTCAGATTATCCGCTGTACTCCTGAAACCGGGATTTCATTTGAGGGGCAGTTTAGTGCGGGCAATGAGACGGGGGATCCAGGCCCGTACCGGTACACAAGTTTTGGAGGATCCAATGTGGATCGTACGGGGCCAACCATCCACAGCAGTCTGGCGGCCAGATCCCACGACAGGTTCATACGGATTACCGGAATGGCGGATGAACACCATGCAACCGACCCACGTATCCGCCCGAGAGTGGTTCAGCTCTATCAGGGTGAAAAAGATGCCCGCATCTTTCACCGGGCACTGGGTCTGGACACCGGGTTATTTGGTCACAGCGTCAATGCGGGGACGAGCCGGGTGGAAGATCTGATGTTTCTTCCCTTCATGGGAAGGGAGATTCCACTAGACCAGGAGTTCTCCTATGCATCTGCATCGTTCTCCCAGAGTAGATTCAGGTACTCATTGTCCGCCAGTTTAGCGGCACTGAATACCCGTCAGAACCCGGAATCCGTCTCCATTATGTTTACCCGGAGGCAATTGTATGCACGCGCCTCCACGCATGCATTTCTGATGGGTGCATCAAGACTGGAATACGGAGTCAGTGCCGTATTCGCCGATGCACGCTTTGCCCCCGGTCAGGAACATGACCGCCTCAATTCCCTGCGTGTGGATGCCATCTTCGCACCAGATATCAGGGATCCTTTGAAGATGAAGATTCTATCCGCATTTTCATTGGATGATGGCACGCCGGGTTACGAACTGTTTGCCCATGCATGGCATGAAGAGCGTGAGATTGGGTTACGGCTTCTCATGAAACGCCGGGCGCTGGCCTCCCGAATCAACTTTGCCAGTTGGGTTGCACGCGGGCATCACCCAGGGGATGCGGAACTACATGTTCAAGATCTGGACTCGTCTAAGCGGGAGTCGGTGTATTCTGCCGATCTGCACTGGGCAGCCGGGAACATGGTCAGGCTATATCTCAGCAGCGGTATCCGCAGGTATGTGAATGCTGTGCGCCCGTTCACTGCGTCTGCACTGGACTCCACTCAAACCTATCTGCAAGCCGTAACCGGTATCATCTCTTCCCGTGGAACGGTTGCCCGCACAAGCCTGCGGGTTCATTATCCTGTGACGCGGCACTTCACGTTCGGGGTTCATGGTGTCTATGCGTATCCGTGGTCAAAAATGCACACCTTTCGGGATGCGTGGCATCATCGTCTGCAGGTGGGCCTGCGGGGAGAATTTCGCCCCAGTCCCCGGTTCAGTCTCAATCTGCGGCTGCGCTATGTCGGATCAAGTACATGGCATGAATTTGAGAGGGCGGCCCGGGACCGCCCCGGGTTTTATGCGGCGCAATTACCGGGTACCGTGCATCTTCATCTGACGGTGCAAAAAAGATTCTGGAGTGACCGGCTCCGCATGAGTGCCACAATGCGGAACGTACTTGATCACCCCCATCTGACCCATCCCGCCGGTGCCCGAACCCGTGCACTGTTCCAGGTGACACTGCATTATGCATTCCAGATGCGCAGTCGTGATGCGTCTTGATCGTCTCGAATAGAACCGTCTGCCTGTGTGTCTAGACACTGTGAGTATCCGTCCAAGTGACGTTCCTTCAAGTCAGAGCGACATTCCTACTGCAGGATCAGCCCCTTGGTGGTTATTCTCTGGAAGTAAATTTAAAAACAAATCTGGAGACCTGGAACGGGACCGTTACCGTACCACAGTCAGATTCAGCAGGGGATGGCCTGATCACTTCACCAAGTGGAGATAAAGGGAATTATATCCATGAGTAACAACTCTCATGGTCTTTTTGGTGTTTCATCGCCCGTTGCCTGTCATTGTGGGCTTGCGCTCCGCAATGACAGGTCTTACATAGGCTCCACAACCCGTTTGGCACAATTCGTGCCAGGACGCCATCCCCGACGCCCGGATATTTACGGACGCATTCGTGTCCGCATTCGCTTGGTACCCGCACGCCAGACATAGAAACTCGGACTGCCTTTGCCGATTCTTTGCGTTCACACAGGAACACTTGCTACATGTCTGCGATGTATAATGTGGGGGCACCTTGATCACCACGCCTCGCTCCCGCAGGAACTGCTCCAGTATCGCCCATCCTGTTCCCAGTATTGAGCGGTTCAGTCCTGCTTTCTGCCTCACCTTCCTGCCCGGATTCTCCACCGTTCCCTTCGCGCTTGCG
>JAJECE010000103.1 GCA_022822185.1 Rhodothermales bacterium | reverse complement strand
TGGAGTCGTATTATCGTTCGCGGTACAGGTATCACCACCACTCACGGTGTCCACATAGTAGGTGTCCTGTGAAGATGCACTGCGGGGAAGGACCAGAACGGTCAGCAGTGCTAGAAGTGTCAGAAGGGAATTACCCCCCCCATTTTGTAATGTGTTTCATATGTTTTGCCTTAGTAATTTAGTTGATAGATACTCTAACCGCCCGATGCAATTGATGTGCACGAACAGAACTCACAGGAGTATACACATTTGATCATAAATATACGTAATTTGTTCCATTGGTGATTCCCCTGAATACTGCTTCGATGGAAAACCGCGAACGTAAATACAGTCTGATTCAGTAGATGATCGAAGTGGATTTCACCGTTAAGTTCTCCGTTTTAGTGTCCTTGATTCCCCGGAAAAATGATGCGGATCCAGATCCAACTACCTTGGACGAATAATCCGCCCGACGACCACGATTAAGCCGGAATCACGCAAATGGATTAAGCATATCGAAGGGATTGCGTGTAATAGTGTGGCGGGAAATTTCCCAGCGAACCGCACCGGGAATCCCGCTCATTAAACGCTTTGAGCACACACGCGTTAAAGTGCCTTCTTAATGATCCCTGGGAGAGGTGGCCGAGTGGCTGAAGGCGCTCCCCTGCTAAGGGAGTATGGGTTAACAGCTCATCGTGGGTTCGAATCCCACCCTCTCCGCTTCTATAAAGTATGATTTCGCCCACAGGCGGGAATGAACCCTGGAGGGGTGGCAGAGTGGTTGAATGCACTGGTCTTGAAAACCAGCGTGCCGCAAGGTACCGGGGGTTCGAATCCCTCCCCCTCCGCACTTTGTTGAAGATCGGAGACTGTTTGCTGATAAATGGATCATAACGGATGCGGCATCCTCTGGCATGGCAGGACGCTCATCTGGTGAGCCTAAACGGGCACTGTCCCATTTTAACAGTTCGTAGTGATGCCAAAGATACGGATTGTGAAGATGGGTTATCTGCTGGGCTGGATGATCAGTCCAGTCCTGTCTTTACGGCTCCTGTATTCGCGGGCAACCCGACATGTCGGAGCCCCGTCCAAATGGTGATGCGTTAGACAGGACACGACATTTGAAACTGATAATTACAAAAGTCAGAAAAAAGTCTTATATCGTTGTCCCGAAGTAACTCTGAGCCTGGCTAATGAGAGGAAAAACAAATTATGAATGACCAGATTCCGAACACGACACGCGTCTTTCGGCTTTTCCGTAAACTGGTCAAGCACGGCAGGCAGTCTTCGGAAGAAACCCACGAACTTGTAGAACTTATCAACAACATGGCAGGATCAAATATAATTGAAAGGCTGGAGGCGAAGATGGACGCTCAGAATAATATTCTCGAAGCAAAATTTACCAGTATAATCTGGACTATAGGCATTGCCAGCGGAGCCTTAGGCTTGCTTCTAACGATTGCCATGTTTGTACTCGGAAGATAAATTATTCCATCGAGCACCTTGCAAAACTCCCACTCTTGAAGATTTTTGTTCACCTGAGTGCACCCAGGAAGGCTTTTTAGCCTAGATTGTTAGTTTTGCAAGAACCTCCCTCATTAACAATGTGGCAGGATTGAATGTAATTGAAAGGCTGAAGGCGGATTAAGATCAAAAGGACGCTGTATTCTTGGCACTTTCGTACATAATTCCCTTTTTATTTCTTAGACAAATGTTTCTGCAGCACTTTGATCCGCGCCTCTATGCACAACTATCCGTCAAGTGGAAAAGGCGACCCGTGCGGTCGCCAACTGTCCGCAGTTGCAGTCAGTTCATTCAGGAACGGATAGATACGCTGATCACCTCGCAGGCGGAAGCGGATGCCCGCAAATTGGCATGTCCTCGGAGAGATGGCCGACTTGGGGATACAATCTTTCAAATGTCTGGCCTCCATGGAGGGATGGCTGGCAGCAGGATAACAGGTCACCGCATATCCCTATTGAGCCGATATTTCTTGCAGAGAAAAAGATGTGGTTCAACATTTTGGGCACTCACGTATCGTAAGCGCCATATTTTTTCCGTTTATGCATATCTTTGCGGTATCACCCAGATGATACCATGAAGTACTTGACTGCCTGCTCTATTCTCTCTCTGTTTCTGCTCTCTGTCTCCAGTTCCGCCGCCCAGACCACCGTGCGGGGAAATGTAAGCGACCAGGACACCGGCGAACCTCTGGAGTTCGTAACAGTCGCCATTGAAGGAACCACCATCGGCACCACCACTTCCCCGGAAGGCACCTTTGAACTTGAACTGCGCACTGCGAATGACATCCTGGTCTTCTCGTTTATCGGATATGCGACCCGGCGACTTGTCCCCCCGCTGGACGGTACAGAGATGAATGTGACACTTGCTCTATCCATTGAAGATATTGAAGGGCTGGTCGTTGTGGGAACGCGGCGACTTCCCCGACTCGTGACCGATTCAGCGGTGCCGATTGATGTCATCTCTCCACGGGACCTGCAAAGTACAGCAAGTACAGACATTGATGACATACTCCGGTCACAAATCCCCTCCTACAATGTTCAGAGACATGAGATTGACGGATCTACGACCTTCGTCAGACCTCCCACACTCAGAGGCCTCTCGCCTGATAACACAATTTTGCTCGTAAACGGGAAACGCCGCCATCGCTCAGGCTCCGTCGCTCTGTTTGGAAGTGCACTGATTCTCGGCTCCCAGGGACCCGACATGAACATGATTCCCGCAATTGCCGTGAAACAGTTTGAGGTGCTGCGGGATGGGGCCTCCGCTCAATATGGTGCGGATGCAGTCGCGGGCGTTTTCAACCTGCAGCTAAAAGATGCCAATCACGGCGTTTCTGTCCGTTCGCGGGCAGGTCAATACCATCAGGGGGATGGGCGACATATTTCCATTGCCGCCAATGCAGGTTTCCCGCTCACCGAACAGGGCTTCGTGAATGTAAGTCTTGAGTACCGCAATACTGAACCGACGAACCGATCTGTAGATCGTTCAGATGCGTTGGAACTCATGCGCAAAGGATACCCGGTCGCCCCAACGGCCCAGATCTGGGGAAACCCGGACATTGATGATGCCATTACGGGATTTCTTAATGCCGGACTGGATTTGAGCGAATCCGCACACCTGTACGCCTTTGGAGGATATGGCCGGCGCTCGGGTAACGGCAGTTACTATCTCCGAGCACCGTCAGGAAGTTCTGCACGGGCCAATGTATTCCGGTTCGGATCCGGCGACAGTGCTACACGCGCCATTGCGGATCTGGACCCGAATGACGGGATCGAGTGCCGTACGCTGGAGGACCTGCCACCCTTGGATTCGGATTTCAGCACACTGCAGTCCTTTATTGCAAACTACCGGGGCAAATGCTACCTGTTTAACGAGGATTACCCCGGAGGATTCACGCCACGTTTTGGTGCGGATATGTCAGACTTGAGTGCCGTTGCAGGGATACGCGGCGACCGTCCCTCCGGATTTCAGTGGGACATCAGTGCGGGAATAGGACGAAGTCTCATGGACTACTTCATCCGTAATACCGTGAATGCCTCACTGGGCCCGAATCAGCCAGCGGAGTTCCGCCAGCGTGATTTTCTTCAGAAAGAATATAGCATGAACCTGGAGGTAACCTATCCGGTGAACCTTGAAGCCCTTCATTCGCCGCTCAATATCGCCGGAGGAGTACAATGGCGGACCGAGATATTCGAAACCAAGCCGGGGGACACCAGCTCATACTCGGTCGGTCCCTTTAAAGATCAGGGCTTTTCAGTGGGATCCAATGGAGATCAAGGCATCCCCCCAGAGTATGCCGGACGCTGGGAGCGCCCGAATTACGCAGCATACATTGATCTTGAAGCAGATATCATTCGAGCCCTGCAGATCGGTATTGCAGGGCGTTATGAAAACTTCTATGAGGATTTTGGAACGACACTCACCGGAAAGGTGGCCGCCCTGTGGCGTGCCACGCCGGCATTAAGTTTCCGCGGATCTGTGAGCACAGGGGTTCGGGCACCCACACCCGGACAAACCAATCTCCAGAACATCCAGACCAACTTTGACTCCAAAGGGGGGCTGATCGATGCCGGACAGATTCCCTCCTACCATCCGATTGCACAGGCGCTGGGAGGCAAACCCCTGACCGAAGAATCTGCAGTCAACCTGGCACTGGGGACTATCCTGCGAATCTCACCCGATCTAGTCCTTACCGCGGATCTGTTCAGCATCACACTTCGTGACCGGATTGCTCTGAGTGGCAGCGTTCCGCTGAATGATGAACTTGCCTCCGTTCTCCGGGAGTCCGGACAACTCGCCGGATTTGAAACATTGCGGGAAGTGAAATTTTTCTCGAACGACTTTGACACCCGTCAACTTGGCATAGATATTCTACTCTCCTATGATAAGGAATACAGGAATGGACGTGCCACCACTGCCAGCATCGCCTACAATTGGACACAGCCTGAACTGCTGGAGTTTTCGGACCCGGCGACAATCAACACCTTCCTCGGAAAACCTCTCCGCGAAACTACAGAGGTCAGTATCCTGTCTCCGAGACGGAAGATTGAAATGGAACATGTGAATCCACATCATCGCATCGTCGCCACAGGCCGCCAGATTGCAGGCCCCTACCACGGCATGATTCGCCTCCATTATTACAGCAGTTGGAAAGCATGTCTGTTCTTCAGTTTTTCCTGCACCGTCGGCGGGCAGGACGCGCTGAGAACCTATGATGGAAGCTGGATCGTTGACGCAGAGGTGGGATACCGGATCTGGGACAACTATACGGCCGCCTTTGGAGTCAACAATATTTTTGCCGTTGACCGCCCTGCGGATCCGATTGAACGGGACGGACAGGGGAATTCGAACGTCCCCAGTACCCCGTGGGACTATAACGGCGCTGCATTGTACCTCAGACTCTCCGCAGATTTTTAGCCCATCACAGCGGGTATCCCCCGGCCGGAAAACCCGGAAAACAAGACACTTCGCCGGGGTTCCCCTGATTTCACAGTAAGGGGGTGCCACATCCTGACGGAAAATCCGCCTGCACACAGGTGATGATCCCTATGGGGAGAAACGCGTAGTACCATCTGGACAAGGGATTTTTATTGCCCCGAAAATCGCAATAGAAGATATCGAAATGACCTCTTGCCGGCGAAGCAAAAAAATGACCGACGATGGAGTATGACGCAATTAAGGATCGGCTCGGCCGCTGGCTTGACTCGTATCCGAGACTGCTCCCCCTCCTTTTTGGCCTGCTGGATCTGTTCTTTCTGCGAGCATGGTACGTTCATCGGGCCCTCCGGCGCAGAAATCTGGGATCTGATTCAAGACTCCTGGATGCAGGAACCGGCTTTGGGCAGTATGCATGGCATGCACTGCGCAAGTATCCCGGCATCTCGGTTACCGCAACAGATCTCAAGAATGATTATCTGGAGCGTGCCGCCAAATGTTTTGACCTGTTCGGCCTTTCAAGTCAGATTGAACTGCAGGTCGAAGATCTGACCGACCCAAAGGTGACCGGCCGCTTTGACTGCATTCTGGCGATAGATGTTCTGGAGCATATTGAAGAGGATGAGGCGGCAATTCATCATTTCGCCCGACGTCTGAAACGGGGAGGATGTCTGATTATCAGCACCCCGAGCGATCAGGGCGGATCCGATGTCCGGGACACCGGTCAGAAGAGTTTCATCGGTGAGCATGTTCGCGACGGCTATAACCTGGATCAGCTCCTGCAGATGCTCACCCGTGCCGGGCTGAACATCGTGGAAGCAGCCTACAGTTACGGGATATGGGGATCCCTGGCCTGGCGCCTTCTGATCAAGTTCCCCATGCTGCTGCTTGGCCGATCCTGGTTTCTGGCCCCCCTGGTGGCACTCTACTATATCCCCGTACTGCCGCTGGGCCTGCTGATGAACATCCTGGATCTGCGCAGTACCAATGCAAGCGGAACGGGATTGATCATCGTTGCACAGCAAGATACCTGATTCCACCCAAATACTTTAACTTTAGGTTGTCCTCCTGCTCATTCAGTAGACCAGTACCATTAAAACCAAATACATCTTCGTGACCGGTGGCGTTTCGTCCTCGCTTGGAAAAGGCATTTTCTGTGCCTCTCTAGGGCGACTCCTTGAAGCCCACGGCCTTCGGGTCTCAATCCAGAAACTGGATCCCTACATTAATGTAGATCCAGGCACGATGAACCCCTATGAACACGGGGAGGTATTTGTTACGCATGACGGAGCAGAGACCGATCTGGATCTCGGACACTATGAGCGGTTTCTTGGACACGAAACCAGCCAGGCCAATAATGTGACCACCGGACGCGTCTACAGCGAGGTGATCGGAAAAGAACGTGCCGGAGAGTATCTCGGAAAAACCGTCCAGGTGGTCCCCCATATCATTGATGAAATCAAAGCGTGGATCGTGCGCCTCGCCGAGAACGAAGGCCTGGATGTGATCATCTCCGAGATCGGCGGCACCGTGGGCGACATTGAAAGCCTGCCCTACCTGGAAGCAATCCGGCAGCTGCGCTACGAAATGGGATCCGCCAATGCGCAGATTGCCCATCTCACCCTGGTTCCCTACCTCGCCGCGGCCGGCGAACTGAAAACCAAGCCCACCCAGCATTCGGTAAAAACGCTGCTCTCCTACGGCCTGCAGCCCGATCTCCTGGTCTGCCGCTCCGAGCACCCGCTGGGCAGAGAACTGCGCGAAAAGATTGCCCGCTTCTGTAATGTGGAAACCCGCGGCGTGATTGAGGCAGCAGATGCCCCCTCCATCTACGAGGTCCCGCTTCAACTGGCCCGGCAGGGAGTTGAAAAACTGATCATTGAACGCATGGGCCTCAAGGATCCGCAGACACAAAAACCCGTCACCGGCGAGCCTGACCTGGCGGACTGGAAACGGTTTGTGCAGCGGGTGCATGCACCGGAGAACAATGTGCGCATCGCACTGGTCGGCAAATATGTGGACCATCAGGATGCCTATAAATCTATTACCGAATCGTTTATTCTGGCCGGAGCAAAACTGTCGGTCCGTGTGGATGTCAGCTTTATAGAAAGCGAAGGCATCGGTGAGGAAAATGCCGGAACACATCTGCGCAATGTGCACGGAATCCTCGTGGCCCCCGGCTTCGGGTCCCGCGGGATTGAAGGAAAGATCGCAACCGCCCGCTACGCACGGATCCAAAAGATCCCGTTCCTCGGAATCTGTCTGGGACTTCAATGTGCCATCATCTCGTTTGCACGAGATGTCTGCAAACTTGAGGGCGCACATTCGACCGAGTTTGATCTGGATTCGCCCTGGCCCGTCATTGATCTCATGGAAGACCAGAAGACGGTTTCCGACAAAGGGGGAACGATGCGGCTTGGTGCCTACAGTTGCAGGATCACAGAGGGTTCACAGGTACATGCCATCTACAACAAAACCCTGGTACGTGAGCGGCATCGCCACCGGTACGAAGTCAATAACTCCATCAAGCACCGCCTTGAAGAGCAGGCCATGAACTTTACCGGAATCAACCCGGAAAGCGGACTTGTGGAAATTGCCGAACTGCCCTCCCATCCCTGGTACATCGGCGTACAATTCCATCCCGAGTACCGTTCGACCGTAGGCCACCCCCACCCCCTCTTTACCTCTTTCATTGCCGCGGCCCTCAACCATAAGGGGTAGCCGCGCTCCCGCATCCCCTTCATTCCTCTTTTCTCCCTTAGGCCTACGCACCATCCCCGTGCGGCCTGACGGGGTTGATTTTGTACATTTTTGCAATAATTTTGATTAAAATTAAAAATTGTGGGAAATTGTGGGAAATTGTGGGAAATTGTGGGAAAAATTCCTTATCATTGGTTAGGTTCGTACACTCAAGGAGTTTTCATGCCTGGATTTAAAGGACAGGCGACATATTCAGTTGATGGAAAAGGGCGCATTGCGATCCCCTCCAGGATGCGTACATGCATGAGTCCGGAGGCGCATAATACTCTGGTGGCTACGCGCGGATTTGAGCGATGCATTTTTGTCTATCCACTTGACGGATGGATGGAGATTGAAGAACAGATTTCAGCGCTCAATCCCTATAGCCACAAGCACCGGGCCTTCATTCGTCGATTCATGCGATGGGCGGATGAAGTCACCATTGATGCAAAGGGGCGGATCCCGCTGCAGCGACCGCTGCTTGAGTATGCCGGCATTGAAAAAACAAGTCTGATCCTGGGAAACCAGAAATACCTTGAAATCTGGGATCCCCAAAGATTTGATGACTACCTGGAGGCCGAAGAAGCGGACTATGAGACGCTGGCGGCGGAGGTCATGGGAAGTTGATGTCCACTGTTCCGCACGCCACCGGCTACCATACACCTGTTCTCTCTCATACTGTACTGAAATATCTGGTAACGGACATCGACGGCACGTACGTGGATGCGACCGCCGGCGGCGGCGGCCATGTTGCGGCCATCCTCTCTGTATTGTCCCCAAAGGGAAGGGTCGTCGCCGTGGACCGGGATGCAGACGCGGTTCAGGCCGTGCAAGCGCGGCTGCCGGATGCCATCAAAATGAGCCGGCTGAGTGTCTGCAAAGGGAGATTCAGCAATCTGCAAAACCTGATTCCCGACCTTCTGCCCGCTGCCGGACTCCTGCTGGATCTGGGGGTTTCCTCGCATCAGCTGGATACCGGTCAAAGAGGATTCAGTCATCGTCAGCGTGCACATCTGGATATGCGCATGGATACGGACCTGAATCTGACTGCTGCGGATCTCGTGAATGGATCCACCGAAGATGAACTGTTGACCATCCTTCGGTCCTGGGGGGAAGAGCCGTTTGCACGGAGGATTGCACGGGCAATGATTGCAAACCGCCCCGTTGAAACCACAACGGGGCTGGCCCGCACGGTGCGTGATGCAGTCCCCGCCAAGCAGGAATCCCGGGCCGTTGCCCGCACCTTCCAGGCCCTTCGCATTGCGGTCAATCAGGAATTAGAGGAACTGGCACAGGTGCTTGAAACCAGCCTGAATACGGTGGCCGAAGGGGGCCGGATGGTCGTGATCAGTTACCACTCTCTAGAGGACCGGATGGTGAAGCGTATGCTGCGTGACGGAGTTCTGAACGGCGAACCAAGGCGGGACCTCTACGGGAACCGGCTGGTGCCCTGGAAGCCGCTCACACGCCGGCCCGTCACCCCGGATGCCATAGAGATTGCGGCAAACCGCCGGTCCCGAAGCGCAAAACTGCGTGCGGGAACTCGTTGCTCCGTGCCGGTCAGTACATAAATATTATTTGATGTTTAAGCATCGCAAATATCGACCTCCCAGTCAGACCGCACGCAAACAGCGTGCGGTGGACCGGGCTATGTTCTCGGTTCGCAACTGGCAGGAGTTAAAAATCATTGATGAGTCCACCCCGGAACCGAAAGTGGTCGCCCGGGTCTCCACCCTGCAATTTGGACTCATCATCTTTATCCTCGCAGGGGTCCTGACCGGCTATATCGGTCATATTCATACCTCGCAGGACCTGCTGGGGGAAATCAATCTTCAGCGTCGCGAGAATGTTCGCCTCCATCTGCAGCATAACCGGCTTGTCGCCGATTACAATGCATCTATTGGTCCTTCCGTTATTTATGAGCGTGCAGAGGTGCTTGGACTTCAAAGGGGACACGAATATGCAGGGCTTGTCCAGAGTGCTCCGCCGATTGAACCATGAAAATCCGTGATCAAATACTGGGACGGATGTATGTCGTACTGACCGGTCTGGTACTCCTGCCACTGATCATTGCCGGGCAACTGGTCTGGCTCAATGTTGATGAGGGCGTTCAATTGCGTGAACTGGGCCGGAGACAGGCGGAATCCCAGCAGCTGCTGCCTCCACAGCGTGGAGAAATTCTGGACATTCATGGACGGGCTCTGGCGGTGAACTCCCCGCACTACAACCTGGCACTGGACCCCACCGTACCCGAATTTGAAGAGCAGAAACCTGTCTTTCTGACCCGCCTGGCCGATTTAACAGGAACTTCGGTGACCGAACTGCAATCACGGATTAAGAACCGATCCAGTAAGCAATTTGTCCGGCTCATCGATCTGACCCCGGACCAGCGAAGAGAGGTTGCTTCCTGGAAGATCCCCGGTCTTATCCTTGAAGAACAGTCCCAGCGCAAGTATGTCTACGGAAGCACCGCCTCTCACATCATCGGACATGTGGATGTAGACGGCATCGGCAAAGCAGGTCTGGAACTGGAGTATGATATGTACCTCAAAGGGCAGCCGGGACGGCGCACCCTTTTCCGGGACCGCCGCGGATACCTGCGCGTAGACGCAGAAGGGATTGTTGTGCCGGCCACCGATGGCGAGACCCTCGTACTTACGATTGATCTCATCCGGCAGACCATTATGGAGGAAGAGCTTGCGGCGGGCGTTGCGCAGGCCCGTGCAGTTCGCGGGAGCGCAATTGCCGTGAACCCAAAAAATGGCGCAATCCTGGCCATTGCCAATGTGCCCACCTTTGATGCAAATACGCCCCTGAATGCACCCGTATCTGCCTGGCGAAACAGTGCGGTTACGGACCGGCTTGAACCCGGTTCTGCATTCAAAATGATTGCCGCCTCCGCCGCCCTGGAAACCGGCATCGTCTCCATGAATCGCCTGGTGAATACTGGAAATGGCAGAATTGAGGTGGCGGGCTATACCCTGAACGATGTCGCGAAGTATGGAAAGATTACCTTTCATGATGTGATTGTAAAGAGCAGTAATGTGGGAATGGCCCTTACGATACAGTCCATGCCCCCCGAAGCACTGTACCGGTATATACGCAACTTTGGATTTGGGCAAAAAACCTGGATTGACCTTCCCGGGGAGGTCGGCGGACTCCTGAAGCGCACGGACCGATGGAGCAAAACCACCAAAACCGCACTCAGCATCGGATACGAGATTGATGTAACCCCCCTGCAGATGGTGATGGCCTACGCTGCCCTTGCAGACGGAGGCCTGTTGCGCCAGCCGTACATCGTGGCACAGCGGCGGGATGTCGCCGGGCGTGTGCTCTGGCGTGCAGCGGATGATCCGGCCCGGACTGACTCTATCCGAAGAGTACTCAGAGAAGAGACCATTGCCATGCTCCAGCCGGCATTTATTGATGTAGTGCAAAAGGGCACCGCAACGGATGCGCAAATTGAGGGATTGACCATTGCCGGAAAGACCGGAACCGCCCGCAAGGTGGTCAATGGACGATATGGCAGTGGATACCGGGCAACCTTCGTCGGCTTCTACCCGGCCGAAGATCCCCATGTCGCGATGATTGTGATCCTGGATGAACCCAAAACCAGCATTTATGGCGGCAGAGTCTCTGCCCCCATCTTCAAGAGAATTGCGGAGCGGTGGACGGCAACCTTCCCGGCATCCGGTCTCCCCACACCGCAGGAGGGCTGGATGTCTCAGACCGGGCGGAACCGGCTTGAATCACCACCGGCAACCGTGCCGGTCTCTGAAGAATTCAGGCAGCAAACCCATGCAAAGGTTCAAGTGGCTTCTCTTCCGGATGATACGGAATTGACCGTAATGCCGGATGTTCTGGGGCTTGATGCCAGGACCGCCTGGTTTCGGCTGCGTGCCAAAGGGCTCCATGTACAACTGAACGGGACCGGCTCCGTAATCGGACAGTCCCCCGAACCGGGAGCCGTGGTCCAGACCAATGTGATCCTTCAATTACAGCAGAATGAACTGGACTGATCTCCATCGCCGATTAGCCAGCGAGGGATTGCTCGTGAACCCTGCGGCATCTGTACCGGAAGTAACGGTTGCCGGAGTGAGCCAGGACAGCCGTCAGGTGCACCCGGGATATGTCTTCACTGCCGTACCGGGAAAACAGCTAGACGGGCACGCCTACATCCAGCATGCACTGGACGCAGGAGCCTGCATTATTGTCTGTGAAGAAATTCCAGACCAAAATCCCGGCGTTGTCCAGGTGTCCAATGCACGAAAAGCCGCCGCTGTCATCGCAGCAGCATTCTATGGAGATCCAGCTGCCTCTCTGCATCTGACCGGGGTAACCGGAACGAACGGAAAGACAACCACCGGCGCCCTCGTGCAGCATGTGCTTGAATGTACCGGAACCGCAACCGGCCTCATCGGAACGGTGTCCTATGTGACAGGAGAGGCGACCTATCCATCCCGGCTCACCACCCCGGATGCAACGCATCTCCAGCCGATGCTTAAAGAGATGGTTCGTGCAGGCTGCAAGGCATGCGTAATTGAAGTCTCCTCCCATGCGCTGGATCAATGCCGAACGGAAACATTGAACTTTTCAGTCGGCGTATTCACGAACCTGATGCATGATCATCTGGACTATCACAAAACTCCAGAGCACTATTTGAGAAGCAAAAAACGCCTCTTTGACGGCCTGAGTACCGAAGCGACTGCGGTGTACAATCAGGATGATCAGGCAGGCAGCCGTATGGTCAAAAATACAGCGGCCACGCATTGCTCATTCGGTCAGTATACCGATGCAGATATACTGTTTCGTATTCTGGAGGACCGCCCGGACGGGCTCAAACTTCATCTGGACGGCCAGACCCGCACCTTCCGGCTGGCCGGCACCTTCAACGCCTACAATCTGGCGGCCGCCTACGGGGCGGCGCGTGCAACCGGACTGCCGCGTACGGAGGTCCTGGATGCCCTGTCTAGGGCCCGCCCGGTCTCCGGCAGATTTGAACAGTACCGGTGCGAGGACGGCACCCGGATCGTGGTTGACTTTGCACATACGCCGGATGCCTTGGAAGCGGTTCTGCAATCCCTCTCCCGCGCCCGCCGGAAATTGCCCCCCCGGCTATGGTGTGTGTTTGGATGTGGCGGCAACCGCGACACGACGAAGCGTCCCCGCATGGGGGCCATCGCAGAAGAACTGGCGGATCAGGTGGTCATCACCAGTGATAATCCGCGGGATGAACCTGCGCAGACCATTGCAGAGGATATCCTCCGCGGAATGAAAAACCCGGAACGGGCGCACCTGATTCTCCCCAGAGCCGAGGCGGTACAATATGCCGCACAGAAATGCCAGAGCGGAGACATCATCCTGGTTGCCGGAAGGGGCCATGAATCCGTTCAGGTTGAAAACGGGGTCCAGACTCCGCTGAACGACCGGGATCTGGTTCTGGGGGCCTTTGCTTCACGTAACCCGAAACCCCTTCTCTGAACTCATGCTCTACTTTTTGCTGCAGTGGCTGGAAGAGAGGTTTTCACCTCCGGGATTTCAGGTTGTGGAATTCATCACGGTACGGGCAACGCTTTCTGCCATCACCGCCTTTGTGATCGTCATGGTCATCGGCCCCTATGTGATCCGCTGGCTTTTGCGGAACCAGCTTGGAGAAGAGGTGCGTACCGGGCTGGACGCGGGGGCGGTGGACCATTCACATAAACGTGGCACGCCCACCATGGGCGGTCTGATTATTGTCAGTGCGATTGGGATTGCAACGCTCCTGTGGGGGGATTTGCGGGAGGTGTATGTCTGGCTGATCCTGATTGCAACCCTGTGGATGGCCGCATTCGGGTTCGCAGATGATTATATCAAGACCATTCACAAAGATAAAGCGGGGCTGGCAGCACGGATGAAGCTGACGGGCCAGATCGGGCTTGGACTTCTGGTTGGGACGATCCTGTACTTTCATCCACATTTTGAGGCGACGCGGTCGGTCACCGACCTGCCCTTCTTCCAAAATTGGCATCTGAACTATAATTTCCTGGGGAATGCATTCCCGGGAGGCATGGACCTCGGATGGCTGTTCTTCATCCCGGTAACCACCTTCATTGTTACGGCCACCTCCAATGCGGTCAACCTCACGGACGGGCTGGACGGGCTGGCGGCAGGGGTTGCCGCCATTATTGCCATGGGGCTGGTGGTCCTCACCTATATTTCAGGACACGCAGGATTTTCCTCCTATCTGGGAGTTCTGCACCTGCCGGGGGCCGGCGAATTGACCATTTTTGCTGCGGCAATGTGCGTTGCGTGTCTGGGGTTCCTCTGGTTTAACGGATATCCGGCCACCGTCTTTATGGGGGACACCGGATCCCTGTCTCTGGGAGCCGCCATTGCGGTCGTGGCCCTGATGGTGAAGAAAGAACTTCTCCTGCCCCTGCTTTGCGCCGTCTTTTTTATCGAAACCCTGTCGGTCATCCTGCAAACGACATATTTCCGCTACACCCGCCGCAAGACCGGCACGGGCAGGCGGATCTTCCGCATGGCCCCCTTGCATCATCATTATGAGGCAAAGGGAATGCACGAGGTCAAAATTGTCACCCGTTTCTGCCTCGTCACGGTGATCACCATGCTGGCCACCCTGTTGTCACTCCGGATCCGATGATGCAACACCACAACGCCCACGGAAAACGAGTCACCGTACTGGGGGCTGCCCGCAGCGGCCGCGCGGTCGCGGATCTGCTGGCCCGTGACGGGGCCAAAGTACTGCTTTCTGATCACGGACCGATTGATCCGGATACACAGAGATGGTGCAGGAATCAGGGAATCGAAATGGAAGAACGGGGACATACCGACCGGGTCCTGATCGCCGACTTCCTGGTCATCAGCCCGGGAGTGCCCACCACCAGTCCACCCGTCCAGACCGCCCTCACAATGGGGGTACCGGTCTATTCAGAACTTGAGGTGGCCTCCTGGTACGCAAAGGGACAAATGATCGCCATTACGGGCACGAATGGAAAAACGACAACGGCTTCGCTGGTCGGACACATGATGAAAACGGCAGACCGGCATACGGTCGTCGCCGGCAATATTGGTACGCCGCTGTCTGAGCACATCCAGCATCTGCAGGAAGACACGGCGGTCGTGCTTGAGGTATCGAGTTTTCAGCTGGATCATATAGACACGTTCCGGCCGGATGTGAGTGTGATCCTGAACATCACACCCGATCATCTGGACCGCTACGGCGGCAGTTTTGAACACTATGCCAAAAGCAAGTTCCGTATCTATGAGAACCAGTCCGATGCAGACACCGTCATCTACAACTACGACGACACGCGGATCCGTGAACAGGTGGAGTACTTTATCTCCACCCGGGATGTGCAGGGACTCCCCTTCAGCAGCCAGGTGGAGCTTTCCGGGGGTGCAAGTGCAATCCACGAGATGATCCATCTCCAAAAGCGCACGCTTTTGCCCACAGACAAACTGGGAATTCCGGGGCCGCACAACGTCAGCAACTCTCTGGCGGCCGCACTGGCCGGCCAGGCGATGGGCATCACCGACCGGGTTCTGCGTGAAAGCCTGCAACGATTTACCGGCGTGAATCACCGGCTGGAAACCATCCGCCGATTCAATGGAGCCACGTATGTGAATGACTCAAAAGCGACCAATGTGAACGCACTCTGGTATGCACTCCTGAGTTTTGATGCACCGATTGTACTGCTTGCGGGGGGACGGGATAAAGGAAATGATTATGAGGTTATCAAGCCGTTGATCTCTGAAAAAGTGCACACCCTCATTGCGTTTGGGGAAAGCGCACCAAAGGTGCTCCGGGAACTTGGCCCTCACACCAGCCATGCGCTGGCCGTCCGAACACTGGACGAGGCCGCTCAATATGCACGAAACTGTGCGAACGCCGGAGACATTGTGCTCCTGAGCCCGGGATGTGCTTCCTTTGACCTGTTTTCCAGTTACGAAGAGCGGGGAGTGCGCTTCCGGCATATTGTGGAGACTTTCTAATGATGTCAGGACGCACCAGCACCTTATATATGCAGGACCGGGCACCGATGGACAAGTATGTCCTCTGGCTTGTACTGGTCATCTCTGCAATCGGGGTAATGGCGGTCTACAGTGCAATCGCTTTTCTGGCGGAGGTAAAGGCAGACGGAGATACCGAACAATTCCTCCTGCGTCACACGCTCCGGGTGGGACTGGCATTGGTGATGATGGTTGTCTTCAGCATGCTGGACTACCATCAGATCGCACGCTGGTCACGACTGCTTCTGATGGGATCTCTGTTGCTGCTGGTACTGGTCCGCATCTTTGGGGTCACGTATGGGGGCGCAACCCGTGCCTTCCAGGTGGGTTTCTTCAGCATTCAGCCCTCCGATCTCGCCAAAATTGCACTGATCCTGAACATCGCGGTTCTCCTGGTCCGTAAACAGGAATATATTCACAATTTCATCCGGGGAATCATTCCCCTGTTTTTCTGGACATTTCTGACTGTCCTGCTGATCGGCCTTGAGGACCTGTCCACCGCTTTCCTCGTTTTGGTTTCGGTCATGCTGATGCTCTATGTCGGTCGGGTGAGTCTGTTCTATCTTGGCGGAGGGTGTCTCATCGGGATTGCCTGTGTATTTATGATGCTGCTCACCTCGCCGAACCGGGCGCAGCGGGTGGAATCTTTCCTGGGTCTGAAGATCTTCCAGAATACGGAACAGGCGGAGGTCTTTGACCTGCAGGCAGAGGGGTATCAGGCACATCAGGCCAGGATTGCACTTGCGATGGGCGGATGGACCGGACGGGGACCGGGGAAAAGTATTCAGCGGGATTTTCTGCCGACCCCTTATAATGACTTCATCTTCGCCATTATCACCGAAGAGTACGGGATTCTGGGAAGCCTTGCCCTGTTGGGACTCTTTATCATGATTCTGCTGCGGGGCTTTCTGCGGATTGCGCGTCATGCGATGGATCCGCTCGGCCTTTTTCTGGCGGTTGGCTGCACAACCATCCTGTTTTTATACAGTCTGGTCCATGCGGGGGTCTCGGTAGGGATTCTGCCCGTGACCGGACTGCCGCTGCCACTGGTTTCCTATGGTGGCACTTCGATGCTTGCAGCAGGCATCCTGCTTGGAATTCTGCTGAATATCTCCCGACAACTGGATCACCGATGAGACCGCCCCGTATCCTACTGGCCGGTGGCGGCACCGGCGGCCATGTCTATCCCGCAATTGCCATTGCACAGGCAATTCGCGCTCTGGATCCCATGAGTGCAATTGCATTTGCGGGAACGCGGGATCACCTGGAATGGAATGCTGTCCCGGAAGCGGGATTTGAGATTCATCCCATCACCATCAGCGGGTTTCACCGCCGGCTGCTGCTGCAAAATGCAGGCCTGCCATTCAAACTCGTAACGGGGCTCTGGCAGAGTTATCAATTGGTCCAGAACTTTGATGCAGATGTAGCGGTCGGGACAGGCGGATACGTATCGGGCCCCGTACTGTGGGCCGCCCATATGCGGAAGCGTCCGACCGTGGCCCAGGAACAGAATGCCTATGCAGGCGTGACGAACCGTATTCTGGGACGTCGTGCAGCTCAGGTGCATATTGCGTTTGAAGAAGCAAAGAGCTGGTTCCCCGAGGGGCGCTGCCGGGTCAGCGGCAACCCGGTTCGTAAAGAGCTGGCCGTCAGAACGACGCGCGAATCTGCCAGAAAATCCCTGAAACTGCCCCGGAATGCGAAGGTGCTTTTCGTATTTGGGGGATCCCTGGGAAGCCAGGCCATCAATGAGGCGATGGGCCAGGTGTCCGATCAACTTTTATCCGATCCCAATCTTCATGTCATCTGGCAGACGGGAAATCTGTACTACGAGCGGATGCGGGAGAAGGAGCAGGCAAGACTTCGGGTCCTGAAATATGTGGACCAAATGGAATTGTTCTACGCCGCCTGTGATCTGGTTCTGGCGCGGTCCGGGGCCCTCACCTGCAGTGAACTATTGTGTACGGGGACTCCTGCGGTGCTTGTACCGTCGATCCATGTGGCGGAAGATCATCAAACCAAAAACGCCCGCAGCATGGAGCGGACCGGAGCCGCCATCTGTGTACCGGAGGAGGATCTTCTGAATGCGATCCTGATCCAGGCCCCTGCCCTGCTGAATGATCCCGGGCGAAGACAGAACATGGCAGAGCAGGCGCACAAAGCGGCCAAACCTGAGGCGGCCATGACGATTGCGAAAGACATTCTGGCATTAATTGGGTGGAAGGAATGAGCAGGAGTTCACAGCGCAGACAACCCTGGCTCGGGCGAATCCGCCATGTCCACATGGTCGGCATTGGCGGCATCGGCATGAGCTCTATTGCGACCGTTCTTCTGGCTCGAGGATACCGGGTGACCGGCTCCGATCTGCACCTGAGTGAACTGACGCAGAGGCTTGCCGATCAGGGGGCGCAGATCTATGAAGGGCATCATGAAAAACAGGTCGGCGATGCCGATGTGGTTGTCTACTCGTCTGCAGTGGATCGGAACCGGAATGCCGAAACACAGGCAGCGATTGCCCATCGGATTCCCCTGATTCCCCGATCCGAAATGCTCGGAGAACTCATGCGCATGAAATACGGGGTCGGGATCGCAGGCACCCACGGAAAAACCACGGCGACCAGTATGGTTGGCTGCGTGGTTGCCGAAGGCGGATTTGATCCCACGATCATTGTTGGGGGAAAAGTGACGGAGATCAACAGCAACGCGGTCAGCGGGGAGGGAGATATTATCGTGATTGAAGCGGATGAATATGACCGTGCCTTCCTGCGGCTCACTCCTGCCCTTGCCGTGATCACGACCATTGAGGCAGACCATCTGGATATCTACGGAAGCCTTGACGAAGTCTACCGGGCCTTTACTGCATTTGCGGCGAGTGTCCCCTTCTTCGGGGCCGCCATTGTCTGTCTGGATGATCCGGGTGTACAGGCAGTTATTGACGGGATTGACCGCAGACTGGTAACCTATGGTACCGCGCGGCAGGCGATGGTGCGGGCCGAGAGAGTGCGGCAGCAGGAGCAGGCCACGCATTTTGATGTCCTTGCGTCGGGCAGACTGCTCGGCTCCATTGAACTCCAGGCACTTGGACTGCACAATGTGCGCAACGCGCTGGCGGCGGTCGCGGTTGGCCTGGAGCTCGATATTGCTTTTGAAAGTATTAAATCAGGACTGGAGCACTTTTCCGGGGTTCAGCGACGGTTCCAGATCCTGGGAGAGGGGCATAATATTCTGGTGATTGACGATTATGCACATCATCCCACCGAGATCGTCGCAACCTTAAAGGCGGCGAGTGAGGGATACCCGGACCGTCGGATTGTGGGCGTATTTCAGCCCCATCTGTATTCACGTACCAATGATTTCAAGGATCAGTTTGCCCGTTCATTTTTCAATGCAGACATTCTGATCGTAACGGAAATCTATCCGGCCCGGGAAGCGCCGATTCCGGGCATCACCGGAAAGTTGATTGCCGAACTGGCGACTGCCCGGGGGCACCGCGACATCCGCTATGCAAACCGGAAAGAGGATGTACTGCCCATTTTGCGGGACACCTGTCAGCCCGGCGATATTGTCCTGTTTATGGGGGCGGGGGACATCTGGCGAACGGCCCGCGAATATACCAAACAACTTTGCCAGAGCGTGGCGGCCTAGGGACATGAAACGCAGACAGAAACGTACGCTGATTTTTCTTGCCGTCACGCTCCCGATCTGTGTCGGGGGAATTGCCGGGTGGTCGTACCTTTGGCAGCGCCCGTGTACCGAAGTTGAGATGATCGGTATTGAATACACGGATACTGCCTCCATGTACCAGCTGATTGACAACATCTTCAATCCCCAGTTGGTCGTTGACCGGCTGCAGCGGCATCCATGGGTTCAGGGAGTGCGTGCAATCTGTTATCCAACAGGCACCTTACAGGTGGAGATTCTGGAGCGTCAGCCGCGGCTGTTAACCATTGCTGAAAACGGAAGGCCGGCCTATTATCTGGATACGTTTGGCTACATGATGCCTGCCTACACGCAGGCAGCTTTTGATGTGCCGCTTTTGCGGGGCGACACCAGTCCCTATCGTGCATTGTCTTCGGTAACTGATCCGGCGGTGCGAACTCTGCTGGCCCTTCTGCCGCAGCTTCCTGTCAGGATTGATTCGCTGATATCTGAATTTGAAGTAACCGGAAACGGATTGATCATGATCATGCGTGCTGCCAGTATTGATCAGGCCACCGTTGTGCATCTAGGGGATACGGCGTGGGAAAAAAAACTGTACAGATTATACAACTTCTGGGAGCAGCAGGTCCGACATCACGAAGACCGGACGTTTGAGGTCATTGACCTGCGGTTTCGAGGCCAGATCGTAACAAAAGAAAACCCGATATAGCTATACACTACCAGCCATGCATGATCACATTGTCGTCGGAATGGATATAGGCACCACGAAAGTATGTGCGGTCGTGGCCGAATCTGATTCTCTTGGGAACATCAATGTTCTTGGGGTCGGAATTGCGGAGTCAGACGGTCTGAACCGAGGGGTTGTCGTCAATATTGACAAGACCGTTGCCTCGGTTCAGAAGGCGATCTCCGCCGCGGAGCGTGCGGCGGATGTAGAAGTCCAGAATGTCATTGTCGGCATTGCCGGTGACCATATTCAAAGCTTTCAGAGTCGGGGGGTCATTACAATCGCCAATCGCGACCATTTAATTACAGAAAAGGATGTGAAGCGATTGATTGAAGATACGGCGCATGTGGCGATGCCCGCGGACCGGGAGATCCTTCACATCATTCCCCAGGAATTCATCGTTGACGGTCAGGACGGGGTGCTGGATCCGGTCGGAATGAACGGGGTGCGTCTGGAAGCCAATGTGCACATTATCACCGGGCTGGTCTCCGCCGCAAAAAATATTTACCGGTGTATTGAGAAAGCAGGCTATCAGGTCACCGATGTCGTACTTGAACCACTGGCTAGTTCGTTCAGCGTACTGCACACGGATGAAAAGGAAGTTGGGGTAGCCCTGATTGATATTGGAGGCGGAACGACCGATGTGGCCATCTTTGAAGACCGGACGATCCGGCACACGGCCGTCATCGCTGTGGCGGGAAACAATGTAACCGAAGACATCCGAAAGGGGCTGGGGGTTATGCGTGACCATGCCGAGCAGTTGAAGTGTCAATTTGGCTGTGCGATGGTTGACCTCACCGACAATCAAAATCAGATACGGATCCCCGGCCTGGGCGGCAGACAGGAGAAGACGATTAGTTCCAGCACGCTGGCACAGATCATTCAGCCTCGCCTGGAGGAGATCCTGGAGATCGCTGCCATTGAAATTCGACGCAGCGGATACGGGAAGCACCTCTCCGCCGGTGCGGTCCTGACCGGGGGGGGATCTCTGATCCCGGGGACCCGGGAATTGGCCAATGAGATCCTTGGACTTGAAACACGTGTCGGCTTTCCAACAAAGCGGGGGAGCGGACTGTGGAAAGAAGTTTCGGACCCAAAATTTGCCACGGGAATCGGTCTGGTTCTTTATGGGCTGTCCCCGAAAATTAAAAATTCTGTCACACAGGAAGGCTCGATCCGGGGACTGCCCGGAGCCACGAACACCTCCGGAAAAGGAGGCGGTTCGTGGGAAAAAATTGTCGGCCGCATGAAGAGCTGGTTCGACGAACTCTAAAACAACTCATTTTCTTTTTCATCAAAAATGAAAACAAGCGAGATCATGGAAGAACATAAAAAAACTCGGTTCTCTTTTGATGCCGAATGTCAGAGCGTTGCCAAGCTTTGTGTTGTCGGAGTCGGCGGAGGCGGCGGGAATGCCGTCAACAGCATGATTCGGGACGGCTTAGAGCATGTGGAGTTCATGGTCATCAATACCGATGCCCAGGATTTGCAGAAGAGTCTGGCTAAGCATAAGATTCAGGCAGGCCGGAAATTGACCAAAGGCCTGGGGGCTGGAGCAAGGCCCGAGATCGGGATAGAGGCAATGATGGAGTGCGTGGACGAAATCGAAACTGCCCTGCACGGATTTGATATGGTCTTTGTGACCGCAGGTATGGGGGGCGGAACCGGAACAGGAGGAATCAGCATTGTTGCCGACGTTGCGCAGCGGCTGGATATTCTGGTGGTGGCGATTGTCACTAAGCCCTTTGAGTTCGAAAACAAGCAGCGGATGGAATACGCCCTGTCTGGAATTGACCGCCTGCGCGGCAGTGTTGACGCGTTGATCATCATCCCCAATGAGCGGCTGCTGGATGTTGCAGACGAAACCACGGATCTTGCCGAAGCATTCCAGCGGGCGGACGCGGTTCTGTCGGATGCCACCCGTGGAATCAGTGATTTAATTACCCATACCGGTGTGATGAATCTGGATTTTGCAGATATTCGCACGACAATTGAGAATGGCGGCACTGCGCTGATGGGGGTCGCCACCGGTGACCTGAAGACCGGTGCAGCCACGATTGCGCTGAATGCCATTTCAAGCCCGCTCATGGATGGGATCTCCATTGCAGGTGCTCGAAATGTGCTGGTGAATTTCACCGCGGATGCGATCCCGATCAAAGAGATGAACGCAGCAATGGCCGTTCTGAACGATGAGGCTGGCGAAGATACCGAGGTGATTGCCGGGGTCGTGAAGACCGTGGATATGGGGGATAGATTACAGATCACGGTGATTGCCACCGGTTTTGACCGGCTGGAGGCATCTGGAGAAGAGCCGCAGCGTGAGGAACTGATTCCAGAGCAAAAAAACTTCGGCTACAAGGGAGAGGACAACCTCAAGGTTCTGGATGAACCTGCATGGGAGCGTCGTGGACTGGCTAAGACCAAGAGGGGGACAGCATCAGGGGATGGAAAAATCAGATATTTGGATGAGCGTGATGCTCCGTCAAAAAAGAAAGACCCTTCACCTGCGGATTCCGTTCCTGCTTTTCTACGGAAAATGATGGATTAGGAACCTAAGCATTTAGACAGGGTATTAACTTTTTTGGTCAAATCACGTTTTATTCTTATGCCCCAACACGCTTCAGCCGTTAAGCGCGTGCGCCAGAGTGCGGTACGCCGCTTTCGCAACCGTGAACACCGCAGCCGGATGCGAACCATGGTCCGGAAGATCCTGCAAACCGAGGACGCTTCCGCCGCGAAGGCTCTTTACCCTGAGACCCAGGCGTATCTGGACAGACTTGTTACGAAGGGAATTATTCACCGGAACAAGTGTGCACATTACAAGTCGCAACTTTCATTACATTTGAATGAGATTGCGCGTTAGATTCTCTGATCCACGCAGTTCAGCAAAATTTTATATACCACGTACAATGAGTCACTTATCAAGTCTTTTTTCAGCCGCAGTAAAGTTGCTGTCTATTGGGCTCCTTCTTGCGATTGTGCCGAGTTCTATCGCACAGGATTACATGAAGAACCTCCGACCGGACGGCAACCTTTTTGTGAAGCCCAGAATTGGATTCTCGTCCTATTTAGGGGACAATGAGCAGTCGCCCTTCAACTTCAACGGAGATGCTTTTGACGTAGGCACCCCCTGGAATATCGGCATTGAGCTGGGGTATCAGTTATCGGTGCCTTTCTCTGTCAGCCTTGCCTATGTTATTGGAGAGTATCCCGTGATCACCCAGTTCCCGGCCAGAGTCGCTGACGTCGAAGGGGTGAAGAATGACGATGCCACGCGTAGTTCCATTCAGGCAATTGGGCGCTACACCTTCGCAGAGTCCACAACCCGCACGGCTCCCTATCTCAATTTTGGTTTGTCGTACTCCTTTGGGAATGTAACGCAGGAAGAGGCCCCCTATACAACTGAGGAGAGCGGGAGTGCATTCGGTCCTCTTCTCGGGGCTGGACTCGACATTGCCCTGAACCCGCGCACCTCCTTCTTTGTGGAACTCAATTCCGGGATACATTTCGGCGATGAGGGATTAGACGGTACTTCTGAGCATGGATATGGCGGGATTGATGTCCTTACTGCACTGGGCGTTGGCCTCAAAGTCAATTTTTCGGCCGCCGTCACCCCGCCCGAGGTCGGTGCACTCACCTGTCCGACTGCAATAGTCATCACGGAGACGGCCGCAAACTTCTCTGCCGTTACGAATGTAGAGATTGCGACACAGCCGATTGAACTGCGCTGGGAGTTTGGAGATGGCGGGACTGCAACGGGAGATTCAGGCACTCATTCCTATACAGAAGCGGGGACCTATGAGGTGATGTTTATGGCAACGAACGAAGCGGGCACCGCTACGGGTTCGTGTGATGTCACTGTGATTGCTCCCGCTGAAATTCTTGCATTGACGACCAGTAAAGAGAGTGTCAGTATTTGCGATGACGATCCCAGTGTAACGTTTACCGCCAACACGGGCGGCTCGGAGCCATTCACCTATCAGTGGGATTTCGGGGACGGCCAGAGCAGTACCGAAGCTAGTCCGTCACACACCTACGCACAGGCCGGCGCTTACACCGTCACCTTGACCCTTATCAATGATGCAGGCACGGATCAGCGGACGGCGACGGTGAATGTGACCGAGGAGGGTTGTTTTGACTGTGACATTTCCGAGATGAACACGGTGTTCTTTGATCGCAACTCCTCCGTGCTTACCGATGCCGGCCGTACACAGTTAATGGAGAATCTGGAGATTCTCCAGAACTGCGAACTGAATGTGCGTATTGAAGGTTATGCATCCCGTGACGAGCGCAACGCACAGCAATTGAGTGAGGACCGGGCAGCAGCAGTCAGGCAGTATTACATTGACAGCGGCATTGACGAGTCCCGTATGACGGATATGGGAATGGGAGCGGGTGGCCAGACCACGAAGAAAGGTGCGGCCGCACAGTTCCGAAGGGTGGACACCATCCCTGCAAACTAAAGCGCCATTTACTCTTTGAGATCAAGGTGTCCCGGTAGGTTTACCGGGACACCTTTTTTGTTGCTGACCGCTTTTATTGCGGTAGGGAGCCGGGTTTCCCCGGGCGGCCCCGCACGGATCCGTATGTGCGCGTTAACGCATACGGCTCGTTCTGTACAGAATGAGTTATCATTCCCAGACAGATCCCCACGAATTCCCCGAAAATGCTAAACTCAGGGGTTGCGCAGGATGTTGTTGGGCTCCCCGAAGCAATTTTAATCAAGGACTGCTCTTGGGTGTTGGATCATTGGACAATCGACAAAAAGCATGAAACGGCACCGCCTTGGTGTTTAGAAGTACCATGGCATAATTTCAACAGATGGTGTTCACTAATGATGAAGATGTTTAAGCTGGTGACCTCTGAACTTTTTAAGGGGATGGGGATCTTGTGTGGATGTGGTTCCGTGTACGTTTCTAACGTCATAGACCGGGATGACAGAGACGCATTCCGACGTGACCAAGAAATGATTGGCTTGGATATGTGGAAGGCAGTGGACAGGGTTCATGAGGGTTTAGAATCTTCCAGCGATAAGAAAACAGGATAGTTTCGTGAGCATGAGTACTGAATCTGCCGTACATGGAGAACAAGTGACTCCAGATTCGTCTCCAGACATAATGTTTGTAAGAGCAACAGGGTTTAATTACAAACATTATACAAAGTGCAGGCACCATCCGGCCTGCGTCCAATGTCCAGCGGAAATCGACGAATGGCGGGCTGGAGCCAGTTGCCAGTCCGCGGACAGATGGTACTATTGATTATGACAAAAAGAAGGAATTTTTTCGGAAAACTTTTTGCTTCGGTGTGGTTCCCTCTAATCGCTTTTCATCACTACTGGCGGGAATTTGATGGGGCTTACACCGATATGGATTTGTTGTTGGTCGGAGTGGTTACGGTAGTTTTGGGAACGGCCATTTTTATGTATTTCCCCATAACGAATAAAATTGAGACCTATAGCCCGGCATGGTTCTTGGGGCTGCTTATTCTGGCAAATTTTTTTGTCGGTGGATGGATAATGACTGACCCTTATTTTCTACCCCTGCCGATTGCATATAGAGCATGGGGAGAATATATCTTCATTTTGGGACTTTTGATACCGGTGATACATTTTGTGACACCCAAAAGTCATACATCCCGAAAGGGATCTTTTTTCAAGCGCATAAGGCTAAAGCCAATCGAAAACAATCAGACATAGGGCAGGTACGGCAACGTACTCCCTGCCGGATGCGGGGGTTTGCTCTGCATCAATCCTGAATCCATCGGGGAATGTCCCCTACGTCGCACAAAGAGTCCACGTATTCAGACTGCGGACCCATTTGGATCCGCCAAAACCTGATTCATTTTGGGGGTAAATTTCGATCTGAAATTCCCCATTCAGGAACTGGTTTTTGAGCACTTTAGGCAAAAAGATGTTTTCTGTGTCACCGGAATTCGACCTGACTTACCTCACAACTGCCATTGCTCTTGATCGCTGCTCAGCAACCTGAGCACCGATATTGACTCTTAGCGTGTAATAATATACCCCTGGGGGAAGGCTGGCAGTATTGAGTTCTATCGTATGCTGTCTGCCTGCTCCAAACATCTCATATGGCAATGTCTCCACAGATCTTCCCAGTAAATCCGTCACATTCACCGAGACTTCGGCCGGCTCTGATAGATCAAACTCTATTTTTGTTGTACCCGACACAGGATTTGGATAATTTCCCCAAAGAGTAAATGGCGGGGAGTTGGTCTCTTCTGTGACAGCCACCCTCATATTGTCCTTGATCGTAACCATTACCGAGTCAAATACAGAGAACCCCCCACCGGATGCCGAGATTGTCAAAATCACTTCATCATCCACCATGTCATCGTCATCCGCTGCCATTAAGACCACGGTCTGAGCAACATTGTAATTGCTCGGAGTAAAATTCAATGTCGTCAAATCCGGTGTCAGATCGGTATGCTCGTGCCCGGTAATCGTCATGGTCATATCGTTTGAGGGCTGCGTCTTAAATGCAATATCAAGGGGGGCAGATCCCCCCTCCAAAACCTCCAAAGATGCGGGCACTAAAATTGCGTGGATGTCCGTGTCGATGATCGTTATCTGCTCCGAGAATGAAGAATCAAGTTTGATTCCTGATGGCAGATTTTCCGCATTTATGGTCACCTCAAAGGTTTCATCTTCAATATCGGCATCTTTATAGGTCTTGATGGTGTAATCAATCTCTGTTTGCCCGTTGCCGATGTTCAGACTCACAGGACTCATGCTGTCATAGTCATCAGGTTCAGCAGTTCCAGACGTAACCATTAACGGAATGGCTACATCTGTGTCTAAGCCGGCAGACAATTCTACGGTGACCGTTACCGGTTCGCCGTCATGCACCGGATTTGGAGATGCCAGCAATTTGACCGTCTGCTGATCATTATCCTTAAATTTCAGATCCACATGCACGGCTTTTTCAGCGGCCCCGCCTCCGGCAGCCGATAAATCAATACGCAGATCCTCGTCTGGATCTACTACATCGTTCTCTGCAAGAGACACTGTGACTGTCTGGGCCATGCTCCAGAGTTTATCCGTGGTATTGAAGGTCAGACCCTCAGGACTAATATCAACACGAACAGCATCACTAGATCGCTGCGTCAGCATCACGATCACATCACCAGAGGGTGCCTTGTCCAACTTAACCATGAAGGTTGCCGATGTACCTTCGGAAAAAGGGTTTATACTCTGTGGATCCACTAACAAATTCACCGTTGGCTGATCATTGTCAGTGATGGTGATCTGAACGGATTTGGGATTTCCTGCAATCATACCGGGGTGATCTGTCTGGAGCTGAATTTCGTCAATCGACACTGTAAATGTCTCATCGGCCACCCCGTCGTTATCCTCGACCGTTCGGATGTCCACGGTTCCACTCGTAGTTCTCCCATTCCCCGCAATCATAATACTGCTTGTCGTCAAGTTCCCATAATCACTGG
>JAJECE010000094.1 GCA_022822185.1 Rhodothermales bacterium | reverse complement strand
CCACCTTCCTGAACGGTTCGGTATGATTTGGGAACCACCTTCCTGAACGGTTCGGTATGATTTGGGAACCACCTTCCTGAACGGTTCGGTATGATTTGGGAACCACCTTCCTGAACGGGCGGCAGGGTAACCTCAAGAGGAGCATCCGGCATATAATTTCTTTCCACATGTGCCTTGAAACCCTCGGCCGCACACATCACGGTCATTGGGAGCCTGGAATAGAGGACAAAATCAGCATGGCCGTACGCATTCGTATGCGCTTCAATGTATGTTTTGTCTGGATAGAGAATCAGCACATGCACATTTGGATGCGGCGCTTGGGTATCCTCGTATTTAACTGAGATGCGGGCCACGATTCCGCCGGCTACGGGGGGCTGTGCTGCAGGTAAACGAACCCGTAGTTCGCGCTGACCAATTAGCTCAAAATTTGCTCGCTGTCCCGATAAAGCAAATGTTCTGTCTTGAATGAGACGTACCCCCTCACCTCTTGCTTCAACAAAGTACCTGCGCCCGCCAACATCCTGAAGATCACCGACACGACATTGATGTAATCTTGAGGCCAGCAGTTCGTTGCATGTAAACTGACTTGTTCGCAAATCGTCTACCGTCATGGAATTGCATAGACCGCCGGGAGAGTATAGTTCCAGTTTATTTCTAAACATGAATAGGCGAATCCGAGATCCACGCACCGCATAGTCCCGGTGTACGACTGCATTAACAACAGCCTCAAAAACTGCCCGCATGCTAAATTGGGGCACATCCGCCCGTGCAGGATCTTTATATGCTGCTACGCGCAAATTGGATTTTACAAAGCGTACGGCCTTTCGTATCTGATCATCCAGGGGGCCTGTGATATTGCGAGCGTCAATTTGGTGATCCGCATTAAGTTGATCCCCGCTATAACATACTGCTTGTATCCATGCATTCGGAAACCATTCGCGTGGGTCGTTTGTCGCCAGTAATAAACCCGCTACCGTCGCCCGCAAATGACCGTCAGGGTCACGCTTCACAAATCTCAATTTTCTAAGTTCCAAATCATCAGGGTCAAGTTCTCGTGACACTACATATCTGCGCCATAAATCCCGTTGAAGAGTATTAATCCCGGCATTTCTTACGATTTGCGAGTCAAATGAATTCGTATCAGATTGCCCACGTATCCGAGATAATCGGTTTACATCATCTATTTCCATAGCACGTTTACTATCCAGTAAGCGATCAAAATATCCCCCGGGAGAACGATGTACGGTTGCACCCTCAGGAATTTCAACTAAAAGCACATCCCCTTCACTGGATTCTATGGGAATTCGCAGAACTTTGACGTTGAGTACCGGCTTGATACTTTCCGTACAGATTTCACGCACATACCTGACTAGGACATCAAGTTTTGATGGTATAAGGGACTGTGGTTGCCGATCATCGGTCACACCTAAAATTAACCGTCCACCGCTTGCATTGGCAAATGCTGCAATCTCATCTGCGAGCGAATCCCGCCGAGGTGCAGAAACCTTATCCCCACGGAATCTGACAGATTTCAGCTCAAGTTCCGAGTCCTCACCTGAGATGATCTGTCTCCACAACTTTTTGTGATTCGCCGAGGTCATTGAATCAGAAATATGGAGCCCATTGGGATTGTGCACACATCAAAACGACATAAAGTTAAAATCCGAGAATTCATTTGAAACCGGAATATTCGAAATCCCCCAAAATGCGAAATCTGAGGCTCATTCAATCTGATGGATTCATCGCCTCATTTCCCTTGACTCTGGTTGATTACTATCTAACACGGGAGCCGATCAATTGTAGCACAATCTGATTCGGTTCGGATCATGACACACCTTCGCTCATTTCAATCATACGCTCAATGGGCTTGAGTGCACGCTTACGAATAGATTCCTCCATGCGAATTTCCGGCAACTCGTGATGCATGCAGGTGTACAGTTTCTCAAGGGTGTTGAGCCGCATATGGGGACACTGACTGCAGTTACACCCGCTTTCAGGAGGGGCAGGAATAAAATGCTTACCGGGGGAGTCTTTACGCATTTGATGCAGAATCCCCTCTTCCGTTGCAATAATAAAAGAGTCTCCCGTATCTTCACGGGCAAACCGGCGGATTGCACTGGTTGAACCGACAAAATCGGCGTGCCGGAGGACCGCTTCCTCACACTCTGGATGGGCCAATACCCTGGCCGCAGGAAATTCAACTTTCAATGCAAGCAACTTCCGTTCGCTGAACGTCTCGTGAACAATACATACCCCATCCCATATCTTTAATTTGCGGCCGGTCTTGCGTTCAAGCCATCGGCCCAAATTCCGGTCAGGCGCAAAGATCACCGGTTGTGATTCCGGGATCATCCGCAGTAAGTGCTCCGCATTGGTTGAAGTGCAGATGATATCACTCCTTGCCTTTACCGCAGCAGAGCAGTTGATGTAGGACATCACCAAATGATCGGGATGCCGATCACAAAAAATCTGAAATTCATCCGCCGGACAGGTATCTGCCAGAGAACAGCCTGCATTTAAGTCGGGAAGCAGGACCTTCTTTTCCGGACTCAGAATCTTGGCGGTTTCAGCCATAAAATGAACCCCGGCAAATACAATAATATCCGCCGATGTTGCCGCCGCCTGCCGGGAAAGGCCTAATGAGTCTCCAATAAAGTCGGCCACATCCTGGATCGCAGGCTCCTGATAATAGTGCGCAAGCAGAATCGCATTTTTCTTCTTCTTGAGGATCTCAATCTCCTCGTAGAGATCCAGTGTCAGATCCACAGGATCATCAATGAATCCGATCTGCTCCAATCGGCGGTTCCAAATATCTTGTGCTACAGGCATAACTCAATCAATTAGGACGGAGCCGACATCTGTGGCTCCAGTCCGATTAACGGTACAAGCGTGTACTATGTAAAAATACAACGCAACAATAAAAATATCCCTGCCGTGGCCCTGGAAACTATTTTCCCAGAGTTCACCATCCTGTAACCCCGAAGCATCATGACCTAATTCGTGCAGATCCGGGTTATGGGTGGCAATTACAAAAGCCCCGCTATCGGTCCGGCTCAGATTGAGCAATTCCTCATGGAGTGCACCGGCAGTCCATGTGCACAACCTGCCTGCAGGTTCGTCGGCGGAGATGAACATGGACTGATTCATTCGTACACAAGCACTGCAACATACTGCCATTGGCCCCCGAAAGTTCTGATGTGCAGTGCTCAAGTTGGATTTTCTGCATTACAGATGGAAAAGAGATGAACGCACCAACCCTGCATTCACCCCTTATGGATAAGAAACAGGTACTCGCAATTCGGCGAATCAGCACCATTTAACCACTCATTGGTCCACCTCATGTTTGCCATCACATTACGTTTGTAGTTTACTTTGACAAGCTCCACCACCTGACCGCAATCCCGGATTATTGAATCAATTTCGGCGGCGGTAGTGCGTCCTCCAGAACTGTAGGACAGGATAATCCATTTTGCACGGGTTGAGTTAATCAATCGCTCAAGTGCCTCCACGGCCATATATCTGCCCGTGGACGGATTCTTTCTGAACTCTTCAAATATAGAGGCTGAGACCTTGTCGGAAGAGTCTACCCGGCGTTTTGCCTTACCAAAGAGTTCCGGTTTGTCATTCAGGCAAATACTGGTCCATAAATGATAGTAGGCCGTATATCTGACTCGGGGTGGTGGCATTTTCTCATTATTGGAGCCATAAGGGGGATCGTAGTAGGCAAGATCAACCTCCATATCTGAAACATCAAAAATATCTCTTTGCAATACTTCATTCTCCTCTCTGGAAATAAATAACCTGGGGACTTCCAACTGAAGCATTTTGTAGGAGTGCTTCGACCATTCTCTCAAGTAAGAGGCAAAGTGTCCAATCGTGCTGTCCACACGGTCTAATCCCATAATAAGACTGGTGAGTGCGACCGCCTCCTCAATGGGAGAAAGGCCCATACGCTCTATCTCTGACCGAATCCCGTCTAACTTGCGTGTGTTGTGAATCTGCCAGAGTTTCTTGAGACCATCCTGCTGCTCTGACGGTTGACCATTGGCAGGTGCGATCCCGCCATAGTGTTCTGTGAACCACCCATTTTCAGGCGAGACCGAATTTAGATGATTGATGATCCCCTCGTAGTACATTCTGGGCACCCGGTTCATCAGGTAACAGATCCCAAATACCCTGGACCATGCAGATACATCGTTGCAAAAAACCTTATATCCCGACTGCGGAAGTGCCTGCGAGACACGGGTTGTACCAGAAAACCCGTCCAAAACGCTCTTTGCCCCGGTCTGATGTGCAAGGCGTAGAATATGGGGCAGTAATTTGAGTTTTGAGCCAGCATATTTAATTCCTTCTGTTGCAGGAACCGTCACGACAGGCTCGCCAAACAATGTATAATTCACTGACATTACCTGCCTCGTATTGATTATTCGGGTTCTACCGGCATGGTGAAATACAACGCAACCATGAAAATATTCCTGCTGTGGCCTGGAAACTATTTTTCCTGGAGTTTACCGCCCTGTAAGACCAGAACGCGATCACACAATTCGCTCAGAGCCGGGTTGTGGGTGGCAATTACAAAAGCCTGATTATAGGTCCGGCTCAGACTGAGCAGTTCCTCATGGAGTGCGCCGGCAGTTCGTGTATCGAGACTGCCGGTGGGTTCGTCTGCAAGGACGAGTGCGGGCTGGTTCATCAATGCGCGTGCAACTGCGACGCGCTGCTGCTCGCCCCCCGAAAGTTCGGACGGGCGATGCTCAAGACGGGCCTCAAGTCCTAATTGCGTAAGAAGCGCGGTTGCCCGCTGCTGCGCCCTGCGCAATGCCTTGCCACCAATCAGGGCAGGCATGGCTACATTTTCCAGAGCACTGAACTCCGGCAGCAAATGATGGAATTGAAAAATGAACCCAATCGAACGGTTACGCCAGCGGCTCAGCGAATCATCATTCTGCTGAAAAATATCCTTCCCGTCATACGAAACTGTCCCCCGATCCGGACGGTCCAGTGCACCCAGTAAATGAAGCAGTGTTGTTTTACCGGTTCCGCTGTCTCCAATGATCGCAACGACTTCGCCGGCATTCACCGTCAGAGATACGCCCTCCAATACCTCCAGCCTTCCCCCTGAACCCGTCTGAAATCCTTTATGCAGATCCTCTGCAATCAGTTGGGGTGACATCAGAAGCGCGTGTTCACGACATTGGCAAACTTTGAGCCAAATGTGTACGAAAATGCAATGCTAGTGCTGGCATAGTAGTCCGTTGCAAGTTCACGCTGCTGCAGGAGAATGTCTTCCAGCAGCAACTCGCCTCCAGGCAGAGAGAGCTGGTCCCGGATCATTTCAAAACTTCCCTCAAGCTCCAGAGAAAATCCCTGAAACAGACGCACCGAAATGCTGGCAAAAAATTCCGCCCGCTGCTTTGAAGGATCATGTAGAAATTGCGCCCCCTCCAGTCCACTGAAAATATCTCCCCAGGGGCGACGAATCGCAACGGTTGCGTCCAGCTCATGACGGGGCAGCCACTGCTCCGTCTCCCCGAAAATTGTTGTCTCAAAATAATCCGCATACTGCATACCAATCCGGTATACAAACGTAATGGCCCGCCTCGTTGCCACTTCATAGGGAAACAAACTGTATTCCACCCCCGGCTCAAGGGAGACCCAATGCTTTAGATTTCGATCATCACGCGTCACATAGTCGACAAAGAACCCCGCTGACCAGTGAGATCCCAGACTCCTGATTAAATAGCTGTCTAACCCATGCCGGGTAATACTTCTGCGGACCGTTGCTCTGCCGTCCCGCTGGATTCGAACCAGATCATAGTTAAAATAGGGCCGAATTCGCGCCTTCCACGCTTCACTTCGGTGATCGGCAAAAAATCCCCAGCGCGAATCAAAGACCGTACGATTGGATTCCAGGTCCAATTCAAAGTCCCCGCCATACAGATTGAAGACCCAGTGCCTCCATGGATCCCGGCTTAATAATTCTTCTGCCTCGGATTCTTCCCGCTCTACATAGGCAAGTGAAAAGAGATCGGTCTCTCCCTCACGTCCCAGAAAGGGAGCCAGCCCCAGACGAAGTGCCTCATTGATCGCTGCCCGCCTCTCTTCGCCGGATGCATCCTGATCCACGACCCGGACCAGGTTCAATTCTGATCCTTCCAGAGATCCAAGGCCGATAAAGGATAAATCATATTGACGACCACTGAGAACCGTGAAACTGATGGTCACGAATACATGCACGTCGGCCTGGTTTGGATCCCGAACGTAATTGACAAAATCCAACTCCGTACGAATATGCGACTCGTCACACCAGTCACAATCAAGAAACACATTCAGCCTCTGGCTGACACCAACCTGAGACGCAACTTCAATCGGTATGAATATCACGCATCCGAGCAGGATGTGCAAAAAAATCTTAGGCATTCCGTTCCAGATTATACCGCTTTATCCTTGTATGAAGATGGGAGCGCTGGATTCCAATTTTCTCCGCTGTCTGGCTCACGTTCCAATTATTCTCGTCCAGCTTCTGCCGCAGAAACAGGCGCTCCGCATGTTCACGGAAATCTGCCAGACTGCTATATTGCTCTGTCATGGTATGGAATTGTCCCTTCGCTGAAGATGCGGGCATGACCAGACGCTCCACGTCCAATAAAGTGACTGTATTTGTTTCGCTCAAAATCATCATCCGCTCAACCACATTGCTGATCTCCCGAACATTGCCGCTCCACGGCAATGAGGAAAGTTTGCTCATTGCCTCATTGGTAAAGATTTTGGGCGGAAGACCGTTTCGTTTGGAGAGCCGAGCCGCAAAATGCTCAATGAGCATCGGGACATCCCCATCACGTTCTCTCACCGGAGGCATACTCAAAAGGATTACACTCAGCCTGTGATAGAGATCCTCACGAAATTCCCCATCCTTAATTGCAACCCGCAGGTCCTTATTCGTTGCAGCGACCACGCGCACATCCACCTTGATCGTGCGCTCCCCGCCTACTCTGGTCAGTTTATTTTCCTGAAGAACCCGGAGAACTTTGGCCTGTGCAGGAAGGCTCATATCCCCGATTTCATCCAGAAACAATGTACCGCCATGCGCCTGTTCAAATTTCCCGACCCGCTGACGGTTCGCACCGGTAAATGAACCTTTTTCATGCCCAAATAATTCACTTTCAATGAGTTCGGAGGGGATTGCCGCGCAATTCACTTCAACCATTGGCCCCTCGTTACGGAGACTTTGCGTATGGATCCAGCGTGCGGCCAGTTCTTTTCCTGTACCTGGTTCTCCCGTAATGAGAACGCGGGCCTCGGTAGGACCTACACGCTTGATTAACTGCTTCACCGCCTGCATTGCCTGGCTGTCCCCCAACATGGGAACCAGAGTATTTCCATGTTTCTGCTTTAATGCCTGTCGCAAACGCCGATTCTCAATCACCAGTTTTCCCCGTTCAAGTGCCGAGCGAACGGTGACCAGGAGATGCTGCAAATCCGGTGGCTTTTCAATGAAATGGAACGCCCCGGACTGTGTGGCTTCAACTGCGGTCTTGATGTCTGCATGCCCGCTGATCATGATCACGGGAAGTTCCGGCCAGGTTTCAACACAGGCAGTCAAAACCTGTAATCCATCCTGCCTGGGCATTTTGATGTCCAGAAGAACTACATCAAAGGTGGATTTCTGGAGTTTTCCCAGCGCTTCCTCCCCATTCGTAGCCTCTTCAACCACAAGATCTTCGTACTCCAGAATCTCCCGGAGCGTCCTTCGGATGCTTACCTCGTCATCCACGACCAGCACACGGGGTGCAGACATGCTTACTGCAGAGCTAGTACAAGACCTAGCATGTAGTCAAACTCATCTGCCAGATCCGTTTCCGGGTAGTCCTCTTTGGCTTCAAGGATGACTTCTTCGGCAACATCTAATTCGCCGGCTTCCACATAAGCCCGCGCAGCTGAGCGCAGATAATACGGACTCTGCACCTCATTATCATCCATCTCCGCGGCACGTTTAAACAGATCCGCTGCAATTGAAAAATCCCCCTGCATCTCATGGATCGCAGCACGGCCTGCCGTTGCGCTGGCACCAAGAAAATCATCACTTGCGTTAAAATCTTCAAACTGTGCCAACGCCTGATCGTATTCTTCTAGTTCAAAAAGTGCGTTGCCCGCATAAAATCTAGCCGTATTCCCGGCAGGCGTGCCTCCATAGCGGTCAATAATATCCAGAAGCCCCAGAGTTTCGCCGCTACCGTCTAGCGCTATGCGGTAGTCGCCTCTTTCGTATTCAAGAATAATGGCTCCCAGGAATTCCTGGGCCTGCGCGTCACGCTCCCCCTGGATGTAATTAAAGCCGAATATGCCGGCAATCACCAGGAGCACACCGATTGCGGCACCCGTGAAGACACGCCGATTTCCATAATAGGCCGCTAATATAGGCTCATACCAGCGTCTATCTGATTCCGCCCGCTGGCTGCCTCTCTGCCCCATCACTCCCTTCGGAGCTTTTATTTTTGACATTCTAAAATTCTTCCATTTGAGTGAGTCAATCCAGGGAAATACCTTCCTGCGAAAAACATCATGGGATCCATCCTCCGTGAGGCTTTATCATCATTCGGTATCTGCCGTAAGACGGACTGCAGTTCCTGCTTAATTCTGTCCATTTAATCAAGCGAATTTATTCTCATCCTTAATCAGGCGTTGATGATTTCGCGAAACCACCCCTTATAGATTTCAGGAGTTTCCAAGGTACCTGTAACGGTCATTCGAAAGATCTTCGTTAAATTTCATGCTGATCAAGTCTTCTACGGTTCTGACGGGGTTCGTTCAATCTCAAGACTGAGTTTGAAACCTGATCCCATGCAATCATTTTCCGCACTTGCTCGTTTTACTCTCTTCTATGGAAAATGCTCAATCTGAAAGCCACGGTTCGGATCTACCCAGACGAAAGGGATAGATTTGCCGGCTTTCTTGTTCAACGTAACTCTATTCAACAACTTAATCAATCAACCTTAAATGGCTTACAAACTTGCAATCAACGGTTTTGGTCGTATTGGCCGACTTGCACTTCGTTCAATTTTAGAGCGCAATATCACGGCATTTGATGTCGTTGCGGTCAATGACTTAACGGATGCAACGACACTTGCACACTTATTCAAGTACGACTCTGTGCATGGAAAATACCCGGGTAGTGTTTCGGTCGAAGGCAGCAACATTTCTATTGATGGCCACACGATTCCCGTTCTCAGTGAACGTGATCCCGTGAATCTGCCCTGGTCTGACCTCGGCTGTGATATTGTCATTGAATCAACCGGGTTTTTTCGGAGCCGTGCGGCGGCGGCTAAACATCTTGGAGCCGGTGCAAAGAAAGTCGTTATTTCCGCCCCCGCCAAGGATCAAGTCGATGCGACGGTTGTGCTCGGCGTGAATGACGATGTGCTTACTGGACAGGAGGAGATTATCTCCAATGCCAGTTGCACGACCAATTGCATTGCCCCAATGATCAAGGTCCTGGATGATTCCTTTGGGATTCAAAGCGGATTAATGACAACGGTGCATGCGTATACAGGTGGTCAGAAAATTCTGGATGCCCCGCATAGTGATTTAAGACGTGCACGGGCTGCCGCCTATTCCATTGTTCCAACCACCACCGGTGCCGCCAAGGCGGTGGGACTGGTTCTTCCACATATGAAAGGGAAGCTTGATGGGATGGCGCTCCGGGTCCCAATCCCAAGCGGCTCGCTGACCGATCTTACGGTGGAGGTCAATGCGACCCCAAGTAAAGAGGATGTAAATGCTGCATTTCAGGCTGCGGCCCATGGGACCATGGATGGAGTCATGGAATTCTGCACGGATCCAATCGTTTCCATTGACATCGTCCACAATCCACATTCGGTGATCTTTGACAGTCTGGCCACCATGGTTCAGGGCAATACAGTCAAAATCCTGGGCTGGTATGATAATGAGTGGGGATACGCAAATCGGGCTGCCGATATTGCCGCCTTACTGATGAAAAAAGCTGGCTGAGGTCAGCATCCTCACTGATGGAAAAACTAACCCTCAAAGATTTAGATCTACACGGGAAATGCGCACTGGTGCGCGTAGACTTCAATGTACCTTTGCAGTTGTCTGAGAAAACCAATTGTTATGAAGTCGTTGATGATACACGTATCCGTGCGGCCCTGCCGACCATCCGGACGATCACAGAGGCCGGTGGAAAAGCGGTGCTTTTAAGTCATTTGGGCCGCCCCAAGGGGCAGCCTGACCCGCAGTACAGCCTGGCACCGGTTGCCGATTATTTAAGTGGGCTGCTGGGCACAAATTTGCGATTTTCGAGCGAAACCATCGGAAGTGTCGTTCAGAAAACTGTCCGCACCATGCCCGGCGGCAGTGTGATCCTGCTTGAAAATACCCGCTACTTTCCTGAAGAAACAAAAAATGATCCAGACTTCGCAGCAGAACTGGCAAAACTTGGAGACATCTTCGTGAATGATGCCTTCGGCACGGCCCACAGGGCGCATGCCTCGAATGTCGGGGTTGCGAGTCACTTCTCTCTGGCTGCCGCCGGACATTTGTTGGAAAATGAACTGGTGCAGCTTGAGAATGCCCTGCAGTCCCCAACCCCGCCTACGGTTGCCCTTTTAGGAGGGGCAAAAGTATCTGATAAAATTGGAGTGATCACCAACCTGCTGGAGATTGTGGATCATATTCTGATTGGCGGTGCAATGGCGTATACATTCCTGAAGACCAAGGGAATCCCCATCGGCAACTCACTTGTAGAGGAGGATCGTCTAGGGGATGCGCAGGCAATGCTGGACAAAGCGCAAGGAAAAATCCTTCTCCCCGGTGATCACATTGTCAGTACAGATCTGAATGTACCCAATACATCAAAAACTGTGTCTGGAAGTATTGAGAACGGATTCATGGGATTAGATATTGGCCCGGAAACCGTTGAGATGTATACCCGGAAAATTATGGACGCAAACACCTGCATCTGGAATGGCCCAATGGGGGTGTTTGAGATCCCGGAGTTTGCATCTGGAACCGCATCCATGGCGCAGACAATGGCTTCGACAACCCGCAAAGGTGCGGTAACGATCATTGGTGGAGGGGATTCTGTTGCGGCCGTCAAGCAATCCAATCTACACACTGAAGTGACGCATGTATCTACCGGTGGCGGCGCAATGCTGCAATTTCTTGAAGGGAAATCCCTCCCAGGTCTGGATGCACTGACCGATCACCCCTAGTCCGTGCTGCAATGGTTTTTATGCATTTCCATAACCTACAGGGATCACATTTTGTCCAGACCATGGTTGATTCATGATGACACAAGTCAAGATTTCACTACGCCTGTGAAGTTTTGCGGAATTGCTAAGTTCCACATATCTCACCCGGAGGTTTGGATACGAGGGCATGCCGCCGGTTGCAGGTAATATCTGAAAATTTCGTATGGCAATATAGGAAACCGGCAAAATATCCAGTTATGCTGTTACCTTTCCTTAGATTGCCTGATCCTTAACAGTATCGTAATATTTTGGGCTTATCGGGCAACATTGGGTTACTCCAATGGGAACATCTCTTATCCAACAAAGTTATCTTATGCCGGCATCTCATATTCAGCATTGATGGACTTGTATGCCCTATGGAGTATAGGTTCATGACCAAATGACAAAGCAATGGAACTTGATCTTACGAACACCCTTACCTTGGTTGGAATTCTTGTGGCTGCGGCCATAGCATTTTGGCGGATAGGGATTTCAAATATCAAGCGTATTGATCGTCTCCTTACCGAACACCGCAATGAAATTCGTCACGAGGTGAATGAAAAAATAGAGGTGCTCCGTGGTAACGTACACGAACTCCGTGGTGACGTACACGAACTCCGCAGTGAAGTTCATGGTCTTGATCGCAGACTATCACGTTTGGAAGGCATCCTGCAGGCGTTATCTGCCTTTGTCCCCCTCCTGAGCGATACGGATCAGAATTAAGTTTCAATGCATGAACGCTGCTGGATTGCCATTTTCTCTCGCAGAGGAATGAGACTTATCCGCCCAGTCTGACCACACCATTGGTGTACACTTTCAACCGATGTTGTGCGGAAGTCTCGTGATTGAATTATTCTTGCTGCACACAATGTGGCAAAAATTGAATATCCTCGTGCACTGTTTCTTTCTTTGTGATCATCCGTTACGATCCATCTGATAAAATCATGCACCATCAACACTTCAGGGACGGAAGTACACAATCAAAATCCTGAGAGACCAACAATCGCGAACTTCCAGTTTGCAAATTTGTTTTGGATCACAAGGCATCGATGAGTCATTTTGTCTGTCTCAGATCCAAATAGGATTCATAATTCTAGATGCCATATCTTATCAACGAATTTTTGAGCGCAAACGTTAAGACCTAAGTTTCATGCCGGGAGCACAATCACTACGGCATCCGTTTTCTCCAAGGGATTGGGATAAGGGGATACGCAAATGAATCGCAGGGAGTTCGTCCGAAAGGCAGCACTGGTTTCCGCAGTTGGCCCGTTTATACGCACCTCCCATCGGATTCAACGATACCGGGTCGGATTAATTGGATCTGGCTGGTGGGGGATGAATATCCTCCGTACAGCGATTTCCACTGGCACCACAGATGCCGTAGCACTCTGTGATGTTGACGATGCGCATTTACAACCGGCGGCAGATGAAATTGAACTGATCACAGGAACACGCCCTGCGATCTACCGAGACTATGAAGAATTGTTTTTGGAGCAGAATTGTGACATCGCCATCATTGCGACCCCGGATCATTGGCATGCACTTCCCGCCATTGCCGCCATAAATGCCGGAGCACATGTATACCTCGAAAAACCCGTCAGTCACACGATTGATGAAGGGAAAGCCATCCTGCGAGCGGCCCGGCTACAGGATCGGATTATACAGGTTGGTACGCATCGCCGCGTTTCGCCGCATAATCTATCCGCCCGGAAATTCCTTAAGACCGGCAAGGTTGGGAATATTGGAATGGTTCGTGCTTTCGTGCATTATGGCGGAAACCGGGGAGAGTTTACCCCCGACAGTGTAATCCCTGAAGGGCTGGACTGGGATCGCTGGATTGGCCCGGCCCCCTACCGTCCGTTTAACCCATCCATTCATCCACGCGGTTTCCGGCAATATCTAGATTTTGCGAACGGACAATTGGGGGATTGGGGAATCCACTGGCTTGATCAAATCCTCTGGCTGATGGATGAAGAACCGTTCCCCCACACGATTACCTCTACCGGGGGTAGGCATATTCGTGAAGACTCAACGGATGCTCCAGATACACAGGTGGCCACATTTGCATTTGAGAAGTATACGGCAACCTGGGAGCATCGTCTCTATGGTTCAAATAATTCGGAAAAATCCAATATCGGCTGCTACTTCTATGGCACCCGTGGTGTCCTGCACCTCGGATGGCTGGACGGCTGGACATTTTATCCCAGCAATTCCCGTGATTCAACGATCCATGAAAAAGCATCTCTGGATCAACCGGACAGCCAGAATATTCGTGCACTGTGGGATGACTTTATCCGTTCTATCGAATCATCCAGCATGCCTGCATGCGACATTGAGTCTGGATATCGGGCCACAAATATGTGTCTTGCAGCAATGATTGCCCTCAAAATTAATCGCACAATCCACTGGGATAGAGATCAGGATACAGTGCTTGGAGATCCTGCCGCACAGGCACTCATGCGTCGCCCCTACCGGGCACCATGGGCCTATCCGTCGCTGTAGAGGACTCAGAGACTTACCCGAACAATATGATGTGTCTTCCAAAAAACTTTCCATCCCGCCCAGTACATTCATATCATCAAGCCCCATCACGCATCACAGAAACAATTACTTGAGCAGGGTCATCATTCTGACGGCTCTCTCTTTTTCGGTTTGCAGAATATACAGGTAGGTGTCACTGGCCAGTCCTGCTCCGCTGAACCGCACGCTATGGCGACCGGCCGGCTGCACACGATCCAGCAAGGTCTGTACCTTCTGCCCCAGCAGATCATACACGGTGAGCGTAACCGGCCCGGTTCGGGTCAGCGAAAATTCAATGGCCGTCGTCGGATTGAATGGATTCGGGTAATTCTGCTCCAGCACGAAGTCCGTCGGAATCTCGTCCCCCAGAGACTCTATGGAGGTCGTGGGATCCGGCATGACATGAACGGCCCCGGAGGGCGTGCCGAGTCCCACCGCATTCCTTGCCGTCACCTGGTAAAAGCGGGTGGCGGCCGAGGGAGGGAATGTATGGCGGTAGGCCGTGGCCGTCACATCGGCGAGTTTCTCCCAGGTGAATCCGGCATCCTCGGACATCTCAACCTGATAACTGATGACGGGAGTTCCCCCATCGTCCACCGGTGCAGACCAGGACAGGTTCACTGCCTCCTGCCCCTCGGCGAACGCCTCCACATTCGTCGGCACGCCGGGTGCACGAAACTCCACCTCCGTCGTGGCACCGGCCACATTGGAGGGCGCACTTGCTCCAACCGGATTGATCGCACGGGCACGGTAGTGACGTGTCGTTCCGGGGGCAAGTCCCGTATGCGTATAGGTGGTCTCGCTGCTCTCTGTGTTCTGAACGAGGTCGGACCAACTCTCGCCTGCATCCGAAGAGACCTCAATCTGGTACCCGTGAACGGGGGCTCCGCCGGGATTGGAGGGCACTGTCCAGGACAGGTTGATTTCCGTCTGCCCGGAAGCCGATGCGGTAAGTTCTGTCGGCATATCCGGCACCGAGATCACAACATGGTCCACATTCGATGGATCTGCACTTTCACCAACGGCATTGATCGCGTAGACGCGGTATGATCTTGTGTCGCCCTCGCTCAGCCCCGTATGCGTATAGGTGGTGGCGGTGCTTTCGGTGTCTTTAACCAGATCCGCCCAGGTCCCGCCCGCATCCAAAGAGACCTGAATACGATACCCCGTAATTGCTGCCCCACCATGATTTGAGGGAGCCGTCCAGAAAAGCGTGATCTCTGCCGGCCCAGAAGCCGCTGCGGTGAGTTCCGTGGGAACATCCGGCGCGGTGGCGGCAGAGGTCGTTGCGTAATCCACACTGGACGGCGTGCCGGTGCCGACCGCATTGATGGCGGAAATGCGATAATCGTATCTGGTTGCCGCTGCAAGTCCCGTATGCGTATAGGTCGTGGCCGTGCTGCGGGTGTCTGCCACCAGATCCGACCAGGTGCCTCCCGCATCGACGGACCATTCAATCTGATACCCGGTAATCACGGCCCCGCCGTGATTCGATGGAGCGCTCCAGGAAAGAAGGATTGCCGTCGGGCCGGTTGCCGTGGCGCTAAGTCCGGCGGGCGCATCCGGCGCAGTGACGGCCCCCGTGGTTGCACTGGCCACATTCGATGGCGTACCGGTGCCGACAGAATTGATTGCAGAGACGCGGTAGTGTCTTGTATCCCCCTCGGTCAGCCCCGTATGCGTATAGGTCGTGGCCGCACTTCCGGTGTTTGTCTCCAGATTCGTCCAGGAACCCCCTGCATTCGCGGACACCTCAATCTGATAGCCGGTGACTGCGGCCCCGCCGTTATTGGAGGGGGCACGCCAGGAAAGCGTGATTTCGGTTCGCCCCGAAGCCGTGGCAGTTAAATTCGAAGGCGCGTCCGGCGCGGTGGCGGCCGTTGTCGTTGCGCTGGCAACATTGGAAGGGGGGCCCGCATCCACGGAATTGATGGCACGGATCCGGTAATGATGCGTCGTGCCGGGAGAAAGATCCGTATGTGCATAGATCGTATTAGTGTTTCGGGTATTGCCGACCAGATTCGTCCAGTTCCCGGTTCCACTGGGGGACACCTGAATCCGATACCCTGTGATGGACGATCCACCGTTGTTGGAGGGAGCCGTCCAGGACAGATCAATCCGGGTCGGGCCGGAAGCCGCTGCCGTCAAATTGGCGGGGGCCTCCGGTGCCGTGACCGTGGCGGCATCGGTCGTTGCATGAGCAATATCGGAAGGGGCCCCCTCACCCACGGAATTGATCGCACGGACCCGATAATGACGCGTTGTGCCGGCCGTAAGCCCCGTGTGAGAATAGGTCGTGGTTGCGCGTCCCGTAATATCCTGCAGAGGATTCCAGGAATTGCCTGCATTGGAGGATACTTGAATTCGATACCCTGTAATGGCGGCACCGCCATTGTTCACAGGTGCAGTCCAGGAAAGATCAATCCGGGTTTGTCCGGAAGCCGCTGCGGTCAAATTCGTGGGCGCATCCGGCGCAGAGATTGCCTGCGTCGTTGCAGAGACCTCATCGGAGGGTGCGCCGGTACCAATACGATTGATCGCAGAGACGCGGTAGTAGCGCGTCGTGCCTTCGGTAAGCCCCGTATCCGTGTAGGTTGTCTTATTATTTCCGGTGTTCTCCACCAGAGGAGAATTCCCCCAATCTGCCCCATCCGCGGAACTCTCAATTTGATACCCCGTAATGGGGACACCACCGTTATCACTGGGAACCGTCCAGGAAAGAACGATCCGGGTCGGGCCGGAAGCGGTTGCCGTTAAATTCCTGGGCACATCCGGTGCACTGGCCTCGGTGGTTGCATGGGCCACAGCGGATGGAGGGCCCGCGTCAACAGAATTAATGGCAGCGACGCGGTAATAATACGTCGTGCCTGCGTCAACTACCCCATCTATAAAGGTTGTGCCAGTCCCGAAGGTATTCGGTACAAGCTCCTTCCAGGGCCAGAGAGCCTGGCCATCGCGAGACCTCCAAATGCGGTAGGCCGTAATGGCCGATCCACCATCGCTACCGGGAGCTATCCATCTAAGAGTGATCTCATTGCGCCCGGAAGCCGTCGCAGTTAACCCCGTTGGCGCACCCGGTGCCGTTGCAGTGGCAGACGCTGTTGCATGGGCCACATTGGAACTACTTAGACTCACGCCTCTGGAATTAATGGCAAAGACACGATAATAATACGTCGTGCCTGACTGAAGCCCCATATGTGAGTAGGCCGTGGCCGTACTGTTGGTATTCCCCCCTGCCAGATTCGTCCAATTCCCTGTTCCATCAGGAGAAACCTGAATGAGGTACCCGGTAACCGCTGCTCCAGCATTATCGGAGGGAGCCTTCCAGGAAAGATCAATCTGATTATGTCCGGAAGGGGTCGCACTTAGTTCAGTGACACCACCCGGTGTGCCCGCGGCTGCACTGGCTATATTGGACCAACCGCTGTTGCCATCATCGTTGATTGCACGGACACGGTAATGAATCGTCTGGCCTCGTTGACGATTCGAATGCGAGACCGATGTGGCACTCGGATCTAGATTTGAGACTAGATCGGCCCAATTGGCCCCTGCATCGGAAGACCACTGAAGACGATACCCCGTAATCGCTGATCCGCCGTCATCGGCGGGAGGGGTCCACGAAACTTTGATTTCATCTCTGGTTCCGCGTGCTATCAGATCCCTTGGCGGATCAGGGGGGCCGGCATTAGGTCCAGTACGCGTGTAGGCGCTGCCAACTCGGACCGTATTCGCAGCGACATCCGCTCTGCCATCGCCATCTTCAAATGAATCCCTTAACTTGTCATACTCTGAACCCCCATACCCCGCAAGTATGGCACCGGAATCAATGACGGACAGGTCAACCTGGCTATGCTCCACATCCAGATTCTGATGGGAATCCAGTCGCAGACTTCCAGTTCCCTGTGCCAACACTCCAGGCGGAAAAACCACCATGAGTAACAGCAGAATGCATAAATTGCTTCGTCCCTCCGAAAAATGGGGGGGGGGGTAAAATGCCTAGTTGAAAGTGAAAATGCCTTTTAGATAGCATGCAAAAATTTTCTATGACTACCATGAGGAACTTGCTGATATAGTTGAAAACGGTTTTACCAGTCTCTCCATTGATGCATCTGAATTCGCCAATCAGACATATCGAATTTGGGTTTTTACTAGACATTCAAACTACATAAGGACACAACGCCGTGCTAAGAATCCATAATTTAGCAAAAATTAATCATTTTATCTGAATCCCGGTAACCGCGGTCAGAGTCATTGTATCAGATTTTCGTTCTTTCCTCCCCATATCAGCAGGAACGAACTTTTTTGAAGCCCTGCCTCCGACGTATCTCGGATGTCATGAATCCACACGTTCCAGAAGCCATGCGGTATAAAGAAGCCCGCTCCAATAAGGCCGGATTAATTGCAGACCGGCATTCCGGCAGATCTCAAGAATTCGATCTGAACCAACATACGCAATCCCGGCCTCCAGTCTTTTGAGGAGACGCTCCTTTTTCGTCCCTGTATAGCCTCGCAAATCCATATACCGCATCCAGGCAGCATAGAATAACCGGAAATAAGACTCCGACCGGTCTCCATGCAAATCAAAGAGAATGACGGTTCCTCCAGGCTTTACGCGCTTCGCAATACTCTGCATAAATGTATCCTTGGATCCATCATCCAACAAAAAATGCATTACATTAATGGCCGTTGCAGCATCAAAATGATAACCCGTATCCAGTTCGTGAGTATAAGCATGATGGAATCGAACACGAGAGGAAACCCCCAAATGTTCGGCAACCTGCCGCGAATACTCAACCATGGATTGAGCTGGATCTACACAGTCAAATTCCCATTCACCTGCCGATGGAGCGAACACTTCAATTTCTCTGCCCGTACCACATCCTACAATCAGTATTTTAGCCTTTGTACCCAGACGCTCCCGGAGAAGCGCAAAGGTGGCAATGAAAAGTTCGTCATAGCCGGGGATTACACAACTGGCGAGTTCTTTGTACTCTTCGCCGTAATCCCCGTCAAAATTAAATGCTTTGGGATCTTTCACTTATCTTCACCGTGAACTGCTCAGGTTGGGAACCAGTTATTTTTTTGAAACATGGCAAACATTATCCTCTCGCCCGATTGGGCGCTAAAAGAAAGCGCATGCACTACCAAGGCTGCGTATACGAATCGTCGGAAATTTGTTCAGTCACTCGGTCTGGGCGCAATCGGATTTGCCGCATTTGGCGGCTGCTCTGCAAAAAGCCAGAATATGGCTGGCAGCGGTCCTTTAGACAAAATTCCCGAAAATGCACCACGGGACGGATTTCCCGCACCGCAGAATGAAACCTATCAGGTTCCCGAAAGGGAAATGACCGAACGGATCCTCGCTTCCTCCTACAACAATTTCTATGAGTTCATTAATCAGGGGGATCTGAAGCATGTCTGGCCGCTGGTGGATGACTATCAACCCTTCCCGTGGACACTAGAAGTGCGTGGACAGGTTGAAAAGAAACAGACCTGGGACCTTACCCAACTGATCAAATCCATGCCTCTGGAGGAGCGTGTGTACCGGTTTAGATGTGTTGAGGCCTGGTCCATGACCATTCCCTGGACCGGTTTTTCACTTTCTAGTCTCATCAAAAAATGTAACCCTAAATCGTCAGCAACACATGTCAAATTCACCTGTGTTGAACGCCCTGATCAACTGCCGGGCCAAAAAAAAGCCACCTGGTATCCCTGGCCGTACTACGAAGGATTACGGATGGATGAAGCGATGAATGAACTGGCCTTCGTTGCAGTTGGCATGTATGGCGAGCCGCTTCCGAAACAGAATGGATCGCCTCTGCGCTTGGTCCTGCCCTGGAAATACGGTTATAAAGGCCCCAAAGCCGTCACTCATATTGAGTTTACGCGGAAACAGCCGGGGACGTTCTGGAATGAACTGCAACCCAGAGAATATGGGTTCCTGTCGAATGTGAATCCCAATATTCCACACCCGCGCTGGACACAGGCCTCGGAACGATTTATGCCCAGTGAAGGCGTAGAACGGCGTATCCGTACACAGTTATTTAACGGATATGATGAATGGGTCGGAGATTTATATCCGGACGAACCCCGCTCGCCTACCCGAGCAATTATACGATGATAATTCTCAAGCCTGCTCACGACGAAACGACTGGTTCCAGAAATGAGCCAAAACCCCTGAGAAAAGAGCCCCGATCAGGCTAATGCCCATTTGAGAGGCTGCAATTAACCAGTGCGCAGGCATCAGACGATCAATCACAATCTCCTGTGAGGATCCCGGCCGCAAGTGCACCTGGAGAGAATCCTGCCCCTTAACACGGGACCATAACGACTGGGGAAGCGACATTTTTTGGCGCTCAATCATCTGGCCGTCCGGTAACAGGACACGAAGGTGAATGTATCCATAGGTTACATCTGCCCGGTTTGTCACATCAAATTTCTCTACCATTGCAATGGCAGACTCCCCCGTATTCCATGTCTTCCTTAACTGCATGGCGACATACCCCTGATTGACCGCCAGCCCAACGAGAACAAGTGGAACGAACCAGAAAATTCTTGCAATAACTTGAACCATAAAAATCTGATGGTTTAGGATAAGAACAGATAAGGTTTCCACGTTTCTTCAATATAGCCGACGTAGTCACGGATAAACATGACATGACTCGGACGAAACGGCTTTCGCAGCAGCGGCATGTTTGCCTCTTCGGGAGTTCGGTCCCCCTTTCGGTTGTTACAGGAAATACATGCCGCCACAAGATTGGTCCAATGATCTTTCCCGCCCCGGGATTTTGGTAGAACATGGTCAACCGTCAACGAATCACGCCGGTTACAGTACTGGCACCGGTGGCCGTCCCTGCGAATTATATTTTTACGCGACAGCATAATATTCCGATACGGAACGCGAACATATCCTCGGAGTCGGACAATACTTGGACAGGGCAGCTTGATGGAGGGAGATCGCAGAAACATGTCCGGTACGCTCTCAACAAGATCCGCCTTGTTCAAATGAACAAGCACAACCGCCCTGCGCACCGTACAGACCGTCAGGGCGCTGTAGTCGTGATTCAGTACAAGCACATGTGCACTCATCCGATCCACCGAATAGAGGACGTAAGGCACATGCTGCAGACTTGTAAGCCTTGGCTAGTGAAGATATTCGCAGTTATGTGACATCCTTAAATCAGATAAACGTCCGATTGCTCCAGAAGACCTGTTCTCAATCAAGTTGCAATATATCAACGCCATCTCCTCTCTGAATGACTCCGGTATTTTCTGGCACCAGATTCTCCCCGAAGTACACCCCTCCGTCTCTTTTTCGAAAACGGCTCAGAGTGCGCAGCGGCTCCTTCCCCCGAACTCCCGTCTCCTGATCCACCGTCGTGACGCTGCACCGGTCACAGGGTTTTACCACGGAAAAAACAACATCCCCGATTCGGATTCGTTTCCACCGGTCTTCCTCAAATGGACGATCTCCGGATAAAACGACATTCGGCCGGAATCGTGCCATCGGCAGAGGATTGGACAGCCGACTGTTTAACTCCTCCAGTGAAGCCTGTGTGGTGCAGAGTAAAGGGTATCCGTCAACGAATGAAACCGTCGTTCCCGGCTTTGCATACGCTGGGTCTGCTGACCGTGAACTGGGATCGTGCATGTACACAAGACGAACGGGATGCTTCAGAAATGTGCTCAGCCACCTATTTGCATGATCCGACGCAATCCGTGCAAAAACGGAATCCCCCCATATCGTCACCTGAAGGGGCGAGGCTGTTTCTCTGGGAAAATCAACGGAAACAGCTCCCTGCCCGAATGCAGTGAGCGTCAGTCTACCCCCAGGCCCCGGCAACGCCTGAATCAATGACATGCGGGGGAACGTTCGCTGTGTAAGGAAACCAGCTTCCTCATCAACGATCATCCAGCGCCGGTAGCCTGCAAACCCCCAAGGTTCCACCTGAGCGCGTATCTGCGTTACGCGGTGCGTGGACTTAATCGGATAAGTATACAACTCTTCCAGAATCATGGGGATCATTTAAGTCAGCTTATGGAACCGTTCTATCTATCTCAACCAAACAAAGATGCAAAAGTACATCAAAACGAACAAAAAACCGTAACTTACAGAGACCATTGAACTTCCTTGAACATGCAGGCGATCACATCCACTACAGATATTCGATATGAGCCGAACGAAACCCCGCCACTGCCGCTTACCATTGGCCTAGGCTTCCAGATGGCCCTCCTCAGCATTGCCGGAATCGTACTGACTCCGGCAGTCGTAATTCGCGCCGGAGGCGGGAGTGAAGAGTACTTAACCTGGGCTGTATTTGCTGCGGTCGTGGTCAGCGGAGTGTCTACCATCCTTCAGGCATTAGGAAAATTCAGGATTGGATCCGGTTATGTCCTGCTCATGGGAACCTCCGGTGCATTTATTGGAGTCTGTATCGGGGCACTCCATAAAAGCGGCCCGGCAACCATGGCAACCCTGGTGATCGCCTCCTCCCTCCTTCAACTTCTCTTCGCTACCAAACTTTCCAAATTCAGGCGGATTCTGACTCCAACTGTATCGGGAACCGTAATTATGCTGATCGCCGTGACGGTTATGCCCATTCTGTTTGACATGATGGGAGAGGTTCCTGAGGGAGGGTCCTTATCAGGGACCGCCACGAGTGCCGCTACTGCACTCATCGTGACCATTATGCTCGCCATCAAGGCACGGGGAATTCTGCGGCTGTGGGCTCCGATGATTGGCGTACTTGCGGGAACCATTGCCTCTGTTTTTTTTGGTCTCTATGATACCCAAACCATCCAGGATGCCGCGTGGATCGGGTTTCCCACCACCGGATGGCCCGGTATGGATCTATCATTTGGACATGTGTTCTGGGCCTTTATCCCCGCTTTTATTTTCGTGACCATTATCGGGGCCATTGAGACCGTCGGCGACTCCATTGCGATCCAACGGGTCTCCTGGCGAACCCCGCGTGCCTCGGATTTTCGAACAGTACAGGGATCACTCATGGCCGACGGGATCGGAAATTTTCTATCGGGAGTATCGGGAACGATTCCCAATACGACCTACTCCAGTTCCGTCTCGGTGGTAGAACTGACTGGCGTTGCATCCAGAGCATGCGGAATTGCAATTGGGGGGATCTTCATTTTTCTGTCGGTGAACCCCAAATTCCTCGCCGCAATTCTTGCCATTCCGGCACCCGTAGTCGGAGCCTTCGTGACGGTCTTAATCGCCATGCTATTCGTGCTGGGAATGAAGATCGTCGTTCAGGATGGAATTAATTATCGAAGCGGATTAATCTGCGGGATCTCATTCTGGATTGGCACCGGCCTTCAAAATCGTACCATTTACCCTGAGTTTTTTGATGGACTCGCAGGCGGAACCTTCGAAAACGGAATGGTGGGAGGTGGACTCGTTGCCATCTTACTGACGATTCTGACCGAACTGACCTTCAAAGCGCGGAAACGTATCCAGACAACCCTGAACATCCAGTCACTATCCGAACTGCAGACCTTCATTCGGAAATTTTCTCGAAGCCACACCTGGTCATCCAGTTTCACGAACCGCGTTGAAGGTGCAGTGGAAGAAGCACTTCTGGTCCTGTGTGGACAAACCTCTCCGGACAAAGAAGACGGGGTACTCCAACTGATTGTCAAAGGAGAGGCGGATCGGGCAATCCTGGAATTCGTCGCGGCAGATTCGACCGAAAATCTTCAAGACCGGATTGCCCTCATGGGATCCGATGTTTCAACCAGAAATCTGGAGAAGGATGTTTCACTCCGAATGCTGAAGCACCTGACCACCTCGGTACGCCATGAACGTTATCACGGCACTGAGATCATCGTGCTCGAAGTGCACAAAGCAACTGCAATCCCTCGTGACATTTCTGCCTGACGGTCTTCCAGATAAAGCCGCCAAGGTCCGTCAGATCACTTAATCTTGAATAGTGGGATTATTGATTTCGTGCGGGGAGGGTTTGCTCCAGATTGTTAAGACCAATTCAGTGCCGTACAACTTATAGACGGGAGGGCGACCAGCGTGAGTTTCGCCGATACTAAGTATTAACCGGACTCCTTCACCGCGAGATTCAAGAAATGCACATCCTGTTGTCGGAGATTTCATTCGTGACAGAAAATTGACTAACAGCTGATTACGCGTAAATACGTTATAAGCCATAGAATCAATGGTAAGTGCATTTGGTAGCCCTCCAGAACTGTAAATCTCAATACGGTCGGAGAAAAGGAACATCCGAATTTTTGCCCCTAAGATTGAATAGTCTCTATGGGCCACAGCATTCACGATTGCCTCACGAATTGTTCGGATATCGTATTGGGGGTAGTCAATACGGCCAACCGGCTTTTGAGCCGGTTTCAGCATAAAGCGGTCAACAAATTTTATTGCAGTTTCTATTTGTTCACCCGCATTACCATGGATACGGTCACTGTGAACCAGATCTTGAGATGTCAGATGAATATTTCTGTAAACTGCAGCCTCAATATATGCGGATGGAAGATGATTTTGAGGTGCTTTACCAAAGGCTAGGATTCCGGCCACGGTTGGCCGAATTACATCACCTTCAGAAGTGGAGATAACCTTTGTATTTTGGAGTAGATCCTGCCACGGAATTGTTTGAGGTGGGCCATCAAGGTAATGTGCTAATTTGCCTTGGTCAAGATCGTTAAGTGTTGCTGTGAGAACTGGCCGTTGGTCAAAAATAAAGGTGCGTTCTCGTTCCTGAAACAATCTTGCAAGCCGTGTCCCACTGAGGATTTGCTTGGTTGATCCTACACGTTCATAATGGAGACCACTGCTAGTTGCGTGTACAAATAATCCGCAATGAATTTCAACCAAGATAATGACAGCATCTGTACCATCCGAGCGGGTAAGTTGCTCCCGATGCAAAATCGGTCGAATTGGAGGGCTACAATTATTGGTGGCTATGTTTATGATCCATTTTTCGATATCCTCAAGACGTTTATTTGGAAGCCCCCGGACTATTCCCTTTCATCTACGCCCAAAAAAATTGTTCCGCCGTCTGTGTTAGCAAAGGCGACCATTTCACCGGCAATTGCTTCGGCATCAGGCGACTGCACTCTTCTCTTCTCAGAAATTACTATTTCTTTGAATTTGGATATGGAGTCCTCTCCTACCATCAGTTGTCGCTCAATATCTTCAAGCTTATATACCATGGTGTATCCCCAACAGACTCCGTGCCTGGCAGCCCGTGGATAAAGTATGATCACAGAGTTAGACCGCACAACTGCGTATCATAGATGGCCAAACCCTCTGTTTTTCGCACTTTTTGAGATTATAAAGGGCGAAAAACCTCTCCTCTAGAACTATTTTGAATAGTCTAATCCCCAAAAATCAACCCGAAAAGCGTTGTTCAGATTTTTCTGGACTTTATCCACAGGCTGCTATACCTTGAGTTCCAGTACCGGCTTGACCCGCTTGATGGGGGGCTGAATGGATGCCGCTCCATCTCCCGATGACTTCTTAATGTCCGCACTGATAGATGCCTGCAGTTCTTCCAGTTCACTCTTGGAACCAACGACAATATCCCGGAATTGGCGCTGCCCTGTTCCGGCCGGAATCAGATGGCCCACAATGACATTCTCCTTCAATCCATACAGGGGATCCACTCTGGCCGAGATTGCCGCCTCGGTGAGAACCTTCGTGGTCTCCTGAAAAGATGCCGCAGAGATAAACGAATCCGTTGCTAGTGCTGCCTGCGTGATCCCCAAAAGGATCGGCTCGCCAACAGCCGGCTGTGCTTCACGTACGGTAACCTCGGCCATATCACGCCGCTTCATCTCCGAATTCACCTCTCGCAACTGGCGCCGGTCTATCAAGGATCCGATACGTAACGCTGAATCTCCTGCATCGGTGACCACAAACTTGTCATACAGATCATCGTTGAGCTCCTCAAGCTGGAACCGGACAATTCCCGCCTCTTCCAGAAGAGAGGTGTCGCCGGGATCCGTTACACGGATCTTCTGCATCATCTGGCGCACAATCACCTCAATGTGCTTGTCATTGATTGCAACCCCCTGTAAACGGTAGACCTCCTGAATCTCATTCACAAGATATTCCTGCACGGCCCGCGCACCTTTGATGCGGAGAATATCTCTTGGCGAAATCTGCCCGTCCGAAAGTGCATCTCCGGCCCGAACAAAATCGTGTTCGTTCACCAGAATATGCTTCTGTAATGAAACGAGATAGGTGTGCTTATCAACCCCGTCACGGCTTGTGACGATGACCTCCTGCGCACCACGCTTCCTGCCACCAAAGCTCACAACCCCGTCAATCTCACTCACCACCGCAGAGTCGGTTGGCGTTCGTGCTTCAAAGAGTTCGGTTACCCGAGGCAGACCGCCGGTAATGTCACGGGTTCTGGCCGACTGTCTTGGAATTTTTGCCAGAACTTCCCCCGCCTGTACAAAATCCCCCTCATTCACCTGTAACCGTGCCCGCACAGGTAATGGGTATTCCCTGTGACTGTCGTCATCCATAAATACCCGTAGCGCAGGAGTAAGCGAACGCTCCCGGCTCTCAATAATCACCTTTTCCTTACGCCCGATAAACTTGTCCGATTCCTCCCTTAATGTTGTACCTTCAATGATATCCTGGAACCTGATCTTGCCGGACACCTCCGATAAAATCACACTATTATAGGGATCCCAACTGGCAAGGACCGCGTCCTTATCCACGACATCTCCATCGGATACAAGCACCTCCGCGCCAAACGGAATAACGGATGAAAATAACTGCCGATTTTCGTCATCCACAATACGAATCTCACCCTGTCTGGTAAGTACAACTTCGGTTGGTCCACTTGTGCTCTCAAACGAAACCGTGCGTAAATTTTCAAAAATGACCGTCCCTGAAAATTTGCTTCGGATCGCACTGTCCGCTTCAATCCGGCTGGCGGTTCCACCCACATGGAATGTACGCAGGGTTAGCTGTGTACCGGGTTCCCCGATGGATTGCGCCGCTACAATGCCAACTGCCTCTCCTAACTCTACCAGCCTGCCTGTCCCCAAATTACGACCGTAACACAGGCAACAGGTGCCCTGCTTTGATTCGCAGGTGAGGACGGAGCGGATTTCCACCCGCTCAATGCTGGTTTCCGCAATATGCCTCGCTTTTTCCTCATCAATCATCTCATTCGCAAGCACGATGATTTGATCGGTAAGCGGGTCACGCACATCATGCAGAGACACACGGCCAAGAATACGATCAGCCAGCGGCTCTACGACCGTTTCATTGTCCTTCAGTGCAGTAATTGAAATCCCTCTTAATGTGCCGCAATCATACTGTGTAATGGTCACATCCTGAGCAACATCAACAAGGCGGCGCGTCAAATAACCTGCATCGGCCGTTTTGAGTGCCGTATCTGCAAGGCCCTTGCGTGCACCGTGCGTTGAGATAAAGTACTCCAGTACGGACAGGCCTTCCTTAAAATTTGACACAATCGGATTTTCAATAATCTCCCCGGCCGAGCCGACCAGACTTTTCTGCGGCTTCGCCATCAGCCCCCGCATCCCGCCCAACTGCCGGATCTGTTCTTTGGAACCGCGAGCACCCGAATCGGCCATCATGTAGATGGCATTAAATCCATCTTCATGCTCTTTCAGCGTATCAAACAGAACCTCAGATACATTATTGTTGGTCCGGGTCCAGATATCAATCACCTTATTGTAGCGTTCATTGTCAGTGATATATCCTTCCTCGTAATTATCGTAGGCTCTGGTAACCTCCGTCTCTGCCGTACTGATAAGGTTCATCTTCTTGTCAGGCACTACAATGTCTGCCAGAGAAAAGGTGAGACCGGCCGTGGTTGCACGCTCAAAGCCGGCCCGTTTAATTTCATCCAGGAAACGAGCCGTCTGCGGAAAGTTGGTCGCCGTCAGCACCTCTCCGATAATACGCCGCAGATTTTTTTTCGTCAATACATCGTTGATGTAGGGTACACCATCCGGCACCACTTCATTAAACAGCACTCGACCGACCGTGGTATCGGTCATTTCGCCCGTATTCAATCTGACCTTGATTTTGGCATGAACCTCAACGATGTCCTGATCAAAAGCCTGTCGGACCTCGGTCAAAGACGCAAACTGCATGCCTTCCCCTTTGCAACCTGAACGTGATTTGGTCAAATAGTACAAACCGAGAACCATATCCTGCGTTGGTACCGTAATGGGTCCGCCATGCGCTGGAGAGAGGATATTGTGACTGGACAGCATTAGAATCATCGCCTCCATGCATGCATCATGTCCAAGTGGAACATGAACCGCCATCTGGTCTCCGTCAAAGTCCGCATTAAAGGCCGTACAAACCAGGGGATGAAGTTGGATTGCTTTTCCCTCGGTCAGTACCGGCTGGAATGCCTGGAAGCCTAACCGGTGGAGTGTTGGTGCCCGGTTCAGCATGACCGGACGCCCCTGAATCACTTTTTCAAGAATGTCCCAGACCTCGGAAGTTCGCTTATCTACGATCTTCTTGGCACTCTTCACCGTTTTTACGATCCCCCGCTCAATCAACTTCCGTATCACAAATGGCTTAAATAACTCGACCGCCATCTCCTTGGGGATCCCGCACTGGTGCAGGTCAAGTTCAGGCCCGACTACGATCACCGAGCGTCCAGAATAGTCGACACGTTTCCCCAACAGGTTCTGGCGGAAACGTCCCTGCTTTCCCTTGAGCATATCCGAAAGACTCTTCAAGGCCCGATTCGAATCGCTCCGTACTGCATTGACCTTTCGGGAATTATCAAAGAGACTGTCTACTGCTTCCTGAAGCATCCGCTTTTCATTCCGCAGGATCACCTCTGGTGCCTTAATATCAATCAGCCGCTGTAAACGGTTATTTCGAATGATGACCCGGCGGTAAAGGTCATTCAGATCACTGGTCGCAAATCGGCCACCTTCCAGAGGAACCAGCGGACGTAATTCCGGCGGAATGACCGGGATCACACGCAGAACCATCCACTCTGGATAGTTATCCATCCGCCGGTTCGCATCCCGAAACGCCTCTACCACGCCCAGGCGTTTTATAGCTTCTGCTTTGCGCTGCTGACTGCTCTCCGTTTTGATCTGAAATCTCAATTCATGAGAGAGTTCTTCCAACCGGAGGCGCTTCAGCATAAACTCAATCGCCTCCCCGCCAATCATCGCAATAAATTTCTCTGGATCATCATCCGAGAGACGATTATTGTCGTCTCTGATCTTATACAAGGTCTCATAGTAGTCTTCCTCCCTCAAAAGCTGATTATCTTCAATGCCATGTTCCGCAGCACACCCGGCCTGCACCACAACATACTCCTCAAAATAGATCACCTTTTCCAACTTCTTCGTCCGAATATTAAGCAGATGTCCAATCTTATTCGGCATCGTACGGAAGTACCAGATATGCACAATCGGTACGGACAGGGCAATATGTCCCATGCGTTCACGGCGCACAATCTTTTGTGTGACTTCCACTCCACAACGATCACAAATAATCCCCTTATAGCGGATTCGCTTGTACTTGTTACAGGGGCATTCCCAATCCTTGGCAGGACCGAAAATTCGCTCACAGAATAGCCCGTCCTTCTCGGGCTTAAAACTGCGATAGTTAATCGTCTCCGGCTTCAGAACCTCTCCATGGCTCCGATCCAAAATTGCCTCCGGGGAGGCAAGATTGATCGTGATGGATGAAAAAGTTTTACTCTGTGAGGGGGTATTCCCGTACGACATAATGCAGTCAACCTGGCTGTTTAGAGTTGAATGAGTGCGACCTTACTGGTCTAGTGATACTTCGAGACCGAGTCCCTGAAGCTCCCGAACAAGCACATTAAAGCTCTCCGGGGTACCAGCGGATGGCATATTTTCACCTTTCACAATGCATTCATATGCCTTTGACCGGCCATGAACATCATCGCTCTTGTAAGTGAGCATCTCCTGTAATACGTTTGAGGCACCATAGGCGTACATCGCCCAGACTTCCATCTCTCCCAACCGCTGTCCACCAAACTGTGCCTTACCGCCCAGAGGCTGCTGGGTGATGAGACTGTAGGGGCCAATGGAACGGGCATGAATTTTATCGTCCACCAGATGGCTGAGTTTCAGCATGTAGATTTGACCAACGGTTGTTTTTTGATCAAACGGCTCCCCGGTTAGCCCATCATACAACTGCGTCCGTCCATCAACGGGTAAACCTGCCTCTTCCATATTTTCAATCAGATCATCCATTGTCGGTCCATCAAAACTTGGCGTGGCAAACTGCTTTCCAAGTTTCGCACCGGCCCAGCCAAGAAGGGTTTCATAAATCTGCCCCAAATTCATTCTAGAAGGCACTCCAAGCGGATTGAGTACGATATCCACCGGTGTACCATCTTCAAGGAAAGGCATGTCTTCTACTGGCACAATGCGGGCAACCACCCCCTTATTGCCATGCCGCCCGGCCATCTTATCCCCGACCTGAATTTTGCGCTTCTTCGCAATATAGACTTTCGCTAACTGAACAACTCCGGGCGAAAGCTCATCTCCCATTTGGGCACGATGACGCGCACGCTTGAAATCGGCATCAATTCGGTCAAACACTTTATTGAAATTCTCAAAAAGCTTTTTCAGATTCTTGTCTGCCCCACGTTTTCCTTTCACAGAGAAGTGCGGGTCCAACTCGTGCGGCCGGACATCCTTGAAATCGGATTGAAGAATTCTGGCACCTTCCGTTACGACAATCTCGCCGTGCTTCGACTCAAGGTTGGTGATTGCCGTGCACCCCTTCGAGAATTCAAAAAATTTCTTGGCAAACTCCGTATGCAGCTTCTTGGATTCCCGCTCAAAATTATTTTCAATTTCGGCAAGCTGCTGGTGCTCACGTTTTTTGGACTCGGGATCGGAACTGCGCCGACTGAACAGTTGCGTATCAATGACAACTCCGTCCATACCGGGAGGCGCCTTCAGAGAAGCATCCTTCACGTCCCCCGCCTTATCCCCAAAAATTGCTCTTAATAATTTTTCCTCCGGTGTGGGATCGGTCTCCCCTTTCGGAGTAATTTTCCCGACAATAAAATCCCCCGGCTTTACCTCTGCACCGACCCGTATGATTCCACGTTCATCCAGATCCTTGGTCGCTTCCATGGATACATTGGGAATCTCACGTGTAAGTTCTTCCTGCCCGCGCTTTGTCTCCCTGACCTGCAGATCAAAGGCTTCAATATGCACAGACGTAAAGACATCCTCGGAAACGAGGCGCTCCGAGAGCACAATGGCATCTTCAAAATTGTAGCCTCGCCAGGGCATAAACGCAACCAGTACATTTTTGCCAAGTGCTAACTCTCCCTTTTCAGTCCCAAAACCATCGGTCAGCACCGTCCCCCGCTCAACCTTTTCGCCCACCTTAACAATCGGCTTTTGATTAATACAGGTGTCCTGATTCGTACGTCGGAACTTGGTTAACTTATACTCAACAACCGGCTCCTCAAATACCACCTTTCGCTCAAGGGGGGACTGGTTGTATCGAATCACGATGCGGGTCGCATCAACGTATTCAACGATGCCCGCACCTTCTGCAACCAGAGCCGCTCTTGAATCTCTGGCAACGCGCCCTTCCATACCTGTACCAACAATGGGGGCCTCTGCACGAAGCAGTGGAACCGCCTGACGCTGCATATTGGATCCCATCAATGCACGGTTGGCATCATCATGCTCCAAAAACGGGATGATGGACGCGCTCGGCGAAACAATCTGATTGGGAGAAATATCCATAAACTGAATCCGCTCCGGCCGCTCCGACGGGAATTCGCCCCGATGACGACACCGTACCAGTTCATCCAGAAAATTGCCATCCTCATCAATACGGGCATTCGCCTGTGCAATGACGGCTTCATCCTCCTCTTCGGCAGAGAGATAGGCAATTGCATCGGTTACCTTGCTGTTTTCAACCCGGCGATAGGGGGTTTCAATGAAGCCAAAATGATTGATGCGTCCATGCACGCAGAGCGAGGAAATCAATCCTATGTTCGGTCCTTCCGGGGTTTCGATGGGGCAAAGCCGTCCATAGTGGGTGTAATGTACGTCGCGGACTTCAAACCCCGCACGCTCCCGAGTCAATCCTCCCGGGCCTAACGCCGACATCCGGCGCTTATGGGTTAACTCCGCCAGTGGATTCGTCTGATCCATATACTGGCTGAGCTGGTTGGTGCCGAAAAACGTATTGATGACGCTTGAAATCGTTTTTGCATTCACCAGATCCTGCGGGGTCAGAGAATCTGCATCCCGTGCATTCATCCGCTCACGAATTGTGCGGGCCATGCGCGCCAGTCCCAGCGAAAATTGGGATGCCAACTGTTCCCCCACCGTACGAACACGCCGGTTACTCAGGTGATCAATATCATCCAGCCCCGTCTGTTCCGAGCGGAGTTCCAGCAATTTGCGAATAATGACAACAATATCTTCCTGGGTCAATGTGACGGTTTCCGGAGAAATATTCAGGCCCAGACGCTTGTTGATACGATAGCGGCCGACCGCTCCCAGATCATAGCGTTTCTCGTTGAAAATGAGCCGATCAAGGATATTCTTCGCTGCATCCGAGTCCGGGGGTTCACTGTCCCGCAGCACCCGATACAACTCTTCCAGCGCTTCGGATTGATTGGTGGCGGGATCACGCCGGAGCGTCTTGACCAGTGTACTGGTGTCTAGTGCATCATCCTCTTCCTCCTCATGAAGCACATAGATCAGATCCACCCTGTAATTGCGCAGGGAGAGCCAGTCATCCGCTTCCAGTACACGATCTGCCGGCAGGATGATCCGATTGATCTTCTCTTCGATGATCTCCCCGGTTGCCTGATTAATGTACTCTACCACATCGCCGGTTTCTTTGTCAATATGCTCAACCATCTCCCCGGTTTGTTTATCGACAATTTCGATAAACTCCCCCAGGTCACGCTCCTGGGTTTCAAGATCAAAACCCGTTTCGCGCTCCTTGTATCCCACATGCTCCCCGGTTTTTTCGTCAATGATGCGAATGGGAGTAACTTTTCGTGTCACATTAAATGCCAGCACGGAGCCAATCGCTTTTTTGAAATCCTTCTTATAGCGTGAGCTCATCCCTTTTGCCAGATCGAACAGACGAATGACTTCATCGGTCTCTCCAAACCCCATCGCCCGCAGGAGTGTCGTAACAGGAAGTTTTCGTTTACGGTCAATGTACGCCCACATCACGTTCTGCACATCCGTCGAAAATTCAATCCAGGATCCACGGAACGGAATGATGCGTGCAGAAAACAACTGCGTCCCATTCGGGTGCGTTGCACGCCCGAAGAAAACACCTGGACTCCGGTGCAGCTGTGAGACAACAACGCGCTCCGCGCCATTGATCACAAAGGAACCGCGTGAGGTCATTGCAGGCAGATCTCCCAGATAGACTTCCTGCTCAACCGATTCGTCCGCCTCGTCATCATTATCGTCATCCTTGGCCGAAAGCCGCAGAACCGCTTTCAGAGGAATTGCGTAATTCAATCCCTGTGCAAGACATTCCTCAATCGAATGCTTTGAGGCACCCAGAGAGTAGTCAATAAACTCCAGGATATAGCGTCCCTTCGTATCCTCAATCGGAAAGTGATTCAGAAAAATCTGCTGTAATCCTTTCTCTTCCGAGCGCTGATCCGGAGAGAGCTTTGCCTGTACAAAGTCTTCGTACGACTCAAGTTGTATGCCCAGAAAATCCGGGTAATCCAAAACAGGGCGCGAACGGGCAAAGTTAACTCGCGCCACATACTGGCCATTCTTATTGGACATGTACGCCTAGGGTCTGGTCATAAATGGGTTTACCGCTGACATTTTGCCAGCGACGGTACTCAGGGGTTGTCTAAGTAGTGTCCTACTTGATTTCAATCTCTGCACCTGCGGCTTCGAGACGGGTTTTGATTTCGTTGGCTTCCTCTTTTGAGGCCCCCTCTTTAACAGAGACCGGCACGCTGTCAACCAGTGCTTTGGCCTCTTTCAGGCCTAGTCCGGTGATTGCGCGCACCTCCTTAATGACTCCGATCTTACTGCTGCCGAAGCTGTTGAGGACAACATCAAATGCGGTCTGTTCTTCCACCGCCTCTTCCTGAGCACCGGCGGCACCTGGAGCCGCCACAGCCACGGCCGCCGCCGCAGGCTTGATGCCGTACTCCGTCTCCAGAATAGAAGCCAGATCACTGGCATCTTTGATCGTGAGGGATACCAATTCTTCTGCTAATTTATTTAAGTCTGCCATGATTTTATAAGTTTTCCGGCGGCGGTCTCAGCCGGCAAAAGCTGCGCCGCAGATTAAGGGTTTAGGGCTGTTTAGGCCTCGTTACGATTTTGCAATGATTCCAGGATTGCGATGAGATTGCTTCCCTGTGATTCCAGTGCAGAAACAACATTTTGAATGGGGGAAAGCAGAAGCGTCACCACTTCGCCCAGCAGCTCCTCTTTTGATTTCAGAGAAGCCAGTACATCAATCTGATTCCCTTCATACAGGACTCCATCGACAATGGCCGCTCTGAGTTCAGGAAGATCTTGATTTGATTTTTTCCGAAACGTCTTGATCGCCCGTGCGGCAGCGCTCGGCTCTACACTGATTGCGACCGCGGTCGGGCCGGATAGATAGTCAAACGCTGCATCGTACCCGCCTGTGCTCTGCATCGCACGCTTCAACAGCGTATTTTTGACTACGCGGTACTCTACACCGGCTTCACGCAGGATTTGGCGCAGTTGACCGACTTCTTCTACGTTGAGACCTTTGTAATCCGTTACGTACACCGAAGGGGTCTCTTCCAGCTTTTCGCTTAAAAGCGCAACAACTTCCTCTTTTTGAGCTCTGCTTACAGGCATCTGTTTATCGGGCAATATTTACGGCTTCCGTACATGATACTTCTACGGCGGGCCCCATACTGGTGGACAGGGTAATGGAACGGACATAGGCCCCTTTTGCGGATGCGGGACGCAGACGCAGCACTTCCAGAAGGAATGCGCGTGCGTTTTCCTCGATCTGTGCAGCAGAAAAGGATACCCGTCCGATCCCCGTGTGCAGGTTTCCCTGCTTATCAACACGGAAATCTATCTTTCCCGCCTTGACCGCCTTCACCGCACCGGCCACATCTGTGGTAACGGTCCCGCTTTTCGGATTGGGCATCAGCCCCCTTGGGCCAAGCACCCGCCCTAGACGGCCAATCTTGGACATAACATTGGGGGTCGCAATCACGACATCAATATCGGTCCATCCCTCCTGAATACGCTTCACATAATCATCCAGGCCTACATGGTCTGCACCAGCGGCAGTCGCTTCTGCCTGTTTGTCCGGGCTTGCCAGAACAAGAACCCGGATTTCTTTTCCAGTCCCGTGCGGCAGCGCAACACTCCCGCGGACCATCTGATCCGCATGGCGCGGATCTACGCCTAGTCGCAGGTCCATATCTACGGATTCGTCAAATTTCGCGGTCTTCATCCGCTTGAGCACATCGGTCGCTTCCTCCAGGGTGAAGGGGCCGCCCCCCGCCTCCTGGATCACCTTTGATGCACTCTGATAACGTTTTCCTTTCTTTACCATTGAAGCACAGTTAAATTGTTTCCAGCAGATTTATTTGCTGAACATAACCACGAATTCTAAACAGGACATCCCGTTACAATAATCCCCATAGAACGGGCTGTTCCGGCAATCATCGCCGCCCCTTTATCCAGATCAAACGCATTCAGGTCTTCCATTTTCCTCTCTGCAATATCCCGGCAGACCTCCCAGGTCACAGTACCAACTTTATTGCGGATAGAGTCATCTGCTCCTTTATTGAGTCCAACCGCCTGCAGTAATAGTACGGCCGCAGGCGGACTTTTGACAATAAACGAGAAGGATTTATCAGCATAAACACTAATCACCACGGGAAGCACCAGTCCCATGCGATCCTTTGTCGCCGCATTGAACTGATTACAAAAGTCCATGATATTCAAGCCGTATTGTCCGAGTGCCGGGCCAATGGGGGGCGCTGGATTTGCCTGTCCAGCCTTGACTTGGAGTTTGATCAGGTTTACAACGGGTTTCCCTGCAGCCATAATTGATTTTTGGATAAGCGCGGAAATTTAGGGTAGCCCGGTCTTACGGGGGCAAAACCGTCAGGTTCCCAAATTCTGAAAATTCTTGAAAAATATTTTTATTCTTCCGTAGTGATCTGCAAATAGTCCAACTCAACCGGGGTTTTCCGGCCGAAGATGGAGACCATTACGCGAACCTTCATCTTGTCGGGATAGACATCATCCACGATTCCAGAGAAATTATTGAACGGACCGTCAATCACACGGATTGCATCACCGGCGGAGTACGGCATATCCGGTTTATCGCCGGTCTCTTTGGCCTCATCAATACGGCCGAGGATCCGGTTTATATCCTCCTGCAGCAGCGGCTCTGGATGGTCACGTGTCGGCAGCCACTTGATTGCCTCCCTCTTCTGCTTGAAGATATGTTCCTTGAACACATGGACTAGCTGCCTGTCTAGTGCGGCATTCACCAACATGTAACCGGGCAGATCCGTCTTTTCGCGCGTACGCCTTTTTCCGCCGCGCATGACAAAGACATTCTGGGTGGGGATCAGGATTTCTCCGAGCTGTTCGCTTAGACCTTCACGCTCAATGGTCTCAATGATATACTCCTTCACCTTTTTCTCATGCCCGGAGAATGTCTGCAGGGCATACCATTTGAATTCGGGTTTCGGGGACCGATTCATATTCGTCTGTAAAAAGTGTTAACCTGGATAGATTACATCGAGGATTGAACTAATCACTCGATCTGCACCAAAGATGAATAATGCAAGCACAAAGCTGGCCACCAGTGTGATCACCGTGTGATTGATCAACTCCCGTCTTTGGGGCCAACTGGCCTTGCGCATCTCTGTGGCGACTTCCTCAAGATAGTTTCGTGTTTTGACAACGATTTTTTTCATTTACTCTATGGTTTGGCACGGGTGGTAGGACTTGAACCCACAACCTGCGGTTTTGGAGACCGCTGCTCTGCCAGTTGAGCTACACCCGTTTATTTTAGTCGAGAATCTTCGTAACCACCCCTGCACCGACCGTCCGGCCTCCTTCACGGATTGCGAACCGCAGCCCCTGCTCCATGGCCACCGGCTGGATCAGTTTCACCTTGAACTGGGTGTTATCGCCCGGCATCACCATCT
>JAJECE010000102.1 GCA_022822185.1 Rhodothermales bacterium | reverse complement strand
TCTGGGGATGCTGAAATCCTTGGTGAGATTGAGCAGTTTGTTATGTTTGGAGACCCCATGGACACACTGGGATTGCAACAGGTAGTGACTGTGTCCGATTTCTCCATTTTTAAGTTTGTAAGGGTTTGCTCGGATGAACATGATCGTAAGAAATAGTGAATCGGAGGTGTTACGTAGGGGTTTTGGGAAGGCTCCAAAGTCACCAAAAATGTCACTATATTGAACATTTTGCCAAAAAACGTACTTTAAAAAGGCAAACAGAGGGCCGCAGGGCCGAACATCGAACCCGAAAAATGAAAATAAGGGGGGAATTCTGACCTGAAATCAGTTAATTCTCAGGTCAAATTGTGAAGATGGGTAAAGCCGCATTATATCTGGAAAGATGTCCTGATTGCCCCCGACATATGCACTTTTGACGAGCTTGTTTGAAGGCCCGCCACGATGGACTTTCCTTTTCTTCTTCACAGAACCTGCAACCTGCTTCACCGCATCTGTGGCGGACAAATCAAGGGACTGCATCGTTGATTGCATAATTGATGAGTTCGAATTTCCCAGTATACGACTATTCCTGGTGAAATAACTCCGCTTCGTCCCGCAAATGCTAAAACGAAACGCAAGAATTACATGCACATTTCAGAATTGGTGATTACGCCAGACAAAGTATTCAACCTTTCCCAACCGACCTCCTGTGATTCGTTCAGTACTACTCTGTCTCCTGCTCATGTCCACTGTGTTTGAGTAACGAGCGGCGGATGAGATTCAGGGCTGCAACGACACTCTTCTGTTTATTTCGATCACGATCCAGGCCGAACTGGTGCTTTACAGCCCATGATTCACGGACATCTGCATATCCAATCCAGACCAGTCCGACCGGCTTGTCTGCTGTTCCTCCAGATGGTCCTGCGATCCCCGTCACGGATAATCCTATATCGCTCCCTAAGCAGGCACGAACGCCCTCGGCCATTTGTACGGCAACCGGCTCGCTTACGGCACCGAACTGACTCAATGTATCCGTGTCCACATTCAGTTGATGCTGTTTTACCTGATTTGAATACGCAATCACACCTCCCAGTACATATCTGGATGATCCAGACACATTGGTGAGTTGATTTAGCACCATGCCTCCGGTACAACTCTCTGCGACGGCAATCGTCATGCCCCGAATTCGAAGCATCTCCCCTAGAACACTCTCCAGGGTATCGTCATCCTGACCAAAGATCACGGTCCCAAGTTTTGCTCGGATACATTGTTCCGCCGCATCAATGCGCTCTCCGGCATTACTCCCGCGGATGGTCAGCCTGACACGGACCCCGTAGGCACCTGGCAGATATGCGATCCGGAGATCCGGTTCCAATAAATGAGTTATGGATTCAATCTCTGCCTGGAGTACAGTTTCCCCTATCCCGGCGGCTTTGAGGGTACGCTGAACAATCTCTGTTCGCCCCTCTATCTGCATAATTCGCGGAATCACATGATCCGAAAAAATGGCTTTCATCTCATGAGGAACCCCTGGAAGAAGGACGAGCACGCTCCCATTTTGTCCTTTATGCCATAATCCCGGAGCGGTGCCCTTTGAGTTTGGGAGAATTTCAAATCCACCGGGCACACGGGCCACTCGCTCCGACCCACGGGGTACTGTTCGTCCGAGTGTTTTGAAGTGATTCTTGAGTGAGTTGAGTATTTCCGGATTTACCGTTAGACTATAGCCGGCAAGTGCGGCGGCCGCCTCTCTTGTCAGATCATCCGGAGTCGGCCCTAGACCGCCTGTTACCAATGTTAAACCACAGCGATCCATTCCGTCCGCCATCGCAGACTGAATCACATCCAGATCATCGCTCACTGTCAGTGAGTACGAAACCGTAACCCCCATACGGGTCAACTCTGCGGCCAGATAGCTCGAATTGGTATCCACCACCTGCCCCACCAGAAGTTCATCGCCTACGGCAATAATATTCGCATTGAGTTGTCCCACTTCAGCCTCTCAGTGTGCTAGGGTCCATTCTGGATAATCCATACGCCACGCCAAAAGAGTATCCCTCAATTCGGATGTGATGTGCCCGGTGTCATGTGCAACTTTTAACAGGGCATCAAAATTCGAAAGCGTCTCCAGTGGTGCCCCTTTCTCTTGGAACAGTTCCTTTACCCCCTTCAGATCATATGTAAAGATTGCCAGAATAACGACCGGCATGGACCCCGTCACCTCCTGTACCGCTTCGGCCGCCTGAATGGAGGAAAGGCCGGTTGCCACCAGATCTTCGATCATGAGGACCTTGCTGTTCGCGGGCAGATAACCTTCTATTTGATTTTTCTGTCCGTGCCCCTTGGGCTCAGGCCGAACATAGATCAGCGGCAGAGACAGGCGTTCTGCCACCCATGCAGCATGGGCAATTCCCGCGGTTGCTACCCCCGCAACGCAATCAAATTCATACTTTGAAGACCTCTCAACAAACCCGTCAATGAGTATTCTTCGGATTTTGGGATAAGAAAGCGTCAACCGGTTGTCACAATAAAACGGAGACATCATACCGGAAGACCAGATAAATGGCTTACCTGACGAAATTGCAATCGCCCCAATTTTCAGGAGTTCCCGGGGGATGGCAAGTTCAAGAGAGTTAAATTGCTTACTCATGTTCTATTCAGTCAATAGTTATTCTTTGCAAGTATATTCGAATATAAGACAGTCCGCTGAGGCAAGTTACAATAACAACGACAATCATGGAACCGTACAGCAGCCCCCCCTGAATAAATTCATTGGCAAGTGCTTCCGTACCGGGAAAATGCTGTAACAGCAGTATCAGCAGAAATAATCCCGCATAAACCATCTGCATCGCTGTTTTCGCCTTGGCAAATTGAATGGTGGGAAACGACCGTCCTGTGGCATCGGCTGCCTTACGCAGTCCGGTAATCAGCACATCCCGAAATATGATCACACCAAAGGCCCACCATGGCATTTGCTGCGGATAAAGCCAGGCCAGTGCAAGAAAAACTCCCAGCACAAAAATTTTGTCTGCCAGAGGGTCTAAGTGGCGGCCGAACTGACTCTGCATCTTCAGCATCCGTGCAACATACCCATCTGCAAAATCAGACGCGGCCCCAAAGAGGTAGAGCACGAAAGCCAGTAGCGCAAATGAGCGGGTTTCCTGAAATACACAGAAAACCACAAACGGAGTAACTATAATGCGAAATGCCGTAATGACATTCGGGATGAATTGCATGACATAACAACGCAGGAAAGTGCTTTTACCTTGACGATTCCGGTGCGTTCAACGCAAAAACCGTTGCATTAATGTCGCACGCTATGCCATTCTGTCCGATCAGATTTGGCGGCAGGATTATTGCCCTGTGTGATGATGTCCGTTTTTTTGACATACACCAAATAAATTTCAAAATCATGAGCAAAATTATAGGAATAGACCTTGGCACTACGAACTCGGTTGTCTCCGTACTGGAAGGCGGCGAGCCGAAAGTGATTGAAAATGCGGAAGGCGGCCGCACAACCCCCTCCGTGGTCGCCTTCAAGAAAGACGGTGAGCGTCTTGCTGGCGGCCCGGCCAAACGTCAGGCAGTCACCAACGCAGAGAATACGATTTTCTCAATTAAGCGCTTTATGGGCCGCGCCTACGATGAGGTGCCGGACGAACTCAAAACCGTTCCCTACAAAGTTGAGAAAGGCGAGAGTGGAACTGCGCGTGTGCGCATTAACGACAAGCTGTACTCGCCTCAGGAAATTTCAGCGATGATTCTGCAGAAGCTCAAAAGCACGGCAGAGGATTATCTGGGAGAGAAAATCACGGAAGCCGTGATCACGGTACCCGCCTACTACAATGATGCCCAGCGTAAAGCGACCAAAGAAGCAGGCAAGGTTGCCGGTCTGGAAGTTCGCCGGATCATCAACGAGCCAACTGCCGCTGCGCTCGCCTACGGTCTGGGCAAACAGGACAAGGATCGGACTATTGCGGTCTACGACCTCGGCGGAGGTACATACGACATCTCTATTCTTGAACTTGGCGGCGGTGTCTTTGAAGTCAAATCAACCAATGGGGATACGCACCTTGGCGGTGACGATTTTGACCACAAATTGATTGATTATCTTGCAGATGAATTTCAGAAGGCGGAGGGAGTAGATCTGCGTGCGGACAAGATGTCCCTGCAGCGCCTGAAGGAAGCAGCAGAGAAAGCCAAGACCGAACTCTCCAGCAGCAGTGAGACCGACATCAACCTGCCGTTCATTACGGCAACCGCAGATGGACCCAAACACCTGACGACCACTTTGTCACGGGCCAAATTTGAGCAGTTGATCGGCGATCTGGTACAGCGTACGGTTGCGCCGATGAAACAGGCGCTCAAGGATGCCAAGCTTTCGCATGACCAGATTGACGAAGTCATTCTGGTCGGTGGTTCCACTAGAATTCCACTGGTACAGAGGACCGTGGAACAATTCTTTGGCAAAACCCCGAACAGGTCAGTGAATCCGGATGAGGTCGTCGCAATGGGGGCCGCAATTCAGGGCGGTGTCTTGTCGCAGGATATTGATGATGTTCTGCTATTGGATGTCACCCCGCTCAACCTGGGGATTGAAACCCTGGGTGGTGTCACGACTACGCTGATTGAGTCCAACACCACGATCCCGACCCGGAAGCAGGAGGTTTTCTCCACTGCAGCGGACAACCAGCCTTCGGTTGAGATCCATGTACTTCAGGGCAACCGGGACATGGCGGCCCATAACCGGACTATCGGTAAATTCCATCTGGATGGAATTCCGCCGGCAAGACGTGGAACCCCTCAGATTGAAGTGGCCTTTGACATTGACGCGGACGGCATCCTGAATGTGACCGCCAAGGACAAGGCGACCGGCCGGGAGCAATCCATCCGGATTGAAGCATCCAGCGGGCTTTCGGAAAATGAGATTGAGCAGATGCGGCAACAGGCCAAGGAGAATGCAGATGAGGACAAAAAGCGCCGGAAAGAGATTGAACTTCTCAATCAGGTGGACAGCCTGATCTACAGATCCAGGAATGATCTCTCAGAGTTCGGAGATAAACTCCCTGAAGAGAAGAAGGCAAAGATCACGGGTGCACTTGAGCGGTTGGAAAGCCTGTATGAGGCGAAAAACTTTGATGAACTGGAGAGCGGTATGGAGCAGTTGAATACGGCATGGGCCGATGCGAGTCAGGAGATGTATGCGGCGCAGCAGGCGGCAGCAGAGGCGGAGGCAACCGCAGATGGTGCCTCTACAAACGGTCAGGCATCCGCAGAAGATGTGATTGACGATGCCGACTTTGAGATCGTAGACGAGGAACCGGAAAAGAAATAACCCTTCCACTCACCGGAGGCAAAACAGCTGCCGGGCGTTTGCGGAGGTAATCTCTGCGACCTCGGCAACTGTGCAGCCTTTGACCTCGGCAATCTTTTGTGCCACGAGTGCAGTCCAGGCGGGCTCGTTCCGCTTTCCGCGGTGTGGAACCGGAGACATGTAGGGTGCGTCGGTCTCCAGAACGATTTGAGTCAGGGGAACGTCTTTTATCATTTCTGCCACACCTGAATTCTTAAAGGTTACTGCCCCGCCAACCCCGATCAGGAATCCCAATTCCTCCGTTGCCTCTGGGAGCCAGTCCGGCCCTGTAAAGCAGTGAAAAATTCCCCGGATATGTGAGTAATCATAGGGAGGCAGTTCACGGCTCAGGATTTTGACTGCATCTTTGTGTGCCCCGTCACGGTGCTGTTTATCCCGCAGGTGAATGATCAGTGGCATGTGTTTTTCCACAGATAGTCTGATATGATGGGCGAAGAATTCCGGCTGCCGCTCATCGTAGTACTTATCCCAGTAATAATCAAGTCCGGACTCCCCGACTGCGACCACCTTCGGTTCGTCACATAACCTGATAATTGCATCAAGATCGTTCTCGCCTGCCTCTGGTACATGCGTTGGATGAATGGCCGCCATTGCATAGACTCCTTCATAGCGTTCACAGAGTTCCAGCGCCTGATGGACCGAAGGTACATCGACAGCCGGCAGAAGAATCTTCTTTACTCCTGCCTCCTGTGCCCGCTGGACTACATCATCCAAGTCTTTTTCAAACCGTTGATCATAGAGATGCGCGTGTGTATCAATTAGCATGGGGATTTATATTGAGGATCCTGAATTGCGTATCCTAATTGAGGTCATCCATTGCTCAGAATACTGGTTGTCTATTTTTTCATGGATGTAAAATATACGCCTTTTTAATGCCTAGTTGATTTCTATTCGGATTACCGATCACATGAAATCAATTCTTCGTCAAACATGTCAATCAAAAAATTGTTGTGTACTGACTCAAAGCATCTGAGCAAATAGGCAAGACAATTGGACAGGTCGTTTGGAACATTACTGAAATGATGCCCCATCAGGTGTGTTGGTCGTTGTTCTTTTTGGGACGGGGAGTATCATGCTTCCATATCTCATGAAGTTGTCCCCAATTTATCACATACCTCTCAAAAGGATGAGATAATGTCCATCCTCCTCGCTCATTCCACGATTTCATGTCCCAGCCACACTCCACTAATACAGATGATAGAAAGATGAACTCAAGCGTTAAAGAAAAGAATTGCCTAGATAACGCTCGCCTCCCAGATAAATGCCACTTACCTTCGTGTACGAATGCGTTCCGTTCCTTGATTGCTTCAGAGACAACACTGTTGATGTCTCCCATATTTTTGGGGAGATGCTTGCGGATCAATTCTATGCGAGACATTATCCTGCATCTTAGGGAACGGCGCGGACATCGCCCTGAGTTCTCTGGAGATGCTTTCTCGAACCATTCAAATGCACTGGAGGCAAGTGCAATACGATAAACCGGGTGATTCGGAGCGGCAAACTGTGATAGTATCAGGTCACAGGCCCTCTTTTGTGTCTCTGTAAGTTTTGCCCAGTTATGCAGACATTTCTCGATGTCACCTCTTGATTGGATTGGATCAATCAAGAGCCCATACGCTGTACCTGATTTATGTTCCGCATCCTCAGACATTGATGTCTTCTGAAGGTGAGGGAAATATGCCCCAACGGAAAATCCTTCATCTTCTGCAGAATTCGTATATAATCGGATATTTTCTGCATATTGCCTGTCCCCCGTGATTAGCCAGAAGAAGCGCGTCACACATTGTATGGCTCTTTCCGCATCGAATAGACTTGTATTTGGTGGATGCTTGATAATAAATTCCACATCAACACATGGGATATCCCCGCTTTTCGACTTGCGTACAGACAAACGTGCCCGTTTGCCTATACTACAAGAAAAAATTTCGACGGGGGCGGCGCAATGAATTACACTGCTAAAACTTTCTGCTATATCGTTACAAACGAATGACTCCCCCATGATCCCTTTGAGTATTTTCCGACGCTTTTCTGTGTTCAGAGGACATCTCGTTATAGCATTAGCGGGAAATACTCTCCGTGATTCAGACAAGGCGAATCGTGTTTCAGTGATTTCATGCTTGTCTGGCATGAAATGGGAAGTTCCTAAGAGCACCCAGTGGCAATAAATCTCGCACCATGGAAGGACCGGGAGATATTCCGACAAAGTCGGCGGGTATCCGATTAATGTTAAATCCAATCCCCTGTCTAATCTACCATGTATGGTTGCCCGCTGAGCAGCGGGAAGAGAAGTGGTCTGCACATATGATTCGTCAAGTTGGAGAATGACAACACCGTCAAGATTGGAGTCCACTTTAAGATGCCCATCCACTTCTACTCCTGTTGATAACGTGAATCTCCCCGTATGATTCCCACTTCCATTAAATAAATCAGAATACATCATGGTCTGAAAATGTGTGTCGTTTTGGGGCAGGAATTATACGAAAATCCCTGCTATCCATCATAAAATGCATCACCGCTTATGGGTGAAATACCCCAGACGATCTTGATGGGGAATTCCGATATTGCATTTTCTGTCTAAAATTTTCGACTGTTAAGCAGGTGACTGACTTCGCCAAAATCACCTGCACTTGGAATAGGTGTCGGATGAACGGCCGCCATTGCATAAACTCCTTTGTATCACTCACAGAATTCTAGGGCCTTATGAACATACAGCACATATACAGCCGGCAGAAGAATCTTCTTTACCCGTGCCTCTTCTGCCCGCTGGACTACATCACCCAAGTCTTTTTCAAACCGTTGATCATAGAGATGCGCGTGCGTGTCAGTTAGCATGGAGATTTACTCTCAAAATTCAATTTCACGAAGCGTATCCACGATCCTGACGGTTTCCAGACTGACCGTAATCACTTTTGCAAGCAGTCGGAGTGGATAGGCCGGATCCTGCATGGTTTCTATTTCAAACCGGTTGGCATCATTGACAATCTGGCTTTTCTTATCCGTTTTGACGCGCTGGAGCAGAGCGAGACATTGAGTTTGTCCGCCCGGTTCCGTGCCAATGCCGCATACACCTTCGGTGTCGCCGTCATGTACAGGCGGCGATCTGTCCGAACCTGCTCCTGATCATGGATCTGCACAAAATGACTGTCCTCATCTCCCGCTATTCGGGCCCCTGCCGTCCGATGGGCTTCGTCGCAGATCGCTACGTCAAAGTCAGGGAGTCCATGTTCCCGCTGCGCCTTCCCGATTACAGGAAGAGAATGATAGGTCGCAAACACCACCGTGAACCGATCCGGTGAATCCGTTCCTGCATGCAGAGCAAGGTTTTGGGCATCCGTGGTTGCCGGATAGGCTAAATCCAGATGATCCAGATAATCCGGTCATCATTGCGGCGTTTGCGCCGGCCGACCTGCGCATCCGAACACACCGCGTACGCACGAAACCGGAACCGCGTGTCCGCCGCCCACTCTCGTACGGTTTGTGACATCAGTGCAAGACTGGGAACCAGATATAAGACCCGGCCGCCAACCCCCGCCAGATCCTCGGCAATCCGAAGTGAGGTGAAGGTCTTGCCGGTTCCGCAGGCCATCAAGAGTTTGCCCCGGGATCCC
>JAJECE010000089.1 GCA_022822185.1 Rhodothermales bacterium | reverse complement strand
ATACTGGGAACAGGATGGGCGATACTGGAGCAGTTCCTGCGGGAGCGAGGCGTGGTGATCAAGGTACCCCCGCATTATACATCGCAGACATGTAGCAAGTGTTCCTATGTGAACGCAAAGAATCGGCAAAAGCAGTCCGATTTTCTATGTCTGGCGTGCGGGTACCAGGCGAATGCGGACACGAATGCGTCCGTAAATATCCGGGCGTCGGGGATGGCGTCCTGGCACGAATTGTGCCGAACGGGTCGTGGAGCCTATGGTTGACCTGTCATTGCGGAGCGCAAGCCTGCAACCGGGCAACGGGTGATGAAACACCAAAAAGACTATGCAGTAAATTGTTACTGATAGATATAATTCCCATACAAATATTTTTATGACGTGGTGGCAGGCGGCGATTCTTGGACTTCTGCAGGGCTTGACAGAGTTCCTTCCGGTTTCTTCTTCGGGGCATCTGGTTTTGGCACAGTATGTTCTGGGATTAGAACTTACACCGGATGTCTCCTTTGAGGTGTTCCTTCATGCAGGAACGGCCCTCAGTATCATCACGGTCTACAGGAACCGGCTGAAAATAATCGTGGATGACACAATCCGTACACTGATCCATCCAAGACAGGCATACCAGACAAATCCCAATGTACGGATCGCCTGGCAGGTGATCTGCGCCAGTATCCCGGCCGGTCTGGCTTATGTGTTTCTTGACACCCGGCTGGAGTGGACCTATGCGCGTCCCTGGTTTGCATGTATGATGCTGATCCTTACGGGGGGGCTTCTGGGGTGTACACGGTTGGCCCGTCCCCAGGAAGGCGAGGTGACACTCTGGAAATCCATCCTGATCGGCACAGCACAGGCCGTTTCCCTGCTCCCCGGCATGTCCAGATCGGGGGCAACGATCAGTACCGGATTATTATCGGGGATCAAACCGGAGGCGGCAGCAGACTTTTCCTTCATTATGGTTTTGCCTGCCATCCTTGGCGCAACACTGGTCAAAGGGGTGGAGCTGATGCAGTCGCCCGAAACCGTCTATTGGTTCCCGGTACTGCTTGGTACAGCCATTGCATTTGTGACCGGTATATTCGCGATTCATATCGTACTTGGATTTGTCCGTCGTGGCCGACTGCATATATTTGCCTTTTACTGCGTAGGAGCAGGGGTATTGGGTCTGCTGTTTCTCTAGATCACAACAATTACCAGCTTCAAAAAATCATGCGGCTTACTGACTACGAAAAATCTGTGCAGAAGGAGGTGGACATGTGGCTGCGCGGGGATGCCTCTCTGGCGGCCCGGGCCATGGACTGGGTAATGCGCCCCGTAGATTGGGCGGTAGAGCAGGTAGTGCCCGCCCAGTTGGTGGACCAGATGAGTGAGGCGATTGGTGCTTTTTTATCCAGACTGAACGATACCACGAAATGGGCCGTTGATCTGAGCGGAATCCAATCGGAAGCAAAACGGAAAGGGCTGGAGCATGAAAAGATTGAAGATCTGCGTGGTGCCCCTTTGGAAACGCTGGATGAATTAGCCAAAGGCCTCTTCACCCAGAATACGGTTCTGGCCGCACTCAGCGGCGGAGGAACCGGTCTGGGTGGCGCGGTTCTTATCGCAGCGGATATCCCCCTGCTTTTTGCGATCAACCTTCATCTCATCCAGAGGATTGGAGCCGCATACGGATTCCCGATGACCGGGCCGGAGCACGGCCCGATCATTTTGTCCATCTATAATGCGGCGGCTGCAAATTCACGGGAAGCCCGCAGCGGTGCGATGCATGAGATTGGCATTGCCGCGGCCTCCTATGCAGGCGGCGGGACGTATCAGGGGCGTGTGCGCGGGGTATTTTCGGATCAGTCCCGTCATATACCGAGGGAACTGGCGAAAAACCTGGTTGGACGCAAACTGTTACAGACGATTCCACTGGCCGGTGCCGCAGTGGGAGCCGGGGTAAATTACTGGTTCACACGGGAAACGGCGCAGACCTCGTTCATGCTGTTTCGTACGCTGTATCTTGAGCACAAAGAGCGCCTCCGCTGATTGGGTTGCCAATCGGGATTTCGGGCAGGATTCCGTATCACGATTTCGAGTCTACCCTGATTGCCAAGGATAGCGACTCAAGTTTCTGCGGGTAACCAAAGTTTTTTTTCTAAAGGAGTTCAGAGGAAGATCACGACATATCCAGATCGGTCCCCTCCAGCAGGATTTTCAGGTACTCCTCGTACACAAACACCTGATTGCGGGGGTTTCCCGTTATCTCTCGGACGATTCTGACATCCTGAAGGTGCCGGATCGCTTTTCTTGCAGTAGGTGGCGAGACACCAACACGATCTGCCGCAAGCGAAGCAGTCAGAAATGGCCGCTTCTGGAATTCCTGATATACGTGAACGGCGGATTGATTTGATCCTTTGATACTTCTTACTTGATCCTGATCTCTATCAAAAAGATTCTGGAGTTTGACCGCGACACCTGTTGCATGTCTGGCAGTCCTCCAGACACCATCCAAAAAGAACTCAAGCCAGGACTGCCAGTCTCCGTGGGTTTGTACCCGCTCAAGTAGCGCGTAATAGGTCTGCCGGTGGGTATTGAAAAAAAGGCTGAGATACAGAAGTGGCTCCTTTAAAACCCGGTGCTCATGAAGCAGAAGAGTGATCAATAATCTCCCAAGACGCCCATTTCCATCCAGAAAAGGGTGAATCATCTCGAACTGAACATGAAGGATCCCCGCCTGAACCAGCACCGGAGTATCTGGATCGTCACGATGAATGAATCGTTCCAGATTACTCATGAGATCCAGAACATGTGATGCAGGTGGGGGAACATATTTTGCCTGTTGTGGAGTGGGTCCACCAATCCAGTTCTGGCAGCGGCGATACTCACCTGGGGCCTTGCTTTGTCCGCGCTTTATAGACAGCAGGATTCCATGCATCTCCCGCATCAATCGCTGGCTCAGGGGGAATCCATTTTTGATTCTTGACTGTCCATATCTGAGAGCGGCAACATAGGTGGACACCTCTTCGGCATCCTCCGAGGGCTTATCGGGGATACGTGTGATTTCATAGAGCAGTAAATCGGACAAAGACAACGGTATGTCTTCAATCTGTGAAGATTGAACGGCCTCCTGTGCGATATAGGAATGCAGGAATACTGGAGGCTTTGGCAAAATTTTGGTTATTCCATCAAGTTGCCCGACTGCATAGGCAGCCTGCTCCAGTCTGGGTGCAAGTCTCCCAATATCAACAGGTGGTTTCAGTGGAAGCAGCGGAGGCAGGTAGGCCATAACCTTTCCGCTGACGGTGGGCACTTCAACCATGCCCCCGATATGGTGTGAGAATTTATTATGTTGCAATGGCTGGTATGTATTCATTTGAATTTGCAAGATCTAAGAAAAGAAATTTTCTTATCGAATTTTCAAGAAAAGGAAGATGGAAAATTCTTTCCTTACTGAAGATTCCGCATTATTTAGAGAGTGAACATTAAGGAATCCGGCGAATTACGTTGGGATGTAAAGATCAAGTATGGTTCTATCCCGTAATACACGAATCATTCCAGATTGTTCACGAGATTCAGGTGGAAAACATATTTTCCCTGTTGCGGAGCAGGTCCGCCAATCCAGTTCTGGCAGCGCCGATATTCACTTGGAGCCTTGCTTTGTCCACGCCTTATAGTCGGGATTCCGTGCATCAATCGCTGACTCGGGGGGAATCTATTTCTGATTCTTGACCATCCATATCTGTCGCTAGACAATCTGAGGGCGGCAACATAGGTGAACACCTTCTTGGGCCGTATAGCAACAACCACTGCGGTATATCCTCAATCTGTGAGGATTGAACGGCCTCCCTGTACGATATAGGAATGCAGGAGGTTTTGGCAAAATTTTAGTTATTCCATCAAGTTGTCCGGCTGCACAGGCGGCCTGCTACAGTCTGGATGCAAGTCTCCCAGTATCAACAGATGGTTGCAACGGAGGCCGGTAGACCATAACCTTTCCGCTGAAGGTGGCACTTCAATTATTCCTCCAGTATGGAGTAAAAATTTCTCAGTCTCCATCAATAAGGAAATTTTTTTCTTTAGATATTTTCAGAGAAAGAAAAACCGTGAATCCTTTCCCTGTCCCGGGCGCGGATTGACAGGCCTGGTCAGGTTGACTCGGTCCCCCATGTTTGCATCTGCTTAATCTGCCCCTTTTTCCATTCCGCCTCACAATCCTGACACAAATCCTGCCAGGGATCGGTCTCGTTTTCACAAACTGTGCAGTATTCGCTGAGGAACCTGAGCGAATCCCAATCATCAAGATCCTTGTACAAGCGCTTCTCTGCCTTGTATCTTTCCAGACGATCAAGTCTTGGCTTTTTCAGTCTCTTTTTAAAAACGGATCTGCATTTCCGACAATTGCCGGATCTGGGATTCTTCGCAAGACACACTGCACAGTATTCATTCACGTCAATTCCCTGACTGCTACATATAGAATTCCAAAACCCGGCATCAATTTTTTCAGCATACCAGATTGACCTCGGCAAATTTGCAGTCGTCAGGAGATAAAAAACCTTTGCAGACAACTCCGGGGACAATTCCTGCTCATTGCCGGGCAGGCAGTCAAACGGTATATCATGATTCAATGCTGTTTTTGCATACAGGCCCTCTGGAATATTTTCCAGAGACATCCATCGGGCATTAAATGGACCGCCGGGAGTTGAATTTTCCAGAATCCGCCTCTTCAGATTGTCCATGATTGGTGCAACCTCACCCGTGATCCTCATTTTGTTCTCCATAAATTCTGTCTCAATCTTCAACTCCACGGCCGGTGCCCCCGCCTTTTTCATATCAAGTGCAAAATCATCATCTTTTGGATTCGTCACGCAAATCTCAATAACGCACCAGAATTTGTCATATCCAGATGGTTCAAGCAGGACCATCAGGTCGGCCACACGGGGAAAATATTTGAGTTGATATTCGGCCTTGACCTCTCTGATATATGTTTTTTGGCAGAGCCCCAGATCAATCTCTTGTCCCAGAGAATCCTGAAAAATATCCTGCACCATTCTGTGCCAGACGGTCATGCCCGTGTTTTTACACGCTTGATCATCCTCTTCTGACGTATGAGCAAAATGCCATGCTTTGATATCCCCCTGTCTGGCAATCAAGTCTTTTTTACATACCGGACAGATACAGTTGCATTTGAGTCCGTTCGCAACATTCATCGGGGTCACATACCTGCACAAGTCGCGTGACCATGCAAAGGGTATCTCTAAGGACGATGTGGGCATCTTATGGACATTTGGAATGGTTGGTCAGGTGATGGTTCGGAGATGAACTATCAACGGAATTAAGTTTTCCCGTCCAATCCTGGTCAATCCGACAGTATATAAGCCCCGGAAGGTTTTTGGCCAGGGCATGTACATGGGGACACTCTTATACTTTTTACGCAGGGATCACTTCCGTTCCGCACTTTCTTTTTGTATGAGCACGGATTGCTCCAACCGGGGTACAAATTTTTCAATATCAGCGAGATATTTCAGCCGAATTAAGGGAATGGGTAAACCGACCAAACTCCTCCCGCTAAAGACAGGCGTTTCAATTACATCCTCCATGGGAGTGTGGCAATGCATCCCCTGCATCCGTAAGGAATTTTTTTTCTTTAAATATTTATAGGGAACGAAATTTGTGAATCCTTTTCTTAACTGACGTTCCCAGTGCTGCAATTCGTCTAGCGGGATGAAAATGTTACCTCACGAAGAACTGTTCTCGCTCAACAATGTGGCCGATGTCCGTAAATGCGGAGATCTATGCAATGGAAGCGCAGACAACTCAAAATCGCCAACACAAGTCAAGACTCATGGCCAGTTTTTATAACACTACTGAGCGCGTACGCGGAAGAGCAAACAATAAAACGCCGGCACAAAACCGAGTGTAAGGACAGTGGCGAAAACCAGTCCAAACAGGATCGCAATCGCCATGGACACAAACAGCGGATCACCACCCAGCCACAGCGGCAGCAATCCCCCGACTGTCGTGGCCGTCGTAAGCATGATCGGGCGAAGCCGCTGCTGCGCCGCTTCTAGAACGGCCGCCCCGGGAGCAAGGCCGTTTTCATCAATCTCAATTCGAATCCGGTCAATGAGAACAATTGCGTTATTGATCACAATTCCGGCCAGCGAAATCACCCCCAAAAGCGTCATGAAGCCAAAGGGCTGGCCCGTGACCAGGAGGCCGATCACGACTCCAATCAACCCAAGCGGGATCGTCAGCACGATGATGAGAGGTTTCCGAAGTGAATTGAACTGTCCAACCAGCAGTAGCAAAATCAAGAGACCCGCCAGAGGCATTTTGTCTGCAATGGAGGCATTGGCCGAGGCCGAACTTTCAAACGTGCCCCCGATTTCATAACTATATCCAGACGGCCAGGTTTTTTCCTGCTCTGCGAGCCAGGGAGTCATTGCTGCGGCAATGCTGAAGGCGGAAACATCCGTATCGGGATCCAGATCAGAGAGTACCGAAAGGGTTTTGGAACGGTTTCGGCGAAGAATCTTGGATGGTTCAAAGGTGAGTTCGACATCCGCAACCTGACTCAGTGCCACATTCTGGCCGGACTGGGCATAGACATTAATGGATTCCAGTTTCCCGATATCTTCACGGTCTCCAACTTCGGAGCGCAATACCACGGGGATCGCCTTGTCTCCTTCACGATATTCGGTTACCATGGACCCCGACAGCGCCGTGCGCAGGGAGATCGCAATATCCTGATTGGTGATCCCTGCCCGCCCTGCCTGTGCATCGTTGATGTCAATGAGCAGTTTCTTGGTCTGTGACCCCCAGTCGTCGGTGATATTACGTGTGCCCGCAAGCGAAGCCAGTTGGGCCTTGACCTGATCAGACAGTTCAAAGAGTGTATTCTGATCCGGTCCAAACAGGCGCACCTCAACGGGATTGGCATCCCCAGGCCCCGCTGCCAATTTCTTCAGGGTCACCTCCATGTCGGGGTGATGATCCTCTACGTATGTGCGCAGCCGGTCCATGGATGTGCTCAATGCATCCAGACTTGAGGCATTACCGATAAAAGCCGTGTAACTTGGTCGAGGCTGTGTTGGATTATAACCCAGAGCAAAACGGGAGACTCCACCACCGATGAAAAACGCCCAGTTCCGTATTCCTTCACGCTCCCCGTTCGCGGCAAGTTCTTCAATCAGGAAACGCTCAATGTCCAACATTGCCTCTTCCGTGTAGGCGAAGGATGTCCCGTACGGGAGTTCGAAATCACCAGAAAACAGCAGTTCGCTACTGTCAGGAAAAAAACTCTGTTCAATCACACGAAAGAGTCCCAGGGCTACAACAAGTAATGCAAAGGCCCCGGCGACCGTGATGAGGGGGCGCCTCAATAGAAACTGAAGTCCACGACGATAATAGCGGTAAAAGGCCGATTCGAACGGATCTTTGCTGGCTTCTTCTTCAGTCTCTCCATTTGCATTTTTTCGCGCACCTTTCACTTTTAGGAAGATCACGCACAGGAGCGGGATCATTGTAATTGCAAGAATCCATGAGGACAGGAGCGTGATGGCAATAACCTGCGCCAGCGGTGCCGTATACTCCCCGACTGCGCTTTCAGCGAGGACAATCGGGAGGAACGCCGCAATCGTAGTGAGCGACGAGATGAGCAAGGGAACGCGCAGTTCTTTTGAAGCCGCAAATGCGGCAGTCCGGGCTTTCTCTCCCGCCTGCAGCCGCACCAGAATAGACTCGCTCATCACAATTGCGTTATCCACCAGGAGTCCCAGAGCGATAATCAGGGAGGCCAGCGACATCTTGTCCATTCCAATGCCGAAGAACTGCATCAACATCAGCGTGGCCAGCATTGTCATCGGGATGAGAGATGCGACCACCAGCCCCGTTCGCAGACCGAGGAAAAGGAGCATGCAGATCAGCACAATCCCGACCGCCTGGAAGATAGAGACAACAAAAGTGGACACCGCCCGGTCCACCACCTCGGGCTGAAATGCCACAAAGTCAAAGTTGACTCCCACAGGATACTGCTGCTCCAGACTGGTGACGGCGGCCCGGATATTTTCGCCGAGTTGAACGATATTGCCCCCTGCCCTCATAGAAATCCCCAGTGCCAGCGCAGGTGCTCCATTGGCACGCACTTTTGACCTTGCAGGCTCCGCATAGCCTCGGCGGATCTCGGCGACATCTCCAAGGAAGACCGTCTGTCCGGAGCCGGGCAAAGTGATCAGTGTCTGACGAATATCGTCCACGGAGGTAAAGTTGCCACTCGGCTCAAGCGTGATCTGCTCCACTCCGGTCTCTACGGTTCCCCCTGAAATTATGATATTGCTCGCCTGAAGGATCCCTTGAAGCTGTGCCGCCGACAGACCTAGTCCTGATAACCGTGCATTGTCAAAATCAACAAAGACACGCTCCTGCTGCATGCCTTTGATTTCGACCTTCGCGACATCATTGATCCGAAGGAATACGTCACGTACCTGCTCGGCGATCTCCTCTTGCTCTGCGTAAGAGAACCCATCGGCGGTAAGTGTGATCATCGTTCCGAACACCTCGCCCAGTTCATCATCAATGATTGGCACCACGCCTTGCGGCAACTGGTCAACCATTCCCTCAACCTTCCGGCGCAGATTATCCCAGACCGGGCGCAATTCCGTTACGTTTTCGCGTACCTCAACCGTGATGATGGACTGGCCGGTCCGTGACTCACTAGTGATGTTTTCAACTTCAGGAATCTCCTGAATGACCTGTTCGATTCGATCCGTTATCAGGAGTTCAACCCGTTCGGGGGATGCTCCCGGGAATTGCGTACGCACCATGGCACTGCGCACCAGAAAACCCGGATCTTCGGCACGCGGGAGCTGCTGGTAGGCAAAAAAGCCGGACAGGGCTATGACTGTAAGCGCCACAAAGGTGACGGTGCGGTTATTGATCGCAAGGCGGGTCAGGTCCATGGCAGGAGAATTACGAGATCAATCCGTTAGCGTGATTCCAGGAGACGAACCTGTTGCCCTGTTACCAGGGTTTGCAGTCCGGCGGTGGCCACATATTCCCCATCGGTAACGCCGCCAAGGATCTCCAGCCCATCGGGGGTCAGAGCACCGATTTCGACAGTCCGGCGCTCCGCAGTGGCGATATCCAAAGTGTCTGACGGATTCAGTATATATACGAAACGGCTCCTGTGATCCTGTGCCACGGCATGTGGAGGAACGAGTACTCCCGTGGCTTCGGAGTCCCCGCTGATACGAAACGTCACCTCTGCGGCCATACCGGGGCGAACCTGAATTATATTTGTTCCCCCATTCAGGCGCACAATCACGGGAAAACCGCCAGCACTTGTAGCCGCGGTCCCCACCTCTGTGACAGACGCAGTGAATGTCCCTTCCTGAAACGCCCCAAAGACAACCTCTGCGGGATATTCTCTGCGAAGGCTTCCAATAAACACTTCCGGCACGGTCACCTGAACTTCAGGATTCCCACTGGTATCAATGATGACTACGACGGGTTGCCCCGCTCCCACGGCCTCATTCACATCTACGGCGACCTGACTTACGGATCCGTTGACCGGTGCGATCAACCGGGTATAGGCAACCTGCTGTTCGGCAAGGCGCAGGGCTGTCTCGGCGGATGCCTGAGAAGCATTGGTGGATTCGTAGGATGCGCGTACAGCATCCATTTCACTCATGGATGCATTCCCGTTTTCATAGAGTGCAACGATCCGTTCATAATTTGCTTTCGCGTTGCGGGATTGTGCACGGGCCTGTGCGAGACCGGCTTCCGCCTGCTGCCGCCTCAGTTCAAGGTCGCCGGAATCCAGCTGCATGATGATCTGTCCTCTGCGTACGACAGAACCGACGCTGACCTGCACATCGGTAACGGTTCCGGAAACCCGGAAGGCAAGGTTCTGCTCTGAAGCAGCGCGAGCAACCCCCGGAAAGGTTCGCGTCTGGCTGCCGCCGGCAAGAAAGGCCTGTGCATAGCGGACAGGCCGAATTTCCGGGGCGGCTGCCTCCTCCTCGCTACCGCAGCCGGTCGCCAGCCCCGCCGCCATCACGCACACGGCCGCAGCCAGAATATTATGCCTCATTTTAAGGTGTATCATGATGCTCCATCTATACTTTGAATGTATTCTTCAAATCGCTGAATAAAATTGATCTGCTCTTCAGGGGTTGCGAACGCCTCAAACCGCCCGACGGCGCGTTCTACACGCTTCAGGTTGATCAGATAATCAAAGATGGCATTCGTCACGTTCCGGTTACTGAGCAGCATGTTGGTCTGGGCTTCAAGGAGATCAACGACCGTGACCAGTCCCTGCCCATAGGCTTCGGTGACCAGTTCCAGTGACTCCTGGGCCGTGCGTGCGGCCGTTTCACTTTCTCTTACTACACCCAGACTAGCACGGGCGAACTGAAGTTGAACACGTACATTCTGTTCAATTCTCTGGACAGCCATGTTCCGTTGAAGTTCTACCTGAGCGAGTGTCGCCGCGGTTCGTTCCCTTCGGGCGGATCGGGAATTCCCCTGAAAGAGCGGCAGGTTGACGGATATGCCTGCAGACCAGGGGAAGTCGGGCCGCTCGGCCCCTGGAAAATTCATGGGTGAAGAGGAACCGGCTCCCTCCCGGAGCACATTCGTCGACACATTCCCCTGAAGCCCCACGGTTGGCAGGTAGAAGGCCTGGCGGGTTGCGGTCAGAAGTCTTTCCTGTGCCAAAGTGACCGCGTCCAGACTTTGGATTTCCGGTGAGAGGCTTACGGCAACTGTCACCAAAAAATCACTTAGAAGATCAAATTGATTCAGGTTGGTGAGATAGCTGGTCGCAAGCGTTCCTTCCAGTAGCGCCCGCCCCTCCAGATCGGCTTCCGGTGTGGAGAATAGTTCACCGAGCGGACGATTCATGACCTGATTCAAGGTAATTTCTGCAGCGGAGCGTATTGCGTATGCATCAATCCGGTCCCCTCGCCTTCGTGCCAGTTCGCTTTCAAGACGAAGTCGTTCCCCGGGTCCTGCAGAGCCGATGCGCTCTCTCTGCCGCGCCATGCGCAGTGAGGCGAGAGTCAGATCAAGGTTATCCTGCTGAACCTGTTCCAGTGTTTTGCTTCGAAGCACATTCAGGTAGGCCTCCGCAGCTTCCAGCCCCACATCCAGTTCCAGTGCATTTCGGTTTAGTTGCCGGGACTGCTGGAGTGATTTCTGAGCAGATAGATTTGCAACGGCTTCGGGAGAAAAGAGCAGTTGCTGAAGCGTGAGTTCACTGTCAATGCTGTGTTGGGATTGTATCCCAAAAGAAGATTCGGCCAGTTGTTTCGATATTGTGGCACCCGTAACAGAGGCTTGCAGATTTGGAAGCAGATTAGATCTGGCCAGACGAACATCCTGAGATCCTGACAGCACTTCCTGATCTTCAATTGCGAGGGACAGATTGGCTTCCATTGCCTCCTCCATTGCACTCCTGAGTGTTACACTGCGATCAAGATCTTCACGGACATCATAGAGCCGCTCAGCTTCAAGGGTCATTTCCAGCGGAAGCACGGTGTCCAGTTCACGCACCGTGCGCATGTTGAGCACCAGTTCTTCGTCCGGCACAAGGGTTACCGGGAGCGTCTC
>JAJECE010000110.1 GCA_022822185.1 Rhodothermales bacterium | reverse complement strand
ACGCGGTACGATTCAACGAGCGAATGATAGACGACGTTTTCTCCTGATTTGAGGGTTCGGGATTTCGCATAGATATACATGGCAAAAAGGGGTTGATTTTAGGGTTTCAATGAATGAGTTGCGGCAAAGATCCCGGAAAATCCCACTACATTGGCGAATTTTGGCAAAAAAATTTAAAAAATGTAAATTTTGGCCGAAATTCGCCGGTTTTCGGCCAAAATCAGGGGTTTTTGACCAAAAAAATCGAAATTTAATTTAGGAAAACCGCTGTGGCCGAGGCGAAATGTCAAACCTGCGTTTTGTTCGTAGGACATTGCCTCAGACAGGTAGGATCCGACAAGTTGCCATACGTCAAAGAGGCTATCCCAGGCTCCGGGATAATGGTTCTCAATGTTCTGTCCCAGGGGAGTACAGTTAACATCAATCAGTTCGTCCAGGAAACTTCGACTGGGTACTACACTTCTGTTTGGCTGCCCAAGTGCCATTCTACGAGCTTTAAGACGTTCAATAAAGTCATCCATTGCCCTCAACTCCTTCTCAAGATCATACTGATCATGTTCCGAGTCTGTCTGTCCTGAGGTATTTTTAGAGATATCGTTCGCCATGATGTTTTATAAGTTAGGTTTTGATGATTCGACTTTAATTTTGCTTTACCGCACTGTTTGCAAAACAGGGCCGTTGCCGCATTTGAAACCTGACCATTCGGAGTAGATCAAGTTTCCACTTGACCGTTCCAGAAAAGCACACCCACGGGGTACGACTACGGTTACCGTTTGTTGCCGAAGGAGTTCGTCCTATGTAATGAACTGAAAGATTTTACTTCCAGACCATACCTTGAAATACTTGCTTCGGTGCCAATCATCTGGCCAATTTTACTGTCTCAGGAGATTATTCCGGCGATTCAGCGGGAGTACCGTCCGCAGATTGGCCCGTTCAGACTGAGGTTCAATTCTCCATATCCGCAGAATAAATTGTCTACTTGGATTGGGGCGATTACTCTCTCGTAGTCGTTGATTAAGATGAATCTTACATCCCCGCAGGATGCCTGCTGGGCGCAAATCGTTTATCATCCGCCTGGGTATTGCATGCAATTCGGATTCCATCCATGTTGCCTATTTTTCATGGAACAATACGTGATTGATCTGCGTCTTGCAGATGCATTATATTCATGCTTCAAGTTTCCTTCTCGAAATGATTACTACAAATCGTCCTGCTCTGTATTCTACCGGTTCCTTTGAGCGGGGGGAGGCTAAATACTTCCATGGACGCAAGGGAATCCTGAAAAAGTTGGAAGAATCTATGTCTCTGGTGGAGGAGGACAATTCGGGCACCTAGTTCCGGATACAGGCGGTGCCTGATGCCGGGAAGTCCGCCCTACTCGTTGAATGTGTAAAGCAGGCGCAGGCGCAGAAGTGGATGGTGGCCAATATTGAGCCAGATGACCTTCTTGATCCTGAAATCATGTTCCGCACCCTGAAAAACGTATGCTTCTAGTGGTTCAAGCGTCTCTCTATTGGCGGCGGCGTGAGAGGATTCACTGCAGCAGTGGATTTGGAGCATCCGAAGAAACTGACACTCCAAAATGTGATCAAGAACGTACGGACACCGCTCATGCTCCAACCGGATGAGGCGTAGCGCCTGCTGGAAGACATCATGCGGGATCACGGAGATTGCTTCACAGCCGTGCGGAGTTTCATCAAAAAGGTTCATGCGGGAGAGTGCGGGCGAGCGTTCATTCGGAACGGGCTCATACGAGGATGGGGGAGTACAGGACTGCACCATGGATTGGGAGGAAAAGATTGCGGCAGAAACATGCGGCTGGCCGCAATACATCATGGCGTATGTGTGGCCCGCCGTCAACCACATGAAGGTCAGTGACGGGAATATAACCGCTGCGGAACTGGAGATCATGCTGGAGAAGGGGCGTAAGGGGCGGATTGATTTTTATGAGGCTCACACCGAGGGTATGTCTAGAGGGTTGTGGAATTATGTCAGCCGCACCTGGGCAAAAAAGGCTGGGATCGGTGGCTGTCCTAGGCTATGCGCTGCTGCTTGGAACCCATGAAACAAGCCGGCAAAACCGTCAAAGAACCTCTCTGGGGAATCATTAACGCCATCGTTCTGGAGGACAGTAATGGCCCCGCTGAAAGCATTAACAGCCGAATCAAAACCGTCAAAGTCAGCAGCCGCGGCTTCCGAAACAAAAAACGCCTCGCCACGGCAATCTGCTTCCATCTCGGAGGCATTGACCTCTATCCAGATGGAGTGCAAAAAAGAGCCGTTCACTAAAATAATCGAAGAACCGGGTTTTGCATCAAAAATGATTTTCGTATCTTGAGGTTGGCCAACAAATCAACTCCATGCCGAATCATTATACTCGCAAAATCCCCAAGCCAAGCAATGTTGAACGGGAGGAATTAGAACGCTGGATCCGATGTCCCAAGACGGCACAGTCACTTGCGCTACGGGCCCGGATTATTCTCTTGTCGGCCGAGGGCCAAAGTGATCAGAACATCGCTGAGAAACTGGGGACGACCAGAGCCACCGCGGGCAAATGGCGAAGGCGTTTTCTGGAGCAGGGCTGTGATGGACTGATTGATGCACAACGTCCGGGTGCCCCGAGGACGGTATCCGATAAAGATATTGAGACCGTGATTACAAAGACCTTAGAGTCTACCCCGCGTAATGCAACCCATTGGAGTACTCGGAAAATGGCCCAGGAATGTGGGTTGAGTGCGAGTACGATCAGTCGGATCTGGCGTGCCTTTGGTCTCAAACCCCATCGTGTTGAGACGTTTAATTTGTCCGAAGATCCATGATTTGTTAAAAAATTGCGGGATATTGTCGGCATCTATATGAGTTCTATTGAGCGAGCAGCGGTGCTCTGTATGGATGAAAAATATCAAATTCAGGCCCTGGATCGTACCGAGACCATCTTACCAATACTACTTGGGCTCCCCGAAAAACGTACCCATGATTACAGGTGCCACGGAACGATTTCGCTGTTTGCCGCTCTGGATGTGGCCACGGGAGAGGTCATTGGGTGTTGTTATCCGAGACATTGATCACAGGAATTTCTCAAGTTCCTGCGCGTGATTGACCGATCTGTCCCCAAAGATATGAATGTTCACATCGTCATGGACAATTACAGCACCCGCAAAACCGCACTGATCCAGAACTGGCTCGTTCGCCGTAAACGTTTTCATTTCCATCTTACGCCCACGAGTTCTTTCTGGCTAAATTTCATTGAACACCGGTTTGCCACCATTTCCTAAGATCAGATACGACGTGGAACGCATCAAAATACCAGAGGACTGGAAACCGCAATCAAGGAATATCTCAACCTCCACAATGAAGATCCCTAACCGTTGATCTGGATAAAATTTGCGGATGAATTTTTGGGGTCTGTCCAAGGTTACTGCGGAAAAATAATGGTACATTAGATGGCAGTTGTGGAGGCAATGGCGGCCGCGGGCAAAACGGCTTGGTGGACGGGAATCCGAACATTCTGCCCAGAATAGAAGGAGGTGGCGAAGTGTTATAATGTGCGGCTGACCGAGGGGGCTGGCACCATTCCAAGACGCTCGCAGAACAGGAGGGCTGGGATTCGAATGGTTGATTCGGCGGGTATTGCTAGGAATGAAAGAGGAATAATTGAAGCGGGAACTGGAGAAACCGAAGCCGCATTTAAGCAACTCGGACTGTTTGAAGATTATACTTGAGCGGAGATGCACGCCGACACCTGTGTGAATGCTGAGATCGTAAGTGACGTTTCTGGTTTCTGGCAAGGAGGACGAAGGAAACCAAAATCAACAAACCTTGTTTAATTTTTCATGTTTGAACCAGCAACGGACACGAACCGACTTTTCGAACTGCTGAGGAAGCAACAGAACAAGGGGCTCAGCGCAACCGAAACCAATGAACTGAGTAATGAGATCATGAACATGGCTGGAAACAATATTGTCGCACAGTTCGGTGCAAAACTGGACGCTGTACAGGCGCAGATCGCCGCTCTGTCCGAGTCGAATCAGGCACAATTAGATGCTCTTGGAAAAATTATGCAGGCACAGTCGGAATCCAATCAGGCACAGTCGGAATCCAATCAGGCACAACTGGCGGCGCTCGGCAAACTTCTGGACAGTCGGTATCAACTCCTGATCTGGCTGATTGCAGGTGTTGGCGGTGTACTCACGTTCATTCTGGCATACGGCACATTTGTCGCCGCCGGCTAATCCTTACCTGTTGAAATTCTCTGTTCTGGGCCGCCTCCCGCGCGGCGTGTCAATTCTACAGGTTCTGTGCTGAAGGGGAGATTCCAATATCCTGTCCCGTCCAAGAGGAATGTTCTGCTGGGCGAAGCGTGACGATGTACGGTTATTGTATATCCCCCGATACCGGGAATCGTCCCTGTGCTGGGCCATGGACATAGTCGCTGTTTTCACCTTCCTGCTCAGTTACGATATGTTCGCCGTAAACATTTTCATTTCCATCTTACGCCCACGAGTTCTTCCAGGCTAAATCTCATTGAACGCCGGTTTGCCACCATTCCCTAAGATCAGACACGCCGTGGAACGCATCGAAGTACCAAAGGACTGGAAACAACAATCAGGGACTATCTCAGCCTCCACAATGAATATCCTTAACCGTTGTTGCAGGTGAATTTGCTGATAAATGATTCCTTTTGAGCATCAAATCCCCATTGATTTATCGATCACTCCGCATCGTAATTGGCCCAGTGGACATGAATATCGGTTTAGATCTATCCGAGAGTATGCACCTTCAGTAAGTGCTCCGGTACGTAATCTCCCCACTTGTCCACCTCGTCCTGCTGTGCAGTAAAATAGAAGATCTGTCGATCCTCAGCCAGAGTCAGCATGGTTTTGACGATCGCCTGGGCACGCGCATCATCACTGTTGGCGAGTGTCTCGTCGAGGGTGATCGGCAGGCGGTAGTTCGTCTCCTGTGTTTCAACAAACGCAAGGCGGACAGATAAGAGTAACTGGACCCTGGTTGCACTTGATAACTCCGTTAAATCAAAATCACGGTTGTACTGATTATCCCGTGCCCGAAAACTGTCATTCTGAGGAATCTTGAGTGTGTAGCGGTGATCCGTAACCTGCTGAAAGTTTTCCTGTGCACGCTGGAAGACCAGCGGGGCATTCCGGATTGCATTTTCACGAAGTGTATCCAGAATCGCCTGACCGACCGCTTTTGCGGCTTTCTCTTCCCGAACGTTTTCAAGTGCAGTGCGCCTGTCCTCCTTTTCAGCGAGTGCATTTTCAAGCGAGTTCCCTCCTTCTGCACGTTCAAGATCGGCATTCAGGCGGGTCATTCGCTCCAGTAAGTCCCTCTCTTTTTCCGCTTCCTGCTGTGCGAGCAGGAGTTCTTCCTCGAGATTTTCCGATTCCAGAAGGGATTGATGCTCCGGCGGTAGATCCTGATGCAGACTCTCTGCACGTATTCGCAATTCGTTTGCACGGGAATGTGCCTTGATCCATTCTGCAAACTGTCTGGAACAGTTGGCAAGGGCGGTGAAATCCCCGACATCCAGTTCCAGGCCGGTGAATATTTTTGTATATCTGGACTCTTGATCCATGAGTTGACTTTGGGTTGTCTTCCAGGCTTTTTGCTCCTGTGCCAGACGGTCACTGTCCCGCTTTGCGGCATCATTGTCATGCCGGAGTTCATCCAGAAGCCGCTCTGCATCACGCGGGCCGGTTGGCCGGTCGTATCCATGCTGTGCGAATAGATCTCCAGTTGCCTCCAGGAGTGCCTCATAGCGTTCAGATGCGATCTTGCATCTGCTGGTTAATTCCTTTGTCTTACGGTCAAGTTTTTGCCAGTTGAGAATACGGTCAACGAGTTCAATCAGCGAGGTGATGTCACTTGGCGGGTCATCAAGGTGAAGCGCGTGGATCAGTTCCTGCTTACGGGTTTCAAGTTCGGATTGCCGTTCCGCCAGATTCTCCAGAGAACGCTCAACACGTATTCGCTCATTTGATTTCAGGTTTTCCAGTTGTGCTTTGGAACGATGTTCAAGAATTTGGTCAAGCCCGGACTGTAACTCGGAGAGATCGGGGTCATCCGAGAGGTCAGAAAGAACAGTTTTCAGCTTATCAGTTTGCGAGGAGCGAATCTTTGGCTCCTTATCTGGTTGGAGCAGGGCATAGATCCAGATTGTGAGTCCACTGATCCCTATCCCGATGTATCCGAGAGGATTCAGGAAGATTCCGGTTCCGATGGACAGGAGTGCCGACAAGATAATGGTGACAAGAAGCAGCGTCTGTAGTTTTTGTTGCTCTGGATGGGCATTCTTCAAAGACAGGATCCATTGAACGAGAATCTGCTGTACATCTCGAAGTTTGTCAATATCTCGGCCCGTCTCTGCATAATCAATGACTTCAAGAAGGATTTTCAATGCTTTCAGTGCACCTTTCTCATGGAGATGTGCCGCCGCATCTTTTGCGTATTTCTGCAATTGCCGAAGGTTTTCTTCGGTGAAGGCGGGTTCCCAATTCTCCTCCATATGGCCACCGAGACTCTTCCATGCATCGTATGCCTGCTCTTTGGTGGTCTGACAGGTCACATTCAGTTGTTCAAGTTCACGGGACTGTTCTGAGCAGTCCCGGATATGGGAGTCCAGCAGTTGCAATTCCCCGGGCTTCAGCCCACTTGGTGCGAGACGATTTTGGTTGAGGCTGTCCTGGGTGCGCTCAATCGTTTCGTGCTGCGCCGCGGCATCTTTCTTCAACTGAACAAGCGTATGGGCTAACTCCTGGGTTTTGGGTACAATGCCAGTGAGATCATGGCTGGACTGAATCACGGCCGGATAGGCCTCTGCAATGGCGGCGGCTTTCTGGTATGCATCTTCGGCAGTCCGCCACTTTTGAATACTCTCAATAAGGACCACACGCTTTGCCGCCTGTCTGGATGCATCCAGTTCCGACTGAATACTTGCACGCTGATTCTTCTGCTCCTGAAGATGGCGCTGCTCCTGAAGTACACGCCGAAGCCTTTCGCTGGCCGTTTGAAACTCCGCAGACTCGCTTGTCCGGGTATATCGTTTCTGGAGTTTGAATGCAAGTTTTTTTCCTGCTAAAGCAATATCAAACCCGCCGTTGGCCTGCCGGATAATTTCCTGGGCCAGATCATCGTCACCGGTTTTTTCGGGGAGGAGCTCCTGCAGGGACAGGTGATAACTTTTTGGGCGGAGAAATTGGGAGAGTTCGTCACGATCCACCGCTTTCGCTCCGATTCGGCATTCGGCACGATTATTCTTCACCTCTATATGAAGTGTCTGGTTTCCAAAGCGCAGATCTGCATGTCCATACAGGCGCACTGCACGGCCGGTGCTTGGCAGAAGCAGTCCGTTCAGCGCATTGGCAATGGTCGTTTTCCCGGCCCCGTTCGGCCCAAATATGATGTTGAGGTTCGGAGAAAGATCTGCGAGGTAGAGATCAAAATGAGAACCGTACATGCGGTCGACCCGCACATCCTGGAAGTAGAGTGATTTACTCATGATCTTCTTTTTGGGCGAGAAGTTCATCAAGCAGAAGCGTAGCCTGCCGGGTTACCAGTCGGGAAAGTGTTTCCGGATCCGGTTCCTTTTCACCGAGGCTTTTGAACCCGGCACTGCCGTATACGGCCGCTGCCGCCTCACGCGCAGGACGGAGTAGGGGATGATCGTCGGTGTTTTCAAGTTCCAAAAGCCAACGGGCAAGCATTCCTGGCGGATCGTTCTTGAGTTGTGCAATCTCTTGCAGATCACGGATTGGCGCGGTGTTAATGGAAACTTTATCAATGGTAACACTGCATCCCTGAACCTGGGTGTCGTACGCGTCGGCATTGGCCAGCTGCTCGGCGGACAGGGTACGGTGCAGCCGCGTTTGCCCTTTCAGGACTAGACGACAGGATAGATGTTGGAGTTGAGGGTGATGCTTCGTCAGTTCGGTGACGAATTCCTCCAGCTGCTCCGCGACGGATATGTTGACATCTCCGATCTGCCTGCGTCCTGATACATCAATCACGATCTTTTCGTAGCGTATAGATGCCAGGGGGAACTGTTCAGCCTGAACCTGATTACGATCATCAATTGTGATCATCCACGGGCCGTGGGGACCAGGTTCGCCGGGATCCAGCGGCTGAAGGGATCCCGGGTACAGGACGGGGGCGCTGTAATCTTCATGAAGTTTGGGGGCATGCACATGCCCAAGTAACCATAGATCAACAGGTTGAGCATCCAGATCCCGTTTGGCTAACGGGGCGTACCCGCCAGGCCCCTCTAGATCTCCATGCACGACTCCAACCGTAAAGTATTCGCTTTGTGGCAGATTGAAGATGTCCAGAGGTGAGCGTTCATAATGAGAATCAGGGAATGACCAGCCAACGCAGCGAAGTGATCGGCCGGAGCGCGTTTTCAATACTTTCTCTTCCCAGGCACCATCCCGGCCGAGAAATGTAAAATGGTCATCTGGCATGGAGTCAACAAGTTGCGGAAAAACTTCATGGTCGTGATTGCCTGCAACGGCAACCACCGGGATGTTGCATTGATTCAGCCGGGAAATCTCACTTCGAAGTGCACCATACGCCTCAAAGTAGGAGTTATTGCTGTCGGCCATGTCTCCCGTCAGGATCACGGCATCAACATTGTTGTCAATGGCTTTGACGACGGCCTGTTTCCAGATGGCACGCACAGACAGGGAGGGATTGTCGGTCGGAACCCGGGTTGGATATCGTCCTAGATGGGCATCACCAAGGCAAAGGAGTTTGATCAAAACGTTTCAGGATTGTTTCAGGATCAAATATAGTAATGAGACTCGTACTATCATGAAGAAATTGAAGATTAATGCGTTTTATCTTCTGAAATAGACGATTTGAGACATTAGATCTTCGCAGATGAATCTGACGTTAAGCGATCAGGCAGATTTGCACGGTGAGCGCGGGAAGGCCCGGCAGATGGCGATGCGTATCCTTGTGCGTATGTTGCCGGTCTTCGGGGCCGAAAAATTTCTGGACATCACGGCCGCACATATTGACAGTTCACTGTTTCAGGGGGATGCAACGCTCAAATATGCACAGCGGCTGTCGGAATGGGGTGCAAAGGTCGTCGTTCCAACGACACTGAATGTGAGCGGAGTTGACGAGCATGGATGGAAACGCTGGAGTGTACCCGAGGACTGGGCCGAAAAAGCCCGAAGGCAGATGGCGGCCTATCAGTCGATGGGCTGCAGGCCTACCTGGACCTGTGCCCCGTATCAGGAGAGTGAACGTCCGGTGTTTGGCCAGCAAATCGCCTGGGGAGAATCCAGTGCGGTTGTATTTGTGAATTCAGTCCTGGGAGCAAGGACAGCGCGTTATCCGGATCTTCTGGATATATGTGCGGCGATCACAGGCCGCGTTCCGGCAGCCGGACTCCATTTAGAGGAGAACCGTCGGGGACAGGTACTATACCGCCTTAAAGGTGTCCCGCACACACTTCTTGAAGACGATAGCTTTTACGGAGTCCTGGGGCATTTAATCGGCACGGACGCTGGAACGTTCATTCCGGTGATTGAAAGGTTGGAGGCGTTTCCAGGCGAAGATCACCTGAAAGCACTGGGGGCGGCAATGGCTTCCGCGGGGGCGGTTGCGCTGTATCATCTCATTGGCGTTACGCCCGAGGCACCAGCTATGGAGTCTGTATTTCGGGGAGCACCTCCGCTTCGTACGGTAACCATCACGATGGAGATGCTGCGTGCTGCGCGTAAGGAACTGACTACAGCCGATAATGAGCAACTGGATATGATTGTTCTGGGGAGTCCTCATTTCTCGTTGAATGAGTTTGCTGCGCTGTCGAAACTTGTGCAGGGAAAATGCAGGCATGAGCGGGTTCAGTTTCTGATTACAGCAAGCCGCGCGGTTCGGGCACTTGCGGATCGGGCAGGGTATCTGGAGGCGATCCGGCGCTTTGGGGGACGGGTGACGGTGGATACCTGTATTCTGACCAGTCCGATGCTCCCGTCCTCTATTCATGTATTGATGACGAACTCGGCAAAGTATGCTTATTATGCACCGGGGTTATTGGGAACCCGTGTAGTTTACGGATCAATGGAAGACTGCGTCGGTTCGGCGATATCGGGTGGAGTTACAATAGACTCGGCGCAATGGAGCATATAATCCATGGTACAGTGCTGGTGGAGGGGGCGGCTTCCGGTCCGCTTCTGGCCAGTGATACACCGCTCAGTTTCTGGGGCGGCTACAGCCAGTTCACGGGCGAGGTCATTGATCGTCGGCATCCATTGTCGGGGGAAATTGCGACGGATTGCATTCTGGCCATTCCTGCATCCAGAGGCTCCAGCACTACCACGGCAGTGCTGCTGGAAGCGGTCCGCAGGGGCACTGCGCCCGCCGCCCTGATCACAAGTCAGACGGACACATTTCTGGTTCTTGCTTCAATCGTGGCAGATGAACTTTACCAAAAACCGATTCCGGTCGTTGTCCTGGATATCGAAGCGTTTGCATTGCTGAGTAGCGGTCAGTATGCAGTGCTGAATCCAGATGGAAACGTCATAGTCAGGGATCGGTAGGGCAGGGTTTCCGGGCCACAAGCACTTCCCGTTTTCCAGATGGACCGGGGCGGCGCATTACCGAGAACCCGCTCGTAACCAGTGCTCGCCGGACACGGCCTGCGGCAGAATAGGTCGCAAGGCACCCGCCATCGCACAGGGTATCATGCAATTGCTGAATGAATTCCAATGTCCAAAGTATCGGGTTCGACTTCGGATCAAACGCGTCCAGATAGACACAGTCGCAGGTATTGGGAGACAGGTTCGCAGTAGTGGCTTCACCGATATGCAGTTGAAGAATACTGCCCCCATCATGGGGTAAATGATAGGTGCCGGAGGGGACTACTCCATCAAAAGTTCGTCTCCACTGGATCAGATGCTGTGCAAGTGACGGAGTCTCAATCAGCTCTCCGTAACTTAACCGGGACAGCAGGTCAGCATTTGGGATTTGCAAATCTAGTCCAGTATATGTGAGGGACACTTGATGACGCAGGGCAAGTGATGCAGTCAGGAGCCAATTCAGTCCTGCACCGAAGCCGACCTCTAAAATGGACATTTCTTTTCTGGACTGGAACAGTTCCGATAACTTCGCACCATCAAGAAACACATGATTGGCTTCTGCCAAAGCACCGTGCATGGAGTGAAATGACTGCCGAAATACATGGCTGTACAGGGTACGGCTTCCGTCCCTCGTTGTGCGGATTTCAAGAGAATCTTCCATATGAACGGATACACTTTGGAAAGATTACGGGTAGAATCCCCCAATTTACTGCAAAGATTGGAAGGGGCAAACTGTGGGCCGCCGCCATGCACGGCCGTTATCCACGGGCGCTCAGGTGTGAGCGTAATTACGGGATTTAGATCGGTCGGATACCATGGGAGGGCAGCGCCTGATTCCATTGGCTTTGCAGGGCGCAGCGCGGCCACACACATCATCTGTATTCAGAATTTTCACCGCATCGCACTGCTGTACGGAGCGTTCATGTTATGATTCCGGTGATCCCTGAAATGGATTTTTGGGGAGATGTGTGATGTTATTCTTCACGGACATGATGTTCTATTTGAAACTGGTTCCATGTTGTTCAGACGCATTTTCAGACAGGAGAAACAGCACTGAAGACAAAGGGATTGAAACTTTCCAGACAGGTGCGTGTATACACCAACCGAGACGTGCTTAATGCAGCGATCTCCTTCCGGGGCCCACGCAATAGCGTGGGCTTCCGTGTTTCTGATATGATCCTAATCATGTTCAGGAAGTTTATCTACCCAATGAAATCGCTTATTGCCCCGATAGAGTAGGGTTTTTCTCGGTCATATCCTGATACCCCTTACAACATTCAACCTGCAGATGCAGGTGTGCCATCAGTTTATTCAAGTGAGCATTTTTCGGTTTCCGCCTCGTAGTACGAATGCTTTTCTGCGCAGCAGGGGAGGTGGAGGGTATGGGTGATTGAAACTATTTAAATTATAATCCGTATATTGCCCGTGAGACGCGGTCCATGTGAGCGCCCTCTTTCCGAGGCCCGCACTTGTTGTGGGCTTTCGTGTTTCTATACCTTCGGTCAATGCTTTTTGTCTATCTTGATGAATTTGGTCACATTGGTCCGTTTATAGATCGCAGGCATTCGCGACACAACGACAGCCCTGTATTCGGTCTGGCAGGTCTCGCAATACCAGCAGATTCAGCACGACATTTTGGAACTTGGTTCTTTCAAAGAAAATGCGGGCTTTTGAAAGCACAGATTGTTCAGTCTGGTAAGCATTGATGGGAATGGGAGAAGAAGGGAGCAGGTCTTTACCGTGCAAGGAATATACATTGCTATTCATGGCTTCGTCATTTTACCTTACGATTGTTCTCTAAAATTCAGGGTTTAGATGGCTTTATATTCTACTATGGAATTGAGAAGACCACCGCGCCTGATAAACACAATCCAACTGGGATGTATCAGAATATCTTGCGACAATCGATAAAGCGAATAGACGATTTTTGCGAGAATTCGCACCCCGCACCCGAGAATTTTATACTGATACTGGACGAGCACACCCAGCGTAAAAACTTACTTGCGCAAGCAGCACGAAGTATGTATGGTGATGTTGATCAGTGCAAACGTCTGATTGAGCAGCCCTTTCTTGTGGAAAGCCATCGTATTCAAAATATGCAAGCTGCAGACTGGATTGCCGGGCTTATTGGGCGGCTGGGTTCGTATTGGGCGGACCCGGAGGCATTTCCAGAGAATAAGGTGTTTGCTCACCATTTTGAATCCCGACTAAAACAGGCCGCCCGGAAGTCGGGAATCAGGAAGACATCGCACGGATAGTTCCCGTATCGCGGGCAGATCCAGACCTGTACAGGGACATTCGAGCGGCATAGCAGTTAGAGTCTGCCAATCATTGATTGTGCACAATGCTTAGTCCGGCGATTCAGGATTACCTGAAAGTGATCTTTACGATTCAGGAAGAGAATGCCGTGGTCACCACCACAGATATCGCCCGTACCATGAATGTGTCTGCTGCGTCAGTGACGGGAATGATCAAACGCCTGGATCGGATGAAACTGGTCGTGCATGAATCGTACAAAGGTGTGAAACTCACCGGTGCAGGCGAAAAAATTGCACTGGAAATCATCCGCCATCACCGACTGCTGGAAACCTACCTCCGGGAAATCATGGGCTACTCCTGGGAACAGATGCACGCGGAAGCAGAGCATCTGGAGCATCATATTTCTGAAGATTTCGAGGAGCGGATAGATGCGCTCCTGGGCTACCCGACCCATGATCCCCACGGGCACCCAATTCCAACTCAGGACCTTAAGATGGTTCGTGCAAAGACCATCGCACTCTCGAAGGCCCCCGCGGGCGAACTGCTGTCCATTCACCATCTGTCCGATTCGGATGTGAATCTACTGGGATTACTGGAAAAAACCGGCCTGCTGCCCGGATGTGAAGTTCGGATTATTGAACGCAAAGATACCGGGATGAATGTGAGGATTGGAAGACGGGAGGAGTTTATTCAGAAAAAAGCAGCAGACAGCGTGCACGTAATCATTTAAAGAATTGTTTTTCCCAGAAGGGAGGCTAGAAGGCTGGCAGCCAGTTCCGCGGTCTGGTTGCCCCGGTCAATGATGGGATTGATCTCAACGACCTCTGCCGAAGCAAGGCGGCCGTCCTCTGCGATCAGTTCCATCAGCAGATGCGCCTCCCTCGGACGAAGACCTCCCTTGACCGGCGTGCCAACCCCCGGTGCAAAATAGGGGTCCACACTGTCTACGTCAAAGCTGACATGCAGATGATCGCAGTGCTCAAGCTGTTTGAGGGCAGACTTTACAACCTCTGCAATGCCACGCTCATCAATGTCTCGCATCGTGTACAGGCCCAGGCGGGATTCCTGTAAAATGCGACGCTCGGCAATATCCAGGTCACGCAGGGCAATCATCGCAATATCTTCGGAGCGCAGTTTCGGGCCGGAACGTCCCACGCTCGTTAACCGGTCCGATCCAACTCCGCAGAGTACGGCCATCGGCATCCCGTGGACATTGCCGCTGGGAGAAGATTCGGGGGTGTTAAAATCTGCATGTGCATCAATCCAGATGATCCCCTTTGGAGCATCATGTGTGGCTCCGCCAATGCTTCCAATCGCAATCGAGTGATCGCCCCCCATCACCAACGGGAAGCCGCTCTGGGCGAGCGTTTTGCGAACCTCCTCGTATAACAGGCTGCAGGTATCCCGAATAGGCTCCGTAAAATCGTTCCTGTCCGTCAGCGAGGCCCGGAGTGCAGTTGGGATATTTCCATGGTCAGAGACCTGATGTCCTAATTGGCGCAGACGATCTGCAAGCCCGGCATATCGAAGGGCACTGGGGCCGACATCCACCCCGCGTAAATTCTGGCCCAGATCCATGGGGACTCCGATCAGCCGGATGTTATGAAGTTGTTGATTCATGGGTCTAATTTCCTTTCTTATGGTTAAAACGAAGCAGGTTCGTTAATTTTGGGGCTTATATACCTGAGTGCCCAATACTTAGGGAACTTTTTCCAGTCAGGTGGATAAAACGAATACAATCGGGAAGGATAGTGCCTCCCCGATTGCCTACACAAGATCATCCGCTTGATGCTATGCCCGTTAAAGATTGTAAGACAAAGCCCTCCGTCGGTTCAGGGGAACGGCAGCATGTAACGATCCGCTTTCGTCTGCGAGGCGACAAGAAGACCTGCCGGTTCCTGAATGGACTGGCGGGTGTCAACCGGTATCTCTGGAATGCGGCGCTGGCAAAAGCCAAAGAGGATTACACGGAAACCGGAAAATCCCAGACCTCTCAGTTTGATTTCTACAAGTGGTATAAAGTACACAAGGATACGGTCGCACCATGGCTAAGAGAGTATCCCGTAAACGCAACTCGCACCGGACTGAAGGATCTGGCGGATGCCTACAAGCAGTTCTTCAAGAAAAAGCGGGGGTTCCCTAGGTTCAAGAAAAGGGGCAAGGCGAAAAAAAGCTTCAGCGTAGATGTGTCAGGGGGGAAGATATTTTCAACGAATGGATATGTTCGGCTAAAGCGGGGCATGCATATGAAGATGCTGCGATTTTATCGAGTGAACCGCTACACAAACTCGGTGCCCAAGACGGCCCGCATCTTTGAAGAAAATGGAAACTGGTATATGACGGTCGTCTACGAAGTGGACGCTACCCTGCAAGACGCGGACGGCATTGGCATTGGGGTCGACCGTAATTGCGGGCAGGTTGCGGACAGTGCGGGAAGGATCTTCTATCTGACCGACACATCTGATATTGAAAAGCGCATTCAGAAACTTCAACGCCGACTAGCGAAAAAACAGAAAGGAAGTCATTCCTGGAGGAGACTAAAGAAAACCATTGCACGCCATGAACGCAAGATTAAGAACATTCGAAGGAATGACTTGCGTCATATTGCCTTATCGCTCACCGAAATCTCTACGCTTGTAATCCTGGAAGACCTGAAAACCAAGGGTATGACCGCAAGCGCGAAAGGAACGGTCGAGAATCCGGGCAGGAAGGTGAAGCAGAAAGCAGGACTGAACCGCTCAATACTGGGAACAGGATGGGCGATACTGGAGCAGTTCCTGCGGGAGCGAGGCGTGGTGATCAAGGTACCCCCGCATTATACATCGCAGACATGCAGTAAGTGTTCCTGTGTGAACGCAAAGAATCGGCAAAAACAGTCCGAGTTTCTATGTCTGGCGTGCGGGTACCAAGCGAATGCGGACACGAATGCGTCCGTGAATATCCGGGCGTCGGGGATGGCGTCCTGGCACGAATTGTGCCGAACGGGTCGTGGAGCCTATGTAAGACCTGTCATTGCGGAGCGCAAGCCTGCAACCGGGCAACGGGTGATGAAACACCAAAAAGAACATGGTGCCCATGGGCACTCATGTATATAATTCCCTTAATTTTACGGACCGAATTTCTCTGCATAGCGTTTGCCGTCATCTATCTTCATTTCCATGCAATCTCTTAAACGGCTAAACCACTACTTTATACGCTATTGGCGGTTATTCGTACCGGGCCTTCTGTTTACGATGATTTCTGCGGTGTTCGCCATTGCAGTGCCCATCATCGTTCGGCAGGCAATTGACAGTCTGCCCCGTTTTGCGCGGCTTTATCGGCAGTTTGAAGCCACATCGCTTCAGCATGCAGTGTACTGGGATCTGTTCTGGACATTATTTGTTTTTGGGCTGATCGTCATAGCCTTGAGTTTAGCAAACGGAGCATTTACATTTTTGATGCGGCAGACCGTGATCGTAGCCTCACGTCATATTGAGTTTGATATGCGCAACGCATTATACGAGCACCTGCAAAAACTTTCGGCGAATTTCTATCACCGCACAAAGACAGGAGATGTAATCACACGCGCAACAAGCGACATAGAGCAGGTGCGCCGTTATATCGGACCGGCAATTATGTACTCCACCCGCGCCCTTGTGATTGTGGTCGCTGCCATTACCGCCATGCTCATCATCTCGCCAATCCTGACCTTTTATGCACTCATGCCGATGACCATCCTTGCGGTGTCCATGTTCGTTATTGCACAACTGGTGCACAAGCGCAGCGAAGCACTCCAGCGACAGTATGCGCAGTTGACAAGCCGCGTTCAGGAAACTCTGGCAGGGATTCGGCTGGTGAAGGCCTACGCGCGGGAAGAGACAGAAACCCGGGCCTTCGAGAAAGAAAGCCGGAGTTATAAGGCGCGAATGCTCGGCCTTGCACGGGTGGAAGCCGCATGGAGGCCGGTCTTTGTGATCGTCGTAGGCCTGTCGGAAATTATGGTTGTCTGGATCGGGGGACGTCTGGTATCGGAAGGCATTATCACCATAGGAAACATTGCGGAATACATTATCTATGTTGCGCTCATGACCTGGCCGGTTGCAGCGTTTGGCCTTGTCATCTCCATGATGCAGCGGGCGAGTGCTTCCGCAGAACGCATTTATGAGGTGCTGGATCAGCAGCCGGATATATCGGATAACTTCCGCACGGATCGTTCCATTCAGAAGATTGACGGACGGGTAACCTTCGAAAATGTCTCTTTTCAGTATGAAGCGAATCTGCCGTATGCACTCCACAATATTTCATTTGATGTGCCTGCCGGTGAAAGTCTTGCGATTGTGGGAAAAACCGGGGCCGGAAAGTCAACCCTGATTGATCTGATCGGCCGCCTGACCGAGCCAACCCGGGGGCGTATTCTGATCGATGGGCAGGATGTACAGAACATGCCTCTCAGCGTGCTCAGGGAAGGGATTGGATATGTCCCGCAGGATGTATTTCTGTTCAGTGATTCAATCGGGAACAATATCGCGTTTGGAACCATAGGTGCATCCGAAGAAGATGTCCACCAGGCGGCATTTGAGGCGGAACTTCTCGAAACGGTTCTGGAATTCCCGGAAGGGCTTCAGAGCGGGGTGGGGGAACGCGGAGTCTCACTCTCCGGCGGACAGGCCCAGCGCACCACGATTGCCCGTGCACTGATCCGGCAGCCCCGCATATTTATCATGGATGATGCGCTCAGCAGCGTGGATACAAAGACGGAGTCCCGTATCCTTGAACATCTGCGTAAACGACAGGGACATCATACCATGGTCATGATCAGTCATCGGATCTCAAGCATAAAGGGAGTCGATCAGATCATTGTTCTCGATGAGGGGCGGATTGTAGAGCGTGGAACGCATACGTCTCTTATGGCACAGAATGGACTGTATGCACAGATGTATCAGCGGCAGTTACTCGAAGAAAGACTTGAAGCCCTGCAGTAGTTCATGGAACTTATACCACTGGGGACATCATCAGCGTCCATTGTTCGAGATCGGGGATTAACGGCCTATGTGCTCCGAAATCAGGGAAAGGTCTTTCTGTTTGATTGCGGTGAGGGTACCCAGTTCCGCCTCCTGAAAGCAGGGATCCGGCGGAGCCGGATCCGGGCTGTCTTTATTACACATCTGCATGCAGATCATTACTTCGGGCTGTTTGGACTTCTGATCTCCATGTCCCTGGAGCGGCGTAAGCCTCCGCTTACGATCATTGCGCCGCGGGAACTCTCCGATATCCTGCAATCCTTTTCCGGTCTCCGACCGGCGGACCTTCCCTTTAAAATTGAACACATACCGCTTGAAGAAGGCCTTGAATTCCAGGAGGTGTATGCAGCGGACGGAATACAGGTGAGCGCCCGTCCGTTGGCGCATGGCCGGTTTTGTATGGGATATCGGGTGGAACGTGCAGATCAGGTGCATCGCATTGACGGGGCGTTGGCCGCTTCACTGGGGATCACGGCGAAGGAGCAGTTTCAGCGGCTGGCCGCAGGCCAGTCTGTCCAGACCTCCGGCGGGCAGGTTGTTGCACCGGATCAGGTTAGAAAAAAATCGGGTGCAGTCTTTGCATACGTGACAGATACAAGCCCCTGTCCGGGAGGATTGGAACTGGCCAGAAATGCCGACCTGCTGGTCCATGAGGCGACATTTGGGCAGGAGAGAGCGGATCGTGCCCGGGAAACCGGCCATTCCACTGCATCGGATGCGGCCCTGACGGCCAGAAATGCCGGGGCGGGAAGACTTCTTTTAACCCACTTCAGCGCCAGATACAAGGACCTGTCTGTTTTGGAAAAAGAGGCGAAAGCGATTTTTCTGAATACAGAAATTGCCGAAGAATATCAGGTGTATCCGATCACTTCCCGAAGGGATATACCCCGGACGGACCCAGCTGCATGAGTGAGAAAAAAGGCCTGGACCGGAGACTGTTACGACGGATCATTGGATACCTGATCCCCTATAAGCATTGGGTGATCCTTGCATTTTTCCTGGTGCTGCTGGTTTCATTTTTAGGCCCGCTCCGGCCCTGGCTGATTCGCCTGGCGATTGATCACCATATTGTTCCAGGCGAACTGGATGGGTTATTCCTGCTCATCGCTGCCCTGTTTGGGGCAATTGTATTAGAGGGGGCCCTGAGTTATGGGAATGCATACTTCACACAGTGGATCGGACAGCAGGCGATCTATGATGTGCGGGTACGTGTCTTTCGTCATGTGCAGAAGCAGTCCCTCTCCTTCTTTGACCGAACCCCCATCGGGCGGCTTATTACGCGCACGACCTCAGATGTAGAGGCGCTTGCGGATGTGCTGTCTGCCGGGATTGTTGTGATCATGGGAGATATGTTCAAACTGGTGTTCATTGCGGCATTCATGTTTAGTCTCAACTGGATCCTTGCGCTGGTTACGTTATGTGTGATGCCTTTCATGCTTCTGGTAACATTGTGGTTCAAGCGTAATGTTCGCGGCCAGTACAGGGAGACACGTAAGCAGGTTGCGCGTTTGAATTCGTTCATGCAGGAGCATGTGACCGGGATGCTGATCGTGCAGTTGTTTGGCCGGGAGAAAGAGGAGATGAAACGTTTTGAAAAGATAAATGATGAGCATCAGACGGCACAACTCAAAACCGTCTTTTATCACTCACTCTTCTGGCCTGCGGTGGATATCATTGCATCCACTGCGGTTGGATTTGTGTTATGGACCGGCGGAGTAAGTGCCATTGGCGGTGCACTGACCGTTGGCGTTCTCATTGCATTTATTCAGTACTGCCGCCAGTTCTTTGAACCGATTCGCAATTTATCCGAACAATTTAATACGCTTCAGGGGGCAATGGCGGGGGCGGAGCGTATTTTTGATGTACTGGACAATGATCAGTCCCTTCCCGATGTGGACGCACAGGATCCTCCACAAAGATTTGAAGGAGATATTGTGTTTGATAATGTCTGGTTTGCATACAAAGATCTTGATGATGGAACGCCGGACTGGGTACTGCAGGGAGTGTCGTTTACGATTAAACGGGGGCAGAATGCTGCAATTGTGGGCGCGACAGGGAGTGGAAAAACGACAATCATCAGCCTTCTTATGCGCTTTTATGATATTCAAAAAGGACAGATTCTTCTGGATGGGAAAGATATTCGATCTTTAAGGCTGAAGTATCTGCGATGGCGTATCGGGCTGGTCCTGCAGGATGTCTTTCTATTCTCAGGGTCCATCTATCGAAATATCTCGCTGGGCAATCCTGACATCTCCCTGGATCAGGTGAAGCAGGCTGCAAATACAATCGGGGCCGATCAATTTATTGAACAACTCCCCAAACAGTATCACCATGATGTGCGTGAGCGGGGTGTATCCCTTTCGCATGGCCAAAGGCAATTATTATCATTTGTTCGCGTGCTAGCCCATGATCCAGACATTCTGGTCCTGGACGAAGCGACCTCAAGTATTGATACAGAGACGGAACATATTATTCAACACGCACTTGAACAGGTGTTGCAGGGGAGAACCTCTCTGGTAGTTGCACATCGACTGTCTACGATTCGTCACTCCGATACGATTCTTGTGCTTCACAAGGGCCTTTTAAGAGAACAGGGGACGCATGACGAATTGGCTGCAGCAGGTGGTCTCTATCAGACACTCTACGAATTACAGTATCGGGAGCAGGAAAGGGCCATGGAGGTTAGTGCGTAGAATTTGGGAATCGCATGAAGGAATCATTGAATTTGCGGGTACTTTTCGGGATCAGTCAAGCAGCCGCTGTTACGAACAGGATAAGATGATACAATCGGATCAAAGTTGTTGTACAGTCAAAAAAACTGTGCGGGATAAATATGATGCCATCGCTCGGGGAGAGCAGGATTCAGGATATTGTATGGTGGACGGTGCTGCGTATCAGGATACTTCCGGCTATCAGGCGCAGGCCGACTTAGGTCTGGGTTGTGGGACTCCGGTAGAGTATGCAGATTTGAAGCCGGGTGAGATCGTCCTTGATCTTGGATCCGGTGCAGGCCTGGATGCGATGATTGCCGCCCCACTCGTAGGAGTGAATGGGAAGGTTCTGGGGGTGGATATTGCGCCGTCTATGGTCGCAAAGGCAAAAGAAAATGCAATTGAGGCGGGGATGGTCAATACGCATTTCCAGGAAGGAGATATTGAGCATCTTCCGATGGAAGATGCGTCAATTGATGTTGTCATCAGTAACTGTACTCTCAATCTGGTGCCGGATAAACAGACCGCGTACGCAGAGATCGCCCGTGTCCTGCGGCCGGGTGGACGTTTTATCATCTCGGATGTTGTGACCACAGGATCCCCGGATCCTGTATTATTGAGGAAGGCAGAAGAGCTTGCCGGTTGTGTGGCCGGGGCGGCGGACAAAGAAGAGTATCTGGCGTTGATTGTACGGGCAGGATTCACTGCACCGGAAGTGGTACGCTCCCGGTCTCTTAAAATCATTAACGGGCAGGGCGGCCTTGCCAGCCTCACTATTCGCGCCTGGCGGCAACCCTCTGCCCCCTAATCTATATTGCTCATGGATCACTACTATGATCGTTCACATTTACCCCGGTTCGGAGAAATTGCCGAGGGGAATCAGGAGTTGGCGGATGCGTTCTTCTCCTACTACAACAAGGTGTTTGAGGAAGGCGCATTGACAGCCAGAGAGAAGGCACTCATTGCTCTGGCCGTCGCCAACACCGTACAATGCCCCTATTGCATTGATGCCTATACGACTGCATGTCTGGAAACAGGTTCGGATTTGGAACAGATGACCGAGGCCGTACATGTGGCGACCGCCATACGCGGCGGGGCCGCTCTGGTGCACGGCGTGCAGATGCTGGATCAGGTTAAGCGCTTAACGATGTAAGCCGGATTGGGACTCGGATCAAAAGGATGATTACACTGGACACACTTTCACAGGGCCCGCGGGCGACATCTTCGCTGTCTTTTCGGTCTGCTCCGCTGACACATCCCAGAGAGCAGTTGCGGGTGCTGGATGCCGTGGATACGAGTGGAGGCCCCACGAACAGCGGCCGGTTTGAACTGGATCTGGCTTCTTGCGGGTGGCCGCGGCTGAAGCCGGACCGATTGGAGGTTGTGCAGATTAATCTGGGCAAGCTGTGCAATATGACCTGCCGGCACTGCCATGTTGACGCAGGGCCGGACCGTGTTGACGAGAATATGGATCGGGCAACCGTGGAGGCATGTCTGCGGGCGATTGACGGCGCCGGTACCCGGGTGGTTGACCTTACGGGCGGTGCCCCCGAACTCAATCCTAATTTTGAGTTCCTGGTGGAAGAGTGTGTGCAGCGAGGGCTTCGCGTTTTGGATCGTTGCAATCTCACGATTCTGCTGACCCGCCCCTATAGCCACTTACCCGAATGGTTTGCGGAGCGGGGGGTGGAGGTGGTCTGCTCCCTCCCGCATTACCGTAAAATAGGCACCGATGCGCAGCGCGGAGATGGGACCTATCATAAGTCTATCCAGGCGCTTAAGCGTCTGAATCAGGCGGGATATGGGCAGGGGGATCCCTATCGGAAACTGGTACTCGTGACCAATCCGGTCGGTGCCTTCCTGTCAGGGAATCAGTCTTCACTGGAAGCGGAATGGAAGACTGCATTGGCACGAAATCATGATGTCAGGTTTGATCAACTGCTGACGCTCAATAATTTACCGATGTCACGGTACCTGGAGTGGTTGATGGAGACGAATCAGGTCAAACTTTATCTGAATCGACTCCTGCAGGCGTTCAATCCCTCTACGATTGCAGGGCTGATGTGCCGGAATACGCTCTCCATAAGCTGGAACGGGTATCTATACGATTGCGATTTTAACCAGCAACTGGAAATGACCATGGATATCCCTAGGCCGCATGTCACAGATTTTGATCTTGGCATCTGGCAGGATCATGCAATACGTACGGCGCGTCACTGCTATGGATGCACGGCGGGTGCAGGAAGCAGTTGCGGCGGCGCAATTGCGTAGCTGAGCGATCTTGAGTCGGGTGGAGATCCTCGGAGGGTCTCAAGGGGGGAACTTATCACCGGATGGTAACCCGGAATTAGGGTCGATAATCTATGGAAATACGGCACCCAGTCCTACCTTGTCGCATTCCCATTGAACAGGTATCTCGCAATTAAGATGTACGAAACAAGAACAGTGACGCTAGACACACGCCAACTCCTAAATCATTCTTGAACCGTCAGAAAACAGGATTTTTGCATGGATACGAAGTACAGAACCGAGATAGTGGACAGCATAAGGCGAGGGGAGTATCGTGGAGCATTCAATAAAGAGACTGCCCTCCGATACATAGACAAACCGAGTAGGCAGCAGACCCAATCTAGGAAGCCGGATAGTAAAGTTGTAGATTCAGATTGAAATTACCGTGCGCCGTGGAAAGGCAACATGGATCCGAATCTGCGGTGTACCTTACCATCATTACAACTTTTTGTGGTCAAAGTCGTATCATTGGAGTCTCCTGTGAGGGAAACCGATACATCATACCACTGGAATTTACGTCTTAAATACAGTATGCCCATAAAAATGGGCGTACTGTGGCACTTTCTATAAAGTGGCAGCCCCACGATGCCAGCTAAGCAAACATTCTACAAGCGCAATAGGCCAAGGGTGCGCAAGGTATTGCCCCCGCCTCCCGATATAGATCTTTGTACGGTTGCAGAAAAATGTCGATATGTTGGCAGTCCGTATCACAGGACCATCCCTGTTAATGGACAAGCCCCGGTGAGAAGGCCTGGTAAGGCCGCGTGTCCAAGGGATTTGCAAAAAAATCAATCCCTTGTTCGGAAGTGGCTCAAAAATGCTATTCTTCGGGGGAATTTCGGCGAATTCAAACAGGGGTTTCCCCGTGTCGTGTGGCATGAGGAAGATGGCAGGTTATTTGAAGCAAGACAATCCGGACATGGTTCGTGTGAGTACCATGGGTTTCCCCTCGCCTCTCATGATACGATTATAGGAATGAAATAATGTCGTTTTTTGATTACCAGTGGGTTGATGCACTGCCACCGTATCCGGACCCAAGTGCACGTAATACAATGGCCCGCCTTACAATTAACGTAGGTGACCAAGTGGCGACCTGCGTACGGGACGGGAATAAATACTTTGAATACATCGAGGTACCCATGGCCCATGTCGCTGAGTGGATTGTCGTTAACTGGTGGCATTTGCAATATGAAGCGGATGCGGTATATGGTTCATCACGTGCTGGTTTTTCAGCGAGACATGATCTTTCCTATGCAGGAAACGGGTTTGTATTTCCCCGTGTTGTTTTTCGTCCAGAGGGAGGGTGTGTGGTGGTTTCCAACGAACGATGGTATGCTAACCACGCGCACATACAATTTTTACTGGAAGGGGAACAGATGATCGGAACCGCCGCCTTGCTGAGGGAACTGCGTGATCTCGTGGAAAATGTCATCGCTAGGTTAAAGGCCAAAAATGTAAAAGATATACCCTGGGCTGAGGAGTGGGATGTGATCAATAACCGACTTGATGCGGATGAGAAAGAATTTTGCCGGGCGACTGCCATGTTGGGACTTGACCCTTTCGACATTGAACCTGCAGTGGCGGATCAGGTTGTCGCAGTTTGGAATAAAACTGATCCGCTCATTCGTGAAGAATTGATGCTGGCTTCGGACGAAAAAACACTGCGACAGACTCACGAATGGTTCCAAGAATCGCTTGCGTCCATAAACGGAGCCCCCAATACAGTATGGGAAGAAGTAAAAGCGGCTGTTCGGAGCATGCCGTCAAACTCGGAACAACCATGGGAAGCCGGGGCAAGGGATGCACGCAGAGTTCTGCATGAACTGGATCATACGCCGGGTCCCTTTTCTTTTAATGATGAATATGCCATCCACAATATAGAAACGGCATCACCCTCATCCCGCATAGAGGGCTGTGTAGGAAAGGGCACCCCCTCGTGTGCTGTGGTCTCCAAACAAGAAACAGGTAAGAGATTCCTTCTTGCGCGTGCTCTGGGGCATTACATTGCACACGCGGGGAACGAACCTTCGCTTTTAAGTAAGTTGCGAACTCCTGAACAGTCTCGAGCAAGATCCTTTGCTGCTGAATTACTTGCACCGAGTGAGTGGCTTAGACATGAGGTGGGTTCACAAAGCGACATTGAGTATGACCAGATTTGTGAACTTGCGGAACAGCTTCGTGTATCCGAATTTGCTGTCCAATGGCAGATACAAAATCACGAAATTGCGAAAATATCACCACGCCCACAGTGGTAGTTTTAGCCTGACTTGGTCCCGGCGATGTAGCCGCTTCTAATCATCAGGGTTATGATGGGGGAATTGTATATTCGTTGTTCCGCAGTAAGGGCGGTGTGATATCCCTGTCAACGTTGTTCTGCAATCCCACAATCCAATGTGAAGGCCGAACAATTCAATAGAAAAATCCCGAAAATAAAAATCGTCTCACGAGGATATCGAAGCCCCAAAATTTGAAACTTCAGACTCGTGAGCCCATTCTTTTGTAATGGTACGGACCTCATCCAAAACAATGCCGGTAGTACCTCTCAGCGGTTACAGGGCCGGGCTGCTCGAACCTTCTCCCTATGATAGGGCCGGGTATTTCTGCGATTTTAATCAGCAACTGGAAATGACTGACCATGGACATCCCCAGGCCGCACGTCACAGATTTTGACCTTGGCGCCTGACAGGATCATGCAATACGTACGGCACGACACTGCTATGGATGCACGGCGGGGCAGGAAGCAGTTGCATAACCGGGGACCGATACTCTCCTGCAGATGCACGGGCTCAAGGTGACAAGTCCCACATCCGGCAGCGACCTGTAGCAGATGCCGGGCGATGAATCAGGGATTGATCAGGGGAGATGCGAGGGATTGCTTCCCCGAAGCCGGTACTTACCTCCGGTGGATCAGGGACACGAGAAATCTTGCACTGAAAAAGTACGTGACACCAAGAAGGGCGATGGTGGTCACAAGTAAAATATTCATACCTGTGGGAGACAATGTGAACTCAACGGACTCAAGTACATGCATGACCATTAAGACGATTAATGCTGCAAACCATATGAGCAGCACAACGTTGGCAGTCTGCACATAGTAGAACCGTTTCTTAAACAGCGGAGTCGTTCTTTTGACCGTTCTTTGTAATGTACCATCGCTGGTTACTTCAAGCACAGTGAAAATTCCAGTCTTGACCGCTTCGCTGTCAAGCGGGTTATCCTTTTTTCGCCAGGTGAGCGTTTTTTTCATCTACTTTGAACTTCTTTTGCCACGCTGCATGTCTTGTATCAATTCCTGATATGCGTAGATTCTGGTTGAACGAGTGCACTCTCCATTCTCCGCCGGTAAACAGCAAGTGTCGCCGAAATTTCAGGCTTGTGATATCCCAAGCGGAACGTTTGCAACAGTACACGGCAGACGATAAAAATGAACAAGCCATCAAACTTCTGCGAAATTGTACAACCCAGTGGATGTCTTTGTTCACAAGTGATTGTTTTTCGTCAAATTTCAGTAAGGCTATCTGAATACACAGCAGACATCATATCGGTACAAAGATAGACCTTTCCGTTAAAATTCAGCTTGGCTTTCCGGGTGTACAGTCCCCGTGTTTTTGCGTCAATGCAGGGGAGAGAGTTGCCAGGGATCGCTGGAATTTGCAGGATTTGGCATTTCGGCATCGCACGTCGGCAACCGTTTTGCTTTTAACGAGTTTTAGGCAAGACTAAATTTATAATCTTCCAAATGCGTACACTTATCGGATGTCTGGCGGGGCTGATCCTTTGGACATCCTGCACCTCAACGGAGAGTTCGGATCTCCTCGTCTCGGATCAAACCGTCAGAGTTGTAGCGACAACCGGTATCATTGCAGATTTAGTCCGTGAAGTAGGCGGGCCCGATGTGGTCGTGGAATCGTTGATGGGGCCAGGGGTTGATCCCCATCTCTATAAGGCTAGTGCCCGGGATGTTTCACGAATGGCGGAAGCCGACCTTGTTGTCTATAATGGTCTGCATCTGGAGGGGAAGATGGGGGATGTCTTTGAGGCTATGGAAGAGCAGGGGAAAGCAACGGTAGCGGTGGCCGAGGTCAGTATCCCGGATAGTCTCCTGATTTCATCAGAACTGTTTCAGGGAAATTATGATCCCCATGTATGGCTTGATGCAACACTCTGGGCCCGGGCGGCACATGCACTTTCGAATGAACTGGGAGCACTGGCCCCCGACCGTGCGGAGTTGTTCTCGCTGCGCGGGGCTGCCTATGTCCTTGAATTAATAGAGGTGGATGCCTATGTGCGGGCAAAAGCGGCGGAAATCCCGGAAGAACGGCGGGTGCTCGTCACCTCGCATGATGCATTTGGATACTTTGGGCATGCCTATGGTTTTGAGGTACGTGGACTCCAGGGGATCTCCACTGCATCGGAAGCCGGGATGGCCGATGTGCAGGATCTGGCGATGCTGGTGGCCGAGCGAAGGATTCCGGCAATGTTCATCGAGTCCTCCGTTTCTCCGAGAGGCATTGAAGCCGTACGGGAAGCCGTAAAAGCCAGAGGCTTTGAAGTGCGCATTGGCGGCACCCTGTATGGAGATGCACTGGGCGGAGACTCCACTTCGGCAGCAACCTATCTGGAGATGGTTCGGCATAATATTGATACGATCTTCAAGGCACTGTCGGATGATGAACGCAGTTGAAGTTCGTGATCTCACCGTCGCCTATCGTGAAAGCCCGGTTCTGTGGGATATTGATCTGGATGTTGCTCCAGGGGTGCTGATGGCCATTGTGGGCCCGAATGGTGCAGGAAAGACCACACTTATCAAAGCGATCCTGGGGCTCCTGAAGCCCGCAGCCGGTCAGATTCGCATCCTGGGGAAGCCGTACCGCAGGGTTGCCTCTTTGATGGGGTATGTACCGCAGCGCGGGACGGTCGACTGGGATTTTCCAACCAGTGTACTGGATGTGGTGTTGATGGGGCTTTACGGGCGGATTGGCTGGGTTCGCCGGCCAGGGCGCAGCGAGCGGAGGGAAGCGATGGAAGCGCTCGAAAAAGTGGAGATGACCGGGTTGGCGCATCGCCAGATCCGCCAACTGTCCGGGGGGCAGCAGCAGCGTGTATTTCTGGCGCGTGCGCTGGTGCAGGATGCCCGCGTATATCTGATGGATGAGCCCCTGCAGGGGGTAGATGCAACCACCGAGCGTGCAATCATTGACATCCTGCATTCGCTGCGCTCATCCGGGAAGACCGTCTTGGCCGTACATCATGATCTTCAGACGGTCTCCAGTTATTTTGATGAAGTCCTGCTTCTGAATGTACGCCGGATTGCCAGTGGCCCTGTCTCCAAGGTGTTCACCGACACAAATCTGCGACTCACCTATGGAGGGCGTATTGCAATCATCAAAGGTGCACCGTGAGGATGGAGCAACTCTTGAATGACTACACGCTCCGCACCGTTACACTGGGGACCGCAATTCTGGGCGCAGTCAGTGGTGCATTGGGCACCTTTGCGGTGCTCCGAAGGCAGAGTTTACTGGGAGATGCGGTATCGCATGCAGCATTGCCGGGTATTGGACTTGCATTCATTCTGACCGGCAGTAAAGCATCTCTGGTTCTGATGGTGGGAGCAGGGCTGGCAGGATGGTTTGCCACGGCAATCGTTTTGCTTATTACGGCAGGAACCCGGGTCAAATACGACAGCGCACTCGGGCTGGTACTGTCGGTATTCTTTGGCGCGGGACTAGTCGTTCTGACCTATATACAGAGATATCCCAATGCAAATCAGGCAGGACTGGATTCATTTCTTTTCGGTCAGGCAGCCTCTCTTATTGTCGCGGATGTCATTACGATGACCATTCTGGGTGGGGTTGCATTGGCGGCGCTGCTCCTGTTCTGGAAGGAGTTTAAAGTACTAGCCTTTGATCCGGAGTTCGCGCACAGTCTGGTATTGCCGGTACGCTGGCTGGATATCGGGCTGACGACGCTTCTGGTGGTTGCGATTGTGATTGGTCTGCAGACCGTCGGCGTAGTCCTGATGAGTGCCATGATCATTGCACCGGCGACAGCGGCACGTCAGTGGACGGATCACCTGGGAGTCATGACGCTGGTCTCCATGGTTACGGGTGCACTCTGCGGGGTAGGCGGGGCGCTTTTGAGTACGAGCATATCCAATCTCCCGACCGGTCCAACCATTGTGGTCTGTGCCACCGGGTTCGTCGTGATTTCCATGTTGTTTGCTCCTCTTCGCGGGATCATATGGCAGCGGATTCGCCGAACCGTACAGAATCGAGAACTCAGGAGTGAGTCGGTGCTGCTGGATTTGTTTGAACTGGCCCGAACGCATGACGATCTGACGTATCCGCATATGGAGCCGGCCCTGCGTGTGATCCATCCACAAAGAGGCACACTTTATCGACAGCTGCGCCGACTGCAGGGCAAAGGGCTGGTGCAGATGCACCAGAATGGAGCATGGGCATTGACACCGGACGGGGTTCGGGTTTGTGATCAACTGAGGAAGGATCGGATCGGATGAGTACGTTTCAACTGGAGATCCAACTGGTGGCAACTGTTGTTGCTGCCGCATGTGCGCTTCCCGGCACCTTCCTGGTTCTGCGGCGGATGGCGATGATGAGCGATGCCATCAGTCATGCAATCCTGCCCGGCATTGTGGTCGGCTTTTTTCTGACCGGGAATCTGTCGTCTCCACTGCTCATCCTGGGGGGAGCAGCTGCGGGGCTGCTCACCGTTGTGCTGGTGGAATGGATACGAAAAACCAATCGTGTACGTGAAGATGCAGCGATTGGGCTGGTATTCTCAAGCCTGTTTGCAGTTGGTGTAATTCTGATTGCACGGTTTGCGAGGGATATACATCTGGATACAGATGCTGTACTCCTGGGGGAGTTGGCGTTTGTGCCGTTTGACCGACTGATCCTCGCGGGGCGGGACCTGGGCCCCCAGGCACTCTATGCCATGGGGATGGCTGGAATTCTGTGTCTGGGGTTTATCCTTCTATTCTACAAAGAATTAAAGCTGGCCACCTTTGACCGCGCTCTCTGTGCCACGCTGGGTTTTTTGCCGGGGATACTGCATTATGCCCTGATGGGTCTGATCTCCATGACCGCCGTTGCTGCCTTTGATGCCGTTGGATCCATCCTGGTGGTGGCGCTGATGGTTGGGCCACCGGTCAGCGCCTACCTGATCACCAACCGGTTCGGGTACATGATCCTCTACAGTGTCGCTCTAGGGATGACTGCCTCCATTGCCGGATACTGGATTGCACATCTCCTCGATGCGTCCATTGCCGGATGCATGGCGGTCATGGTCGGTGTACAGTTTGCAGTTTTATTCTGCATTGCACCGGAACAGGGGGTACTTGCGGCATGGAAACGACGAAGGCATCAGAAGTGGCAATTTGCCATTAAGATGCTGGTCATCCATCTGCTGCAACACGAAGCGACCCCCGAGGCAGATCGGGAATGCCGCATGGATCATCTGCAGGATCACATGGCATGGGAGGCGGCATTCGCGGAGGGAGTTGTGTCCAGAGCGGTGTCACAGAATTTTCTGAACACGGTTGGAGAGTATTTAGAGTTAACCACGGAGGGGCGGGAACTGGCCCGCGAAGCAATCATCCACACCTGAAGGTAAGGGTTCGGTGGAATGGATTCTCTGGAGAATTCTGCCGGGATGGCGCATGCCGGTTTAGATATCTCAGGCGAAGCCCGTTTTCGGTGACTTGTGGTGCCGGGCCATCTCATGTCATCTTTGTGCCGGTTGCGGGAGGCCTCGGCTGAAAAGGGCATCCACATTCGTCCCCGCCATCCGAGGGTCGGCCGTGACAGCATCCAGACGGATCCCGGCAGAAGACTCACCGCGCAGGAGCGCCCGTACATGACCACTGTTCCGCTCCCGCAAGATCAATGCCGGGCGGTTTGAATCCGCATTAATCATATCTGATCCCATCGGCCCCGTCAATTCAACTTCTGCCAGAGCATCGGCCCATTCAGGGCTTGCAGGTATTGCGAATGCAAACCCGGCCCGTGGTCCTTCTATGTCTGAGACCGAATTCATGTCAAAGTCGACCGAAAACAGAACCTCGCCATTGGCTGCGCGGCCGACAAGTTGATATTCTCCGTCTCCATTTGGCAGGGATGGAGGTGCATTCACCGCGAAGACCGGATTCAAGTAGGGCGCACCCTCTTCATCAATGCCGCCCCAGATCAGCAGGGCGGGACTTGATGCTGCAACGCGCTTGCCCGGTGCCTCCTGATTCAGTCAATGACTCATTGCGATGTCAAAATTGTATTCACTGATCCATGCCGGCCTGCAGTAAGACATCATGTCCGGCGACCTGGGCGGTATGAGACGATCACTTCCGGACCGTGAATCAATCCCCCATGATCCAATTTCTCCGTTTGGATAAGGGTATCCCGGATCCACCACCGCAGTTACTCCGCAGGGAGCATGATAGAGGCTCATATTATGGCCGAGTTCGTGCGCAATAAGGATTGGTTCCCCGGACTGATCTCCGATACCCAGACGCACATAACTGGTCCATCCATTAAGCCAGGCAACCCCCTGAGGCCCTGTGGCTTTGCCGGAAAGAGCCCCCATCCAATATCCCGTTCCACCCTCAAGAGCGCGGATTGCGCCTATCTCGTCCAGAATATCATCTCCGTTGTTGTATGACGTGAAGACGGGCGCGTGGGCCGTCACGGTGATGTCATTGACTGGTAGCAGGGTCAGAGTTTCTGAGAGTAACCAGTGCCCCTTAGGGTCACTCACCATTTGCTCGATCAGTTCCGCAGCCGTGTTATCAGGCTCCGTCTGCCAGACGAAAGGGATCATCGTGAGTTCAAGTGCAGGCATCGTCTGGACTCTCACGCGCAGCCGTCCTGATTCGGGAATCCGGCGTACCAATTCAAGACCGGTATCCAGGGTTCCGTCCAGATCAATGTTCACGATCATCTCCAGACCAGGCTGTATTACGGAGCCTGGAATGCTAATATTGGCAGAACGGTCCAGGGATGTCTCCGCATAGGCCAGTTCAGTAGGAATTGGCGTGGATTGTCCGGGGATATCAACCGTGTAGACCTCCGTTCCGTCAACGAAAAAGGTTGCTCTTGCGGGTGGTATGTTTGCGTTGGTGCTTTGTGCCGAGATTGGGAACACACGTAGAAGTGCATCTTTGCCGGCTACAAGTGGGATCGGGTACTGTGCCGATTGAATAGACTGGGACAGGTACGCGGTGGAGGCTTCTTCCACGGATGACAGATCACAGAATGGAATACGAAAACGCCATGCAAGAGCTGGTTCGGCGAGTGGAGAATCCTGCGTGATACACAGTTCAGTGCCTCTTATCTGGAACCGGTTAACGTTATCAAGGCCGGCAAAACTCGAAGGTATCGGTCCGGTGAGTCCAGAGTTATCTGACAAATCCAGCCACTCAAGAGCATGCATAAGACCGATCTCGGACGGGATTGGTCCTGACAGGTTGTTGCGGGCAAGCCTCAGTTTCTTTAATTTCGTCAGATTTCCCATTTCAACCGGAATCTCGCCGGATAGATTGTTATCATCCAGATTGATTTCGCCGTTAATGTTCTTGAGTTTGCCCAGTTCGGGCGGAATTGGACCACTCAGATTATTGGCATCAAAGGCGATTTCTACGATAGACTCCATGTTGCCGAGTTCCGGCGGGATCGTTCCAGACAAGTTGTTGAATCCTGCATGAAGGATTTCCAATGAAGACAGGTTTCCCAACTCCGGCGGGATCTCCCCCCCAAACTGGTTCCGATCCATCCAAATACTTTCCAGAGCAGGCAAATTGCCGAGTTCCGGGGGAATCGGTCCACTCAGTTGATTCCAACTGATATGCAACCTTATGATTTGGGATAGATTGGTCAGTTCGAGAGGAATAGCTCCCCCTAGTTTGTTTTCATCCAGATATAGAAGCCGCAGTGGAAGATTCCCCAACTCGGCAGGGATCTGCCCGGAGAGTTGATTACTTTGCAGATAGAGTTCGGAGAGTGTTTTGATTTCGCCTAGATCGGAGGGGATTGCTCCATCAAGCCAGTTAAAGGATAAATCCAGCACACCCAGTGTGGCCATATCTCCAATTTCATCCGGTATTTGACCACGCAAATCATTGCCCAGGAGATTCAACTCAACGACCTGTTCCAGATCGTTCACGGTTACGCCGTACCAGTCTTCAAGGGGTGCGTCGGCCAGCCATCCATCTTGCTTCTTCCAGTTTAGGCCATCGGTCGTTTCGTACAGCATTGAGAGGACTTCACGGTCAGAAAGTTTTGGACATGGTACATCCGCCCCCTCACGAACAGAAATCGCGGAGAGCCATTGCTGGAAGGTTGCTCTCGGAGGAATGCACAAATCCGTATTCGCATAATGGAACTCCTCCAATGTGAGCTTCGCCAGAGATGACGGCATTCGGCCCGAAAGGGAATTATCATTGATCCTGAGGCCAGACAGCTGGTTCAGATTCCCAAGGGTTTTCGGAAGTTCCCCCCGCAATCCGTTGTTTGCAAGGTCAAGCAGGGTTACGTTCCCGAGGGAATCTGTACTCACCCCGTACCAATCCTCAAAGGTTATGTCACCAAGCCAGCCGTCCGAGTGAAGCCAATTCGCGCCATCGGTATCCTTGTAAAGTTGTTCGAGAACGATACGATCTTCTTTGGAGAGTTCACGGCATCGAATATCCGTCCCCTCGTGAACAGAAATCGTGGTGAGCCACTGCTGGAAGGTTCCCCCCGCAGGAGTGCACAAATCCGTATTCGCATAGCGGAACTCCTCCAATGTGAGCTTCGCCAGCGATAATGGTATTCGGCCCGTAAGGGAATTGTTATTGATCCTGAGGACAGACAGTTGGTTCAGATTCCCAAGGGTTTCCGGAAGTTCCCCCCGCAGTCCGTTATTTGCAAGGTTAAGCACAGACAGTTGGTTCAGATTCCAAAGGGTTCCCGGAAGTTCCCCCCGCAGTCCGTTATTTGCAAGGTCAAGCAAGGTCACATGTCCGAGGGAATCTGTGCTCACGCCGTACCGCTCCTCCAATGCCGTGTCATCACGAAGCCAGCCGGTTGAATGGGTCCAGTTCGCTCCGTCGGTATCCGCGTAAAGCTTTTCGAGAGCCCACCGGTCTAATTTATTGCAGTACGGTCCCTGAAAATCCCGGTCTTTTACGGTGCGCCAGGCCATAAACTCCTTCGTTTCTGGAAGACAAAGCCCGTTGTTTTGTGTCCAATAGAAGAAATGAAGTGTATCCAATTGTAGAAATGCTGAAGGGATGGGTCCGCTCAACTGGTTTTCGTCCAGGGAGAGGATCTGAAGACTGCGCAGGTCTGCAAATTCGATGGGGATAGGACCGCTAAGTCTGTTTCCGTACAGGTTCAGGATTTGAAGCTTTGAGAGCGCCCCAAATTCGGATGGAATCGATCCGGTAAACGATGCAACCTCAAGGTTCAGTTTTTGCAGTTCTACGAGTCGCCCCAATGTGCCAGGAATCTCTCCTTCCAAATTGGTATTCCCCAAGTTAAGTTCCCGAAGCCGTAACAGGCTGCCGATCTGTAGTGGCAAGATACCCGTCAGACGGTTGTTGTATAGATCCAGTATCTCAAGATGCGCCAGACTTCCAAGTTCCACAGGAATCATGCCCACCAAACCGTTCTCTCGCAACTTCAGCGTGATCACTTTGCCGTCTTCATCCGTCTCCACCCCATACCATTGGTCAAGAGATGCATCCGTTAGCCATCCATCTCGCTGTGCCCATTGGTCACCTGCAGTCGCTTTGTACAATACCTCAAGAATTTCGCGATCAGAAAAGATAAGATTGGGATCATCTATCGTGATCGCTGCTGCTCCAGACGCGGTGACAAGTGCGGCTGTAATGGTTGTTGCGCCGTTACTCATGCCCGTGACCTTGCCGTTAGAATCCACCACGGCGACGGAGGGATCTGCACTTGACCATTTGATGGATGGCCCTGTATATGTGTACGAGTGCCCGTCCTGATCACGAACTACCGCACTGAGTTGAACCGTTTTAACAACCGATTCAATTTTTGCTGTTTCCGGGCTGACGGTGATCACACCCTCATTCTCATAGCCATCTCCGCTCGCAATCAAAATCAGTTGATATTCATCATCTACAATATTACCATCCTCTATTGCTGACAGCCTCAGAGTCTGTGGCACATTCCAGTTTTCGGGAGTAAAGGTCAATTCGGCTCTGTCTGTGCTGATTTCTGTTCTATTTTGTCCGACAATCCTCACGGTTACATCTCCCGTCGGTTCTGATGACAGCGAGATCGTGAAGTGTTCAGAATCCCCTTCTACAATCGTCACCGCTGCAGGTGTAATTGACAGTCGCTGTGCAAAAATCGGGGGGCAGAGACAGAAAACCACCAACAGGATTACTGATACCACAGATATTTTATAGATCATTTCGGAAACAGGAATCAGGATGTTTATTCATGCCTGGGCACAAAACAATCTTTTTTGTAAACGAAGTATAAGAGTTTGTATCCAGACAGATGTCAAATGATCGGGACTTGGTTATTCCGGGAAGCGTTCCAGTGCAGGTCCATCATCCGCCGGATGGCAGACAAAAGAAAACCGCCACTGAGCAGGATAATTCCAATCCAGACTAGGCTGATGGCCGGCTTTTCCTGTGCCTGCACCACGACATAGTCTGCTGCAGTCGCACCGTCAAGCAGGAGGGTAATCTCACCGGTGTCCACATTCATACCTGTAAAATAGTAGCCAATCCCGCCGGACTGTGCACCAATCGGATTCACACTGCGATCTGTGCGGATCACATAAACCGGCAGGATCTCCTCCATCAGGTTCGTACTTATATCGGTAACCTGCAGTACGGCCCCGACAGCGATTTCAGTTTGTTCCACTTCGCCTTCATTCAAACGAGAGGACAGATTCACATCGGCATCAAATCCGGTGAAAGTAACCTGATGGGTGCCATCATTGATGAGTGTACTTTGTCCCCTGCGCAGAACAAGTTCATTCTGTGAATCCCCGCTGTCCAGCATTTGCCGGGGTGTCACAGCAACGTAGACATCCTTCTCAAAGTAGGGCTTCAGGTCCGGGTGCTGGATCCACTGGCCGGTATTGGATTCATAGGCAACGGGTTTCAGGCGGAAGGATTGCCCGCCTGGATCCGTAAAATCAAGCACGAAGCGGGTATGTCCGCGCTCGCCGGGCTCGGTTCCCAGATAGGAGACCTCATAGCCGGCAACCCGGACAGGTCGCCCCTGCTCGACGACAAAGTTGTCCCGGTCACTCCCGCGCGGCGCATCCGAGATGCTCCGGCTGAAGCCGGAGGAGGCAATAATCCCGATGACCATCACGCCCAGCCCCACATGGGCAAGTGCGCCGCCGGCCAGTTTCAGATTCCCCCGGCCAATGCGCCAGAGTACAGAAATATTTCCGTACAGAGCAAAGAAGGCCACAAACAGGAGCAGCATCAGCTGAATCCCGTAGCCGTGGCGCTCCCAGAAGGTCCGTCCATCGGCAGCGGTTTCGGCGGCAAAGGGAGTCAGGATCAGCACGAGGACGGTACTGAAGGTGGCCAGAAGTACGGGCCAAAGCAGCACACGGTTTATTTTCTGGATGCTCATTTTGGTCCACCAGAAAAGCTGTCCCAGCCCGGCCAGAAATAAAATCCCGACTGTGAGCGGCAGGGTCCAGTCATTATAAAAGTCAATGGGGACCGTTGCCGGATCATTGTGGAAAATTTTCCCAAAGATGGGGGCGCTGGTTCCCAGGATGACCACCGCGGCAACGACGGTTACAAGCACGGCCCCGGAAAAGACCAGAAATTCACGGGACAGAAAATGTGCCTCCTGCTGTGCAGCAGGGAGTTCACGGTAGCGCCAGACAAACAGCCCAAACCCCAAAAGCCCCATCGCCAGAATCCAGACCAGGAGCTGGTTATAGAGACCGAGATCAACGAATGCATGGACAGAGGCATCTCCCAGGATCCCGCTTCGCGTCAGGAAGGTTGAGTAGACAACCAGCATATAGGCCAGAATGGACAGAAAGAGCGCGGCTTTGTGGCCAATCCCTCCCTTGCGCTGAATGAGCATCAGATGAACGGCCGCAATGCCAATCAGCCAGGGGACAAACGAAGAATTTTCCACAGGGTCCCAGGCCCAGTAGCCACCAAAGTTCAGCGTCTCATAGGCCCAGTAGCCGCCCATCGCAATACCTACGCCGAGGCACATGACGCTGATCAGTGTCCAGGGGAGTGCCGGTCGTACCCACTTCGTATACCGTCGTTTCCACAACGCAACCACCGCAAAGGCAAAGGGAGCAATCATGGTCGTGAACCCAACAAAGAGCATCGGCGGATGGATTACCATCCAGTAGTTCTGCAAGAGGTCATTGAGTCCGGTTCCGTCCGCAGGTACAAAGTCGGGATTGGACTGAAAAATAGGTGCATCCGGGTTCGCTTCTGCAATCGTCGAAAAAGGGGCCGCGCCGATCTCTAGGGGACCAAGACGGAGGCCTGTGATCATCGTAAGAAGGAAAAACTGGCAGAAGGACACCACTGCCATGACCCCGGCTTTGTAATCCGGTGCCGCCCATCGGATGAGTGCAAGCCCCATCAGGCAGTTCATGATGATCCAAAGCAGGAATGACCCCTCCTGTCCCTCCCAGCTGGCAGAGAACAGAAAATGGAAGGGTAGATCCCGGGAGGAATGGGCCCAGACATAATTGTACTGGAACTGGTGGGTCGCAATGAGCACAATCAGAAGCAGCCAGGCACTGAAGAGACAGAGCGTCATCACGCCCCACAGTGCTTTTCCCAGACGGAAAAATGTCTGACCGGGCTGGTCCTGCTGCGCCGCCTGATAGAAGGCAAAGACTGCCAGGATACAACTCACAAAAGCAGTCAGAATCAGTATGTGTCCAATGATCCCTGGCATGTACCGTTAGGCCCCTTGGGAGAGGGCCGTCAATAATTTTTGATGGAGTCCGCTGAAACTCCCGTTACTCATGATCAGGATTACATCTCCAGATTGTGCATCCTTGAGAAGGGCCTCAAGTAACGTTGGAGCAGATACAAAGGATTCGGCATGGGTGCCCGTAACCCGGATCCGCTGCAGGACGGCCTGAATATCCATGAAGTGTCCCTGCACATCATTGTGACGGAAGGGTGGGGCGCACAGGTAGGCCCTGGACGCTTCGTGGAATGCGTCCCCATAGGGAACCTCAAATACTTTTCGGCGGCTGGAATTGGAGCGAGGCTCAAAGACCGCCAGTAACCGCCGGCCGGGCCACCGCTCTTTTGCTGCCTGAATCGTCGCATGTACGGCAGTGGGATGATGCGCAAAATCATCCACGACCAGAATGCCGCCCGGCTCGCCGAGGATTTCCTGGCGGCGCTTGACTCCAGGGAACGAGGCGAGTCCATAGGCGATTTCGCTCCGGGTTAACCCTTCATGCAGGGCCACGGTGCTGGCAGCCAGTGCATTGCGGAGGTTGTGGCTGCCGCTCATGGGAAGCCGCATTGATCCGAGATCCTGTTTCTGGAAGTGCAGATTGAATTCCACTCCTTGATCCGAAGTATGGGTCACCTGTCCGGTGACATCGTGACATGGGGTCAGTCCATAGGTGAGCACCGGCGCTGCAGAGGTGCTTAATTTCGCGGCAGCGGGATCGTCCCCCGACAGGACCAGGAGGCCGTCGGGAGGGATCAAATCCGTGAAGGCTTCAAAGGCTTCCTGATATTCTTTCCAGGATGCATAGATGTCTGCGTGATCAAATTCCATCGAGGTTACAATGGCAACCTGGGGCGCATAATGTAAAAATTTCGGCTTCTTATCAAAATAGGCACTGTCATATTCATCTCCTTCAATCACGAACTGTGGCGCAGTTCCAATGGCGAAGCTTTGCTCAAGATCCTGGAGTACACCTCCGATCAGAAATCCGGGATCCCGCCCTGCACTGCGCAGCAGGTGGACCAGCATTCCGGTGGTGGTGGTTTTTCCGTGTGTTCCCGCAACGACCAGGCTTCGGCGGTCTTGCAGAAAGAAGTGATGGAGCGCCTCCGGCAGAGACAATTGCGGCAGGGATTGCTGCCGGGCCAGCGTTGCTTCGGGATGTGTCGGTACGCACGCATTCCCGGGAATAACCAAGTCAGGTCTGGGAATGAGATTTTTTTCGGAATAGCCATCGCAGACCGGAATCCCCTGATTCTCCAGAAATGTGCTCATCGGGGGATAGACCCCGCTGTCCGATCCGCGTACCGCGTACCCTGCTTCATGAAGCAGGCCCGCCAGCGACCCCATTCCTGTGCCGCAAATCCCGATCATGTAGATGTCCTTTGTGTCAGGATTCGGAGGGGGGCGATCAAAAATTCGCAGATCTGCATCCGCAAAATCCGACAGGTTTCTCATCCGGCAGGCTGCATCATTGCAGTTTTTTCATGATTGAGCAAGCGGGAATCGGACAGGTTCACTCACAGGGCACATAACCGGCCGCATATGGTGGACAAAAAAACTTCCAGGCCTGCTGCCGGGATTTTGGAGCAGGCAGCGATGGGTTAGCGCCATTTTCTTCTATCCCGGTGGACGGCTTCTTTGTCTCGTTGCGGTTTGAAAATGAACTGCCCGCTGAAGAAGAGGAAGAACCAGGAATCAAAGGCAGAATACATGACCGGCACGATGACCAGAGTCAGGAAGGTTGAAAAAGACAACCCGCTGATAATTGCAATTCCCATGGGCCCCCAGAATTGAGTGTTCTGGGATCCAAACTGAATATTGGGGGCCAGGTCCGCCAACAATCCGACAAAGTCTATGTTGAGGCCGAACGTGAGGGGAACCAGCCCGATCACTGTAGTCAAAAAAGTGAGCAGTACCGGTCGAAGACGGGTTGCCCCTCCTTCAACGATGGCTTGCAGTTTATCTTTTCCTCGGTCACGTAACTGGTTGATGTAGTCAATCAGCACGATGTTATTATTTACCACAATGCCTGCCAGGCTGATGAGGCCGATAAAGGTCATCAACCCGAACGGGGTACGGGTAAGAATTAATCCCAGGAGTACTCCAATGAGTCCAAGGACGACCGCTAACATAATAATGATCGGGACAATGATGCTGTTGAACTGTGCAATCAGGATGAGCGTGATGGCGGCAACCCCAATCCCCATGGCTGTCTGCAAAAATCCAAAGGCTTCTGCCTGATCCTCACTTTCCCCTGTGTAGGACAGTTGATAGCCAGGCAGCATTGCGTCCTGATATCCCTGCAGATGGGCCTGTACCTGCTGCAATACGGCCGCACCATTGGCACCTGCCACGACATCACCGGTCACAGTAGCGACACGATTCAGATCCAGTCGAGTGATTGATCCATATCCGCCTCCAATCTCAAAATTCGCAATGGAAGACAGCGGGATCTGTGTGCCCTCATGCAGAACGGTCAGGGCATCCAGTGCCTCCAGGCTGGCGCGCTGATCCTCTTTCAGGCGTACGGTCACATCGTATTCATCCTCTCCCGCACGATACTTGGTCGCTTCACTACCCTGGATCGCAGAACGAACGACATTGCTGACCTTACGCGAATCCAGCCCAAGGCGGGCGGCTCGCTCACGGTCAATCTGGACCTGAATCTGTGGGCGTCCAGTATTCAGGTTATTATTAATGTCCACCAGGAGCGGAATCGTATTATCCTGTGATGCCTGGCGAAGCGATGCAGTAACTTCTTCCGTGATTCGCGTGATCTCCGAAAAATCAGGTCCCGTGATTTCAATATTCACGGGTTTACCGACGGGAGGCCCCGCATTGTCTTTATTGATTTCAAAAATCACCCCCGGAATCCCCCGGAGCGATTCGCGAAGCCTTTGAAGTGTATTACGGCTTGTTTCCGGCCGATTCCCGTAGTCGACCACATTTAAGGTCAGAACCGAACTCTCCGGACTGCCGGGGCCGCCTCCCATCAAATCCCCTCCGCCGCTGCTGGTCCCCACATTTACAAGGATACTCTTGATGTTGTTCTGATCTGCCTGATTTTCTTCCAGAAGTGAATTGATGCTGGACTGTGCAACCTGGGTCACCTTATTGGTTTCTTCCAGGTGCGTTCCCAGCGGGAGTTCCAGGTCGACGGTAATGATATTCGGATCGGTATCCGGGAAGAACTCAACCCCCGTTGGAGCGGCGGCAAACAGCATGATGATGGACACAAACCCACCGGCTACACAGACTAACAGCCGGGCACGGTTGTCGGTCAGGAGCAGACTGGTTCGCTGCTTCAGTACCCGTCCATTCAGGAAATAACCGGCTGCCCCGACTGCCATAATGATTGCGGGCAGGCTGAGCAGAATGAAGATTGTCTGCAATTCTGCTCCACGAATCAATGCCATCAACCCTAGGATGGAAGAGGATAAGAGCGCAAACAGACCGCCTGCCTTTATGCTGGTGAGGCCATTGAGATACACAACTTCAACGCAGTGGAGCAGTACCATGAGGATGCCCGTTACGAACAGGATCGCTGCAGGATAAAGAATGATGGTTCCAGCCGCTGTATTGGTTAATCCAAGTGCAATACCGCCAATGATGGACAGGATGATCCCCAGCATCAGTGCAAGAAAGCAGAATGAGTTTTGAAGATAGGGGTTCGGAGTACGGATGACGGTGGTAATCAGGAGCACAATGACCCCAAATCCAAAGAGAGCAGAGATGCCGAGCAGGGGGGAAGGGCCTCCGTCTGGCGTACTCATAAAGGTGCTGGAAACGGCCACTGCCAGACCGAGAGCGTAGACAATGACCGCACTGAGCCATAGCCGTTTATGAAGGAATACGGAAGATTTGACCTCGTATTCACGTTGCAGTTGTGTGCTCAGGAATCCACGATACCAGATAATCAGATTCGGCAGTGCCTGTCCAACAAAGCCTTTGGTGATTGGACTGAAACAGTACCGATGTGCAAGCATCAGGATGGGGACGGCAATGGAAAGTACCAGAATCGTCTGCCAGTTCGCAAGTCCAATGACCAGAACCACCCCGGCAAAGAAGGCAGACAAAACCGTCCGGAGCGCCAGAGAGAAACGCATTTTTGGATCGGTATCCAGCCGAACGAAATAGCCGGTGATGACCGGGTTAATCACAATGGCAACAAACAGCGAACACGACAGCGTAATGATGAGTGTCATGGGAAGGTATCCCATAAACTCTCCGGTAATCCCCGGCCAGAACAGCATTGGAATGAAGACGGCCACGGTGGTTGCCGTGGAGGCAACGACGGCGCTGCCAACCTCCCCCGTTCCCAGCTTCGCAGCCTCAAATCGGGAGTGGCCGAGTTCCCGGTAGCGATAGATGTTTTCCACGATCACGACCGCATTATCCACCAGCATGCCGAGGGCAATAATCAGAGAAAAGAGGATGACAAAGTTTAATTCCTGTCCAATGACCTGGAAGACCAGAAAGGTGAGGAACATGGAGAGGGGAATTGCAATGCCTACCAGCGTCGCCGTCCGAACCCCCAGGAAGAACAGCAGCACAAGTACGACAAAGATCAGTCCGCTGATGATATTGTTTTCGAGGTCGTTCACAAGCTCCTGAACCTGATCGCTCTGATCGCCGGTCACGACCACCTGGGTTCCGGTCGGCAGTGGAAATTCGTCAAGGGTCGTACGGATTTCGTCTGCCGTATCCAGGATATTTGCACCGCTGCGCTTTTTTACGTTGAGGGTAATAACCGGATAACTCCCTGTCTCGGCCAGACGGATCAGGCGTTTGCCCTCCTCTTCCTGAAGCAGCTGCAGTCTGGAATAGGTGGAGCGTTCCTTGAAACCCAGATAGACCTCGGCGACATCCCGGACATACACCGGGAAGCCATTCGGACTCTTTAGAACCAGTTCTTCAATTTCTCTTTTCACATCCCGGAACTCCCCGTCAATCCGCACAATGTAGTCTCTGCTGTCCACGCGAATCGTACCTCCCGGGGTATTTGAGTTTTCGGAGTTGATCGTTTCAATGAGGTCGGAGAACGTAAGATCGTATCCCTGCAGTGCACGAATATTAACGTCCACTTTGACTTCCTGCTCAAGTGTGCCAATGAGTTCCACTTCCAGAATGTCCGGGCTTTTTTCAATCTCATCTCCCAGATCCTCCGCGATGTCTTTTAGTTGTGTAACTGTGAATGCTCCGGCAAGGTTAATGCTCATGATGGGGATATCCTCCACATCAAACTCACTGACAACGGGCTCCTCAATGTCACCGGGGAGGCGGGGTTTGGCAATCTGAACCTTGTCCCGAACGCGTTGATAGGCAAAATCAATTGATACATCCGTTGTAAACTCAATGATGATCGTGGAGACTCCCCGCACCGAAGTGGATCGAATTTCTTCGATATCCGACACGGTTTGAATTTCCTCCTCAATGATCCGGGTTACCAGAGATTCAATATCACTCGGACTGGCACCCGGATAGATGGTGGTGACGACCACGGTCGGGATTTCAATGGAGGGGAAGGCTTCTTTGGAGATCGTGAGATAACTGACCAGCCCGCCCACGGTCAGCATGATCGTCAGGATCGCCACACTTGGCCGGTACTTGATTGCAAGGTCGGTAACTTTCATTACAATTCAATCTCTGTAGCGGGGATTGCATCGGAGGAGCGTCCGAAGATGGGGACTCCATATTCGTCCAGTTCCGTGAAGGTCTGATCAATGGTGATCAGATCCTGATCTGCCAGTGTCGATTGTCCGCGAACGACGACTTGCTCATTGGCAGACAGACCATGGGTAATCACCATCTGGTTTGCATATTCGGCTCCCACGGAGACCACCCGCAACTGGACAATGAGATTCCCGTCCTGGTTTTCCACGACAAAAACTGACAGACCATTTTCGGTTCGGGTAACGACGTTGCCGGGGATGACCAGTGCGTGTTCGATGGTTTGCCGCACAATGGCCAGTTCTGCGATCATTTCCGGCTTCAGTTTTTCGTCTGAGTTCTCCACCTCAATATTGACTTCAAAGGATCGGCTGGCCGGATCAATGACGCTTCCTGCAAAGGTGACCTGCCCGGTGCGGGATGCGATTCCTGCGGTCGGGAGACGGATTTCTGCGGGGGTTCCGACTTCAATGTCTCCGGCATAGCGCTCCGGGACACCGGCGGTAATCTGGATATTCCGGGCATTGACCAGGCGCAGGACTTGTGTGCCGGGAACCACCTGCTCGCCCGGCTCCACATAGTGCGCCTCCACTTTTCCGTAAATGGGTGCTTGAATGGAGGTGTAGTCCAATTGTCGTGCAGCCTGTTTGTAGATCGCCTGCGATTGTGCCAAGGCGGCCCTTGCCTGTTCCAGGGAACTTTCCAGACGGGTATACTCCAGGGGACTGATAATCGAATCGGCAAACAGGGGCTGCTGCCTGACGTAGCTGTCTTCGGCGATTTTCAGGCCGGCTTCGGCGTTATGGACCTGTGCTTCGGCCTGTGCCACACTGGCACGGATCAGTTCATCTTCTGTACGGGCCACCACATCTCCAGCGCGGACGCTTTGTCCGAGTGATGCAATGGTTTCCAGCGTACCGGTCGTTTTTGACGCGACCACAACATCATGCTTTGCTTCAACCGTACCGGTTAGTTCAATAACCTCATTGAACGCTGTCGGGGTCAATTGCAGCACCTCTACAAGTTTGGTTTCAGGGGGCGCAGGGGCGGGTTCACCGCTGTCGGAGTTCCCCTGCGGGCTTGCACACGCAAACCAGAAGAGGCAGGCGAGCAGCAGGATAGATTGAAATTTCATGGATATAGTTTGTTTTACCGGTTAGCGGATGCCAACTGCAGGTCGGTTTGTTTCTCAATGGGGATACCGAGGGCCACTTCCAGATTGCTCTGGGCGACAAGATAACCGTGAACCGCACGCAGATAGTTCAACCGGCTGGTATCCAGCTGCGAAGAGGCAGCACGTACCTGTAGTGAGTTCGCGACCCCCTCTCTGGATCGGGCAAGCGTATATTCATAATTGAGTTCCGCGTTGGTCACATTGACTTCCTGGCTTCCAATCTGATGATAGGCGGTATCCAGATTGCGGAGTGCGGTTTCGATTTCCATTTTGGCATTGGCGGTCAATTGATCCACATTGACCCCGGCCTGGCGGGCGGCCACCTCGGCCCGCTGCACATTCCGACGTCGCTCAAATCCATTGAAGAGCGTCCATTCCAGTGAAAGCCCGACATTCAGAGCAGATTGCCAATAAGCTTTGCTGAAGTAGGTGTTATTGCCCTGTGTGAATGCGAAGGGATTATTGGGATCCGAGATCGTATAGCTTCGGTTATCCGGGACTCTGCCCGTGTAGTTAAAATTTACGAATCCATTGACTTTCGGTAATGCGTTCATTTTGGTTGCCCGCACTTCATTGAGTGCATATCGGTGGGCCAGGCGTGCTTCTTCTAGATCCGGCCGCTGTGTGGAGGCCTCTTCAAATGCGGTTGAAGCGGATGCCGCAAGATAGGGGGAGGTCTGATGAATGGTCAGGGTTCCGTTCAGAACGAGTTCCTGTCTGGGAGCCATGCCGATCAGATACTTGAGTTGGTCTATACTGTTGGATGCACGGGTTTGCGCCTGAATGAGTTCAGATTCACGGTTAGCCAGTTCCACATCCATGGTCAGGCGCTCCATCTTGGGAAGCACGCCGTTACTCACACGGAGGGCGGTCTCATTCCGGGATGTATGTGTGCGTGCAACGCTCTGGGCGGCGACACGGGACTCTTCCTGGGCAAGGAGAGCACCATAGAACGCCTCCCGGACCTGCCCGATGATGATCTGTTCCTGACGTTCAACCGCTTTCGGGATCTGTTGCCGGGCTGCTGCAAATCCATCCGGATGCAGGAGTCTCGTATAGCGGGGCGCATCCAGAATCGTCTGGGTGAGCGTGATGGAGTTCAGATACTGGTTTGCCACCGAAAACGGGTTATCACTAGGCTGGGCAGGTGCAATGCCTGCGGCATCAAGTCCGCGTCGCTGCCGGTCGGCAAATTCGCCAAATGTAATGGGCTGCGTGGCATCCAGTTCATCGGTTCGTGCAGTTTCATTGAAGCCGAGCCATTCAACGAATGCAAATCCGGAAAAAAAATCGCCTGCAGAACTCCCTGCAAAGGGGTTGGCTTCACGGATATTTCTGGTATAGGAACTAAACGCCTCAATGGTTGGATAGCCGATATCTGCAACTCCCAGCTGGATCTGCAGGCGGGCATCCTCCTCCGCCATCCGCGCCTGCTGAAGTACATAGTTATGGATCAGGGCAATTTCAACGGCTTCCGCAAGTGTGATTCGCAGCGGAGATGCTTCATCCTGTGCCTGTGCATGGGGCAGAAAGGCAAACAGGAGCATGAAACCAAAAATACAACGCATAAAAAATGCAGTTGACTGGGAACGGGGCGGGCTTGTACTTTTATGGGCGAAATGTGTTGGAGCTGGTGGCATCATCATAGTGCGTGTACACATGGTGAATCAGGGGATTAAGCAAAATTCTTGTGCTGGTTCGCGTGGAGATAATCCACGACATTTTTTACTTGCTGGGTACTGTTCTGGTGACAGATCAACAGTGCATCATCGGTATCAACCACGACGACATCATGGATGCCGACCACGGCGACCAGCCGCGTTCCGGCATTGACCAGACACCGGCTGGTATCATGGACGATGACATTCCCGCGGAGGACATTGCCATGACGGTTTTTGTTGCTCAAATCGTAGACAGCCCGCCAGTCACCGATGTCACTCCAGCCGAAATTCCCCGGGACCACATAGACATTACTGGCCCGTTCCATGATTCCGATATCCACGGAGATCCGGGTACTCTTGTAATAGGCCTGGCGAATGGCAGCATTCTCGTAATGGGTGCCTAGGTGCTGGGACGCTTCCTCAAATGCACGCCAGGTGCTTTTGAGGTGGGTTTGCAGGTTGGCCAGGATTGCATCCGTGCGCCAGACGAAGATCCCGCTGTTCCATAGAAAATCACCGGAATCCAGAAACCGCTCTGCGGTGGCCTCGTCCGGCTTTTCGGCAAAGGTCCGTACCCGACTGGCCCCGTTACCACTGCTTTCTGATGGATCGTACTGGATATAACCGTATCCAGTGGCAGGGTACGAGGGCTGGATCCCGATGGTGACCAGTGCCCCGGGCTGCTTCGCCACTTCAACGGCTTGTTGGAGAATTTTCAGAAAACGCTCCTCTTTCCTGACCAGATGATCTGCAGGAAGTACGATCATGATGGCCTCCGGATCCATTGCCAGGATTTTGATTGCGGCATAGGCAATGCATGGAGCCGTATTCCGGCTGATGGGCTCGCCAAGGATCTGCTCCTCTGGCAGGGTGGGCAGTTGCTCCCGGGTCAGGTCGACATAGCGCTCATGCGTTACGACCAGCGTCCGCTCAGGGGGAACGAGGGGAGCCATACGGGTCAGGGTCTGCTGAAGAAGGCTTTGCTCTTCAAAGACATTGATAAACTGTTTAGGGCGGGCTTCCCTGCTCTGGGGCCAGAACCGGCTCCCGATGCCACCCGCCATGATGACGCTGTAAATCATTGTAGATGTTGCTGAATCCGATACGAAAGGGACCCGGATTCGGTTGCATTCAAAACACGAAAGCAGAAGCCCCCCGACAAAATTCTCCCTGTGGAGGTAGGAATGAACGGTGTAATCCGGGGCATCAGATGTGAAGTCTAAATCGCTCCGTGTACGGCATGCATGGCGGTGTGTTCGTTGCGAGTCACCGAAAAATCTCTGGCTCCGGAGGCTTGAAATGAAATCCACGGCGGATCTCATTGTGTTCAATGGATTTTCCCTGACCCAAAGCAACGATAATTGCGTACAACCGGCGTTAGTTTACAGAAATGGAGATTTTTGTTTTTATGAAAATTGGAATTGTTGGTACGGGGTATGTCGGGCTTGTTTCGGGTGTCTGCTTTGCAGAGATGGGGAATGATGTCTGGTGTGTGGATGTGAATGATGCCAAGGTTGCAGATTTGCGCCGGGGGCACATGCCGATTTACGAACCGGATCTTGAAGTGCTCCTGCACCGAAACCTGCGTGAGCGGCGCCTGCGGTTTACAACCTCGCTGAATGAAGCACTCGAAAACTCCGAAATCATCTTTCTGGCCCTCCCCACACCGCCGAATGCGGATGGAGAGGCAGATCTGTCCTATGTGCTGGAGGTGGCCGCTGATATTGGCATCTGGCTGGGGGCGCATCCAGAAGTCGTGTACCGCATTGTGGTCAACAAGAGCACGGTTCCTGTGGGGACAGCGGATCAGGTCCAGGCCGTCTTAGCGGAGCAGGGGGCGAGGCCTGGTGTAAATTTTGATGTAGTATCGAATCCGGAATTTCTCCGGGAAGGTGCAGCGGTGGATGACTTTATGAAGCCGGAGCGGATTGTACTGGGAACCTCAAGTCCGCGGGCGGGCGATATCATGAAGCGTCTCTACGAACCCTTTGTCCGGCAGGGGAATCCCATCCTTATCATGGATGAGCGTTCGGCAGAGGTCACCAAGTATGCGGCGAATGCATTTCTGGCAGCCCGGATCAGTTTCATGAATGAAGTCGCCAATCTGTGCGACCGGGTGGGGGCGAATGTAGACAAGGTGCGGATCGGGGTGGGGAGCGATAGCCGAATTGGCCGTCATTTTCTGTACGCAGGTATCGGGTTTGGGGGAAGCTGTTTCCCCAAAGATGTGCAGGCGCTTTTGCGGACTGCACGCAGAGAGGGTTATGACTTTAAAATTCTTCAGGCGGTGCTGGAAGTAAATGAGAAGCAGCGCATACGACTGGTGGATCAGGTGCGTTCTCATTTTGGCAGGAATCTGCGGGGAAAGCGTGCCGCGGTATGGGGGCTTGCATTTAAGGCAAATACCGATGATGTTCGAGAGTCGCCTGCACATGCAGTGATCCGGGGGCTTCTGGAGAGTGAGGTGCAGGTGACGGCGTTTGACCCGGAGGCAATGACCACCTCACAGGCCGTATTAGGAGAGTCCATCACCTATGCAAAGAATGCCTACGAGGCACTTTCCGGGGTGGACATGCTGCTGATCTGCACGGAGTGGCCCGAATTTCGGCGGCCTGATTTTCAACGGATCAAGGGGGTAATGCGTCAACCGCTTATTTTTGACGGTCGAAATTTGTATAATACGCAAAGAATGGAGGAACGGGGATTTGAGTATTACAGTATTGGCCGCCCCGGGAGTATCCGGGACGAACCCTCTCTCACGCAGTGAAACAGAATGGACTGGCAGGCTTGGTTAACGATTGCCACGATTATCGGGATTGCCGTTGCGCTGATCCGGGATCTTGCCCGGCCGGACATGATCTTCCTGAGTGCACTGGGGGTTCTGCTGGCATCGGGAATTATCACACCGGTGGAGGCGTTTGCGGGGTTTTCCAATGGTGCGGTGATTGCACTGGCCTCATTGTTCGTTGTTGCGGCGGGGATTGAGGAGAGTGGGCTCTTGCGGCGGATTGAATGGCGCTTGTTACGCAGGGTCCATAATCTACCCATTGCCCTTTTGCGTCTGATGATCCCTACGGCGGTTGTGTCTGCGTTTATGAACAACACGCCAGTGGTTGCGATGTGGATGCAGCCGGTACAGCGCTGGGCCTACCGGTCCAAAATTTCCCCATCCAAAGTGCTCATTCCACTGTCCTATGCATCGATTGCCGGTGGGATGGTGACCTTAATGGGATCGTCCACAAACGTGGTGGTGGCAGGATTAGTGGAGGGGCATGGAATGGAGCCGTTGGCATTGTTTGATTTTTCTCTGATTGGGCTGCCGGCAGCGTTCGTTGTGTTAGGATTCCTGGCTTTTATTGGATCCCGCCTCCTGCCGGACCGGGCCAGTGAGCCGGTGTTTACCCGATCTCGCCTGCAGCAGTGTTTATTCGAAATTCGAATTGTCAAGGGCTCTCCTTTTGCAGGGCAGACTCTGGATCAGGCCAAACTGGATACGGATAATGAATCGACGATTGTGCAGGTACGCCGGGGAAAACATATTATGCCGGTGGATCGCCAGTTCGTTCTGGGAGAGAAGGATGTACTTTGTTTTAGTGGGGATGTGTCTGTACTGGAGGGGCTGATGCTTCGTCCAGGCCTGGAGCCGGGGGTCGCCATTGCCAGGGAGCGCACCAATAACCTGCTCCCGATGTATGAAGCAGTGATTAGTGACACCTCCGAGTTGATTGGAAAATTGCTCAAGGATGTGGACTTTCTCACAACGTATGGAGGGGTGGTGCTGGCCGTTCAGCAGCGATCAGGCGGTCTTGAAGGGGCGATGACGGATATCACGTTGAAAGCGGGCGATCTGATCCTGGTTGGGGCTGTGGCAGGATTTGAGGATCGCTGGAATGCAAGCCACACCGAATTCTACTATGTCTTGCCGCGCGGAGCGTCTCACGGGAAGCCCCCTAAACGCAAGGTTATTCTGTCCCTGAGCATTCTGGCGACGATGGTGATCTTCATTGCCACCAGGCTTGCACCGTTGCCGACGGTTGCATTCGGGGGAGCACTTGCCATGGTGGCGACACGCTGTCTTGAGATTCGCACGGCCCGGAATGCATTGGATATGCAGGTATTACTGCTCATCGCATCTGCGCTTGGGCTTGGGGTGGCCGCCGAAAAAACAGGTCTTGCAGAGGGGCTTGCCCATGTTCTGACCGGCACGGCCGCCGTGAACCCCATTCTTGCGCTGATCGGCCTGTATGCATGCACGAATGTGTTGACGGAATTGATTGCCAACAAGGCGGCGGCGGTGCTGATGTTACCGGTAGGCCTGGAAATGGCCGCTACGCTGGATGCGGATCCGAAGGCGTTCGTTCTTGCGGTTGCGGTGGCCGCAGCCGCAAGTTTCATGACCCCGGTCGGGTACCAGACGAATCTCATGGTGATGGCGGCCGGGAATTACAATGTCCGTGACTATTTACGGGTGGGGCTCCCCATCAGCTTATTGGTTATGACCACCGCAGTTATCATCATCTCGGTGAAATGGCTGTAAGGGGAGGAGTCTGCCGTGTTCATGTTCTCCCTGCGCGGATTGGTGCAGGGGATTATGGAATGCGGTCTGTCCTGTACCCAAGATTTTGCATCTCCTGACCTGTTTCGGAACTAGATGCCGATGATCTATTACAACCATCTCCACGGGCATAGCATCAATGGAGGTGATGTTATGATAAGCAGCATAAGGGGTGGTTACCCCTGCTGCTGCGTCCGTGTCTTGCCGGATGGCCTGAGTTCCCATAAATTTGCCTGCACTTCAAGGAGGCAAGGATTTTCAGTATACGCTAATGTCGACTTTAATTGACCCTCATGGAGGGGCCATAACGGAATTATTTGCGGGGAGCGAACGTGCGGAGATTCTGAAAAGCGAATCCGTAAACTTTCCATCGATCACGCTGACTGCGAGGCAGTTATGCGATCTGGAATTATTACTATGCGGGGGATTTTCTCCGCTCAAAGGATTTCTGAACCAGCGTGATTATGACGGGGTGCTGGAGCATATGCGCCTTTCGTGCGGCACGCTTTGGCCCATCCCCGTCACCCTTGACATTTCCGAAGCGGATATGCAGCGGATTGACGGGCATGATCACATTGCATTGCGTGATCTTACCGGGGTGCTTCTGGCGATTCTTCATGTTGGGGATCTGTGGCAGCCGGATCAGGAGAAAGAGGCAGAAAAAGTGTTTGGAACCACTAGCACTGAGCATCCCGCGGTCGGGTATCTGATGGATCGGGCAGGGGTCTATTATCTGGGCGGGGATCTGGAGGGGATCCGAATGCCGCCGCATTACGATTTTCTTGATCTTCGCCATACGCCCCGTCAATTGCGTAGAAATTTTCAGTCTCAGGACTGCTCCCGGGTGGTTGCATTCCAGACGCGAAATCCCCTGCATCGGGCGCATAAGGAACTCACGGACCGGGCCGCCAAGGAGGTGAATGCACATTTGCTGATTCATCCGGCGGTGGGTATGACCAAGCCCGGTGATATTGATCATTATACGCGGGTCCGAAGTTACAAAAGGCTCTTGGAGTATTATCCGAAGGGGCAGGCCTCGCTGAGCCTGTTGCCACTGGCCATGAGGATGGGGGGGCCACGGGAGGCTCTCTGGCATGCAATTATCCGCAAGAATTATGGTTGTACGCACCTCATTGTCGGGCGGGATCATGCCGGCCCGGGCACCATGAAAGATGGCACTCCTTTTTATGGAGCCTATGCGGCGCAGGAGCTGTTGCAGGCGCACACCAAAGAACTGGAGATGGAGGTTGTCCCGTTTCGGTTGATGGTCTATGTTCCGGCCTCCGATACCTATAAGCCGATAGATGAAGTGGCGGCGGATGAAGAAACTCTGAATATTTCGGGAACCCGTCTTCGGAGCATGCTTTCTGCCGGGGAAGAGATTCCCGGGTGGTTTTCCTATCCGGGGGTCATTGAGGAGTTGCAGAAAACCTATCCTCCCCGCGGGCAGCAGGGATTTGCCATATTCTTGACCGGACTCTCTGGATCGGGGAAGTCTACAATTGCAAATGCGTTACAGGCGCGACTCCTGGAACTGCTCTCCTGCCCGGTCTCCCTGTTAGATGGGGATGTCGTTCGTACATATCTCAGTAAGGGACTTGGATTTTCCAAATCAGATCGGTCAACAAATGTGCAGCGTATCGGCTATGTTGCTTCCGAAATCGTGAAGCATCGCGGGGTGGTGATCTGTGCGCCCATCGCTCCCTATGCGGAGGATCGGGCGGTGAATCGCAGGCGGATTGAGCGGGAGGGGGGATATATTGAGGTATTTGTGGATGCCCCGCTAGAGGTCTGTGAACGTCGGGATGTAAAGGGGCTTTATGCGAAGGCGCGTGCAGGGATGATCAAGGGCTTTACGGGAATTGATGATCCATACGAGATCCCTGAAACTCCGGAAGTGGTTTGCAGGACGGACCGGCAAACGGTGGAGGAGAGTACCGAACTCGTGATAAGGAAGCTCAGAGCATCAAAATTTTTGATTTAAGCAGAGATGAGTAAAACCGTACAGCAGTCGATACAGGACAGAATTGCTTCCCGTAATCTTCGGGTCGCTGTATTGGGTTTGGGATATGTAGGTTTACCTTTGGCGGTCGCCTTTGCCGAGGCCGGTTTCCAGGTTATCGGGATTGATATTGACGAGAAGAAAGTGCGCCTGATGAATCGTGGTATATCGTACATTGAGGACATCCCCGGCGACCGACTGCAGCCACTGGTAGACAGTGGTGCATTACGCGCTACCAGCGATTTGAATGCACTGGATGCATGTGATTCGGTCAGTATCTGTGTTCCGACCCCTCTCCGCAAAACGGGTGCACCGGATGTCTCGCATATTTTAAATGCAACGGATGCGATTGCCAGACATCTTCACCCGGGGATGATCATTGTACTGGAGAGCACGACCTATCCAGGCACGACCACAGAGGTGATTTTGCCTCGCTTCCATCAGGAAGCCATGAATCTGGAGGTGGGGAAGGATTTTTTTCTGTGCTTTTCCCCGGAGCGTGTAGATCCGGGGCGTGAGGACTGGACTACCCGGAATACGCCGAAGATTATGGGAGGTGTGACTCCGGCATGCCTGCAGGTGGGCAAGGCACTCTATGAGTCCGCCATTGAGTCTGTGGTTCCGGTCTCCAGCACCGAGGCAGCGGAACTTACCAAATTGGTGGAGAATACGTTTCGTGCCGTGAATATCGGTCTGGCGAACGAGGTGCTGTTGATTTGCGATAAGCTTGGTTTGAATGCCTGGGAGGTGATTGAAGCGGCGGCAACCAAGCCGTTTGGTTTCATGAAATTTCTGCCGGGTCCCGGCCTCGGTGGACACTGCATCCCGATTGATCCCCAGTATTTATCGTGGAAACTGCGTACGCTGGGCTACACTGCCCGATTTATTGAGTTGGCAACCGAAATCAATACCGCGATGCCCAAGCATTGGGTCCATTGTGTACAGGATGTTTTGAATGATTCGGGGAAGCCACTTCGCGGCAGTAATATCCTGGTTGTCGGTGTGGCATACAAAAAAGATGTCGGGGATTTAAGGGAGTCCCCTGCACTGGACATCCTGACGCTGCTCCGGGATAAGGGAGCCGTCATCTCTTATCACGATCCGCATGTGTCTGCGTTTACCCTGGACGAATTGGAAATGGTCTCCGTCACAGATCTGGAAGGGGCGCTGGCGGCGGCGGACTGTGTGTTGATTGCAACGGATCATACGAGTTATGACTGGGAGGATCTGTATGCGCGGGCACAGTTGATTGTAGATACGCGTGCGACCCTGCATCAGGAGCAGGATAAAATCCTGCAATACTCGCAGGAACAGGTCTGACGGCTGTCCCTTTTGCGTCACACGTACAGTCGGCGACGGGTGCTTCCACAGTGTCTGGGCGCACAGAAATACAATGGTCCGGGCAGTAACGGCAGTGTAGGGGTAAAGAGTTGCTGAAGCCGGCGTTGCGCATTCATTGCAGGGGGCGCGACAGGTGTACTTAACCCAAGTTCGTCAATTTGTAGTGCTATTGGGTACAGAGTTCCTCCAGTCCCGTTTTTGGGCTTTTTTTTTTGATGGGATCCGGGCCTTCCCAAGTCCCCCCATTCTGGCAATCTGATTTGAGGTGGTTTTTACATCTGTCTGAGTGGTTTTTCCGGGCCAAATCTCCGAGAATTTCCCTCCGTGCGTCCCAACTGGACACAGCCCGGGCCGCTCCGTCTGGAGTCGCCTTTCCTACCCATCCTGT
>JAJECE010000131.1 GCA_022822185.1 Rhodothermales bacterium | reverse complement strand
TGGGTATCCAGACTCCTCAAGTAGTGCGGGTACGCAATGGTCGTATTATAGAGATGTTGATCAATTGATTCTCTATGGGAGAATTCTAATCGCAAGTTTGTCATCTTTTCGGCCTGATCTCTCTGGTTTTATTGGAAATAGACAATCTTTAGATTCTTTGTCGAATCCTCCTTATCCCAAGCGGTGATTCCAGCCGATACTGTGTCAGAGTGAGCCTCTTTGGTGGTGGTTCATCTTCGATATCAGATTGTGGCCTGCGCTCCACAACGAGTGCATTGCATGTGAGCGGGGGCATACTTTTTGCAAATGTATGTGTCTGGCGTGTATGCTGGGCGCGGAGGGGTTAGGAGATAGCGGGGGAAGCGTAGAAAAGGGCACGGACAGTCCAAAGAATCGGGGTTTTGCGGGTTGAACCCTTTTTCTATTGGACCACGGAACAAATAGCGTCTGGAACAATTTCCACTACTACTCACATCAATCTTGGTGCGATGCGTAAATTTCAAAGGTTTCCCCCATTCAGACTACCAACCGCCACGCTGGAGCGCGGGGAGGCAAAGTATTTCCATGGAAGAGAGAAAATACTTGGCAACTTCAAGGGACTTATGGATCGGGCGGTTCAGGCCAAGGTAGGGACCACCGTCATGATCCAGGCGGCTCCCGGAGCGGGTAAGACCGCCCTGCTTACTGAATGTGCACGGCTGGCACGGGCACGGCGTTGGTAGATCGCCGAGATTGACCCGGACGGGCTGTATAATCCAGTGGAGTTAAGCAGTGCGCTGAGACTTCCTCTTCCCCCCAAGCGTCAGGAAGCGACGAAGGGGGGGAATCTCCAGTTTCTACACGGGACCTCCACATCTGAGTATCATTTGTCTGGATCTCTGGATATCCTCAAGGCGGGGCGGGAGCCGTTGCTGCTCCTGTTGGACGAGGCGCAAAGACTGATGACGACTATCCCTCCCCCGCCACATCAATATTTTACAAATGCCACGAAATTCCGCAATGCGATCCATGAAGGCAAAATTGAAGATCGTCCAGTGATCCTGCTGGCAGCCCGGTCCGGGCGCAACCGTACAAGCTTTCAAGCGGCTGGAGATCTCAAGATTTGATCCTGATTGCAAGATCAATCTGGGAATGCTAAAGAAAGAGATTACACGGGCGATCCTTCTGGACTGGATTGAGAAAGATGGTAGGGCGAAAGGGGACACGGATCCCTGGATTGATGTTATTGCAGAGGCAACCCTACAGGGTTTCGTCCAGTCCCAGCCCCAAAACTGATCAGTATGCTGAGAACATGCCCTCTGTCAGCCCTCTATGCCGCAACTGGAAGAGAGTATGGTATGTCGGGCACCTTCGCCAGATATGACCAGGACAGTGCCCGTACAGCCGCTGCATCCGTCCTGTAGGGGAATAAAGCGAATGCGTAGTTCGTGAAAATATCTGCCATTCCAGGTCTGGTCCCGGTATCTTCCCGTTATTATCTACAGATAGAATTCCCCAAATTTGAGTAAAGCGCAGTTAGTAGTATATTATTGATGAGCGTACCACTCTTCAGTCATCATCACCAAAACTCTAATCCCTATGCGTGAGGAAATTAGCCGAAATCCAACTCTGGACATCATCCCGATTGAAGATATTCAGATCAACCCCAAATCCCCGGATAAAATAGACCGTACGCTGCGTATTTTGCAGAAGATCGGTTCGACCGCCTCCGTGCGGGAGCAGATCTTGTCGGTGATCAAGAAGCATATGGCGGAGTTGGCTCGGCAGGATACAGGGCGCCCCGGTATGAACTACTGGCGCATGTTCGTTCTTCTGGTCATAAAAAACACCCTCAATTGCAAGAATAGCCGGCTGATAGCATTGGCAAATTCGTATCTCCAGTTACGTCAGATGTTGCAGCATGGAACGGGGAATGAGTATTCCTTCATCTACAATAAGCAGGTCGTACAGCAAAATCTGGCAAGGATGTCTGACGCGCTCATACTGGAACTCAATCCCATCGTGGTCCGGCAGGGGTTGAAGCGACTGATCCCACCTTCAGACAGACCTTCCGCAGGTCGGGGAAGGAACGTAAAGGGGCCTCCCTCAGATGTGAGACGGCTTTATGATGCGGTGGTTCGATCTGTGGAACTGGCGATTCAGGCATCAAGGCATTTTGATTTGACGGGCTGGCGCCAGCATGCCCACCTGAAACGATCCTTCGAGCGTGCCCGTCAGTCAATGAGTGACGCAGGCAGCTATGCAGGAAACCCGGAGATGGTGGAAAGTTTTCTGAAGGAGAGTACGAACCGGATCAAGAAATGTCAGACTACCTGTGCACTCATTGCCGAGGTTTCTCCTGAATCTTCCAGGCTTGTTCGTCTGCGTGAGTCAATTGCAGAGGCAGAACAGCTTCTGGACCGGGTCGTGACCGGCAAGATGAAAATAACGGTCTTGACGAATGAATTTCCACCGAATATTTACGGGGGTGCGGGGGTCCACGTGAAGTATCTTACCCGGGCATTGGCGGAGCATCATCGGGTACAGGTGTATGCATTCGGGAGGCAGAGGCGGAGCTCCGATGCGCTTAGTGTGAAGGGAGTGACCGATACAGGCGCACCTCAGGGAAGTAATCCCCGATTCAATAAACTTTTCGGTACACTGTACCGCAATCTGGTGATGGCCACTGCCGCGGACAGTACCCAGATCATTCATTGCCATACATGGTACTCTCACTGGGCCGGGATCCTGGTGAAACAGCTGACCGGAGGGAAACTGGTACTGACCACGCACAGTCTGGAACCGCACCGGCCATGGAAAGCGGAACAGCTGGGACGTGCATATCAGGTAAGCTCCTGGATTGAGAAAACTGCATACCAGGAGGCGGATGCCGTGATCGCAGTGTCCCCTCAAATGAAGGAAGATGTGATTTCACTCTACGGGATCCGCCGGGAGCGCGTTCATGTGATCCCCAATGGAATTGATCTGGAAGAATATCAGCCGACCTTTGATGAGTCTGTCCTCCGAAGCTATGGGGTCAATCCCGAACTCCCCTATGTTCTGTTTGTGGGGAGAATCACGCGTCAAAAAGGAATCATTCATCTGCTGCATGCGATTGCTCACCTTGATCCGGGGATCCAGGTGGTTCTGGCGGCCGGCACTCCGGATACGCCGGAAATTGAAGCGGAAATGCTCCAGGAGGTCGCCAGACTCAAAGAGAACGACGATCACCATATAGTCTGGATCCAGGAAATGATGCCTCCCGCCGACTTGATCATACTCTATTCCCATGCTCAGGTCTTTGTGTGTCCCTCGGTGTATGAGCCGTTTGGGATCATCAACCTGGAAGCGATGGCCTGTCAAACCGCCGTAGTCGCCTCCAATGTGGGAGGGATCCCGATGGTTGTGGTAGACGGAGAAACAGGACTTTTGGTGGAGGTTGAGGGGGATGGGTTTGCCGAGCGACTGGCAGACCGTATCAATGTGTTGATGCGGGATCCTGAGCGGAGCCGGGCGATGGGACGTAAGGGGCGTGCACGGGTGGAGGCGAACTTCAGTTGGAAGGTGATAGGGAATCAGACGGTCGCACTGTATGAGCGTCTGCTTACGGAGGAGGGGTAGTCCTGCTGTCCACGCAGATCGTGAACCGCATTCCCAAAACAGCAGAACCTTACAGAATCCTTTTCGTCAACTGCCGTCTGAATGGATTAATCTGCGAGCCAATGCGGGAAGGGTGCTAAAATCAAGTCTGCTGCTGGCCACATCCTCAATGAGCAGGTCGGTGCTGAGATAGGGATGAAATTTTTCGGTACCAAGATTTGAGTTCTCCGAGATTGCAGATTCAGGAGAGATGGAATCCATGCCGGCAATCTCGGCCAGCGCAATCGTAACCGGAGGCAGGGTCCGGTTCCATTCCACATCAAGGAATCCGTCAAAAGCGGTGACCTTGTATCCTCTGGAAGTAAGCATAAGTGCAAGCGTGGAGGTTTTAACGGTGCCTGTCCATGTGGCAATCAGGGCATGGTGTTTGCCGATTTCCTGAAGGGAATTCGAAGGAAGCCCGAGCGTTTGAAGATGCGAACGGGCATGTTCAAGGAGTTCTGCGGCAGTTTCATTCAGGTAATCCGGGATGCCCGCCGTGGTGAGCACCTTCTGCATCTCGGCAACGACACGGTCATGGATCAGCCCGCCGGATCCTGGAAAATTAGGCGGTGTGCCCACCCGGTCCTCGGACACCCTGATGACCTTTTCTTTGTCACGAACCTCAAGGATTCGCCATCTGCGGCCGGAGAAAATGATCGTCATGTCGGGCACCACGACCATCGTAATCGGCAGGGTTCCCAGTTCTTTGTTTTCGGTAATGATCCGGTATTCCTTCGGAGTCTGAAACACCGCATAGAAACTGTAATGTTCAACGAGCCGTTCCCCTTTCGGGCCAAGGAGAAGGGTTCCATCGGGGGCCTGTTCAATGAGCGCCACCTCCGAAGATCCGAGTTGTCTCAGAAGGTGTGCAAAGAGGGTGCGCGTGACAGATTGGAAGGGGCCCCGCTCACAGAGCGTCTGGTAGATTCGGGCCGCACTTCTGCCTCCATGCTCTGCAATCACGGAGAGGATCTGGTGCGTGAGCGTTGAGAGATGAAGTGCCTGGGGCAGGGGAGGCTCACACCAGCGCTGACGCAGGAGTTCTATCATTGCAATGGACCGGATGAGGCCCAGGTACAGGCCGTCAAGCGGATGGGATTTTGTACCGGCCTGAAGTTCAATCTGGTACATTCGCAGAACGGCTGCGGCGCCTGCGCGTCGTCCGGATCTGCCGAGCCGCTGCCGGAGCGAGGATACAGAAAAAGGCGGGCCAATCTGTGCCACACACGCAATCTCGCCAATATCAATCCCTAACTCAAGTGTGGATGTGCAGACGGCAGTGGTTGCCGGATGGGTTCGCAGGCGCTCTTCCAGATCCATTCGGTGCTCCCGGGAAAGGTTTGCATGGTGCGGAAAAAATTCAAGCGGCAGGTGCTCTTTTTCTGAAAGTACGCGCAAGGTGTCTGCATAAGATTCAACATTCTGGCGTGACCCTGCAAAAATCAGATTTCGTGTGCCGCGCAGCTTACAGAAGAGATGCTGCGCCACAGCCGTTTGCGCAGCCATATCGTCCCGTTGATCCTTTTCGGACAGACTTTCCTGCCTGAGATAGCCACGAATCTGTGCCTTCAGCCAAAAATTTGAAGATGTATCCTCCACGATTTCTACGCTCTCAGGATTCTCGGGGCGGAGGATTTTTCGAACCAGTTTCATCTCGCTCAATGTGGCAGACAGTCCCACTCTACGGATCCGATGGCCAACAGACAGTTCCATGCGTGTGAGCAGAGAGCGTACATGGATTCCCCGTTCATTATCTAAAAATGCATGTAACTCGTCCACAACAACGGCCTGTACGCTGTGGAACAGTCTGGCTGCTTCAAGGCCTCGGCGCACAAACAGGGCCTCCAGGGACTCAGGTGTGATCAGCAGAATACCATCTGGTTTTTCTCTGGCCCGTTTCTTGGTGCTCAGGGAGATATCTCCATGCCAGGGATAAACGGGCAATCCAGTTTTCTGGCAGAGGTCCTGTAACCGCCCAAACTGGTCATTGATGAGTGCCTTCAGGGGGCTGAGGTAGACCAGATCAAACCCCAAGTGGCTTGGGTGCTCAAGTACTGAGGAAATGAGTGGAAAGAAAGCGGCCTCGGTCTTTCCTCTTGCGGTTGCCGCGGCGATGATCACATCACGGTCGCTGTCCAGGAGCGTATGGATTGCCCGTTCCTGAATTTCGTGAAGTGTCTTCCATCCCTGATTCCATATCCACTGCTGCACAGGTCGGGCAAGCCTGCTGAATCCCTGCGATGATTCAGAGTTTGAATCTGGTGAGTTCATCATCCGGTTGATTGTCCAGAGGATCCTCCTCCCTGTCCTCCGACAAGTCTACAGATCCAAGCAACTCCTGCCAATCGACATGAGGGTTCTGTTCAAGGACTGCAAGCAGGTTGACGAATGCCTTGATGGTACTGCGGGGAGTTCTGAAATAGGCATCCCCAATACGCCTGGAACAATGATCCATAAAGGCTTTGAGGGCGGAGTCCGGCAGGGAGGGATGGTCTCCCTGAATCACATGGCGAAGATTGCACAGGAGGACAAAGATGTCCTCCTGGCCCAGGTTTGCCAGTCGAATCACGGGGCCAGACATATCAATAAGTCCATCCTGCGCAAACGGGTTTTCCATGAGCCGGGTATGCAATGCCTCATAACTGTAGAGTCCTCGACGTGTGTCCATCAAAAACTCAGGGGTTCCCGCCATAAGAAAGCCAAGGTAACTGGTGGTTCCCTGAAGCACATCGTTCAGGATTCGCAAAATCTGCTCAAAGTTTCCCTTTCTGGCCTGTGTGGATGGCAGTTTGTAGATATTCACCATCTCATCAAGGGATACCAGCATCCCTTTGTAGCCTGCTTCCCGTACGAACAAAGATAACAGCTTCAGATGGTCGTAAACGTTCGCATCATTGATAATGGTGCGCACCCCCAAGGCCTTGCGCGCTTCGGTTTTTGTAGAGTATTCGGCCCGGAGCCAGCGAAGTGCATCCGAACAGAGTTGTTCATCGCCTTTGTCAAATCCCTCCCAGTATCGTGCAATGACTTCGGCAAAATCATACCCTCCGGTCAATTCCTGCAAATGTGCAAGCTGCTCACGAATCACGACACCCGGGCTTGCGTCCTGCTCCTGCGCTTTACGGACAATCTGCCCCGCGAATCGTTGGACGACCGATCCCATTGCACCGCCATTGGGCTTGGTGCGTGTGGAGGTGTTCCTTGCCATTTCGGCGTAGAGGGAGCGTGCCTGTCCGCCGGTTGCCTGCAGGCGGCGCGAAGGGGACAGGTCTGCAGAGAGCACCACCATTCCCTTCTCAAGGGCAATCAGGCGAATGAGGTTCAGAAAGAAGGTCTTCCCGGATCCGTACTCCCCGATGATGAAACGGATTGCGGCTCCGCCGCCGCAGTTGCGGTCAAGGTCATGGACCAGTTCTTCGATTTCGCGCTTACGTCCAACCTGGATATGCCTTAATCCCAGTTTGGGAACGACACCTGCCCGGAGCGCCTGTACAATGCCATCACGGTCACGCTGCTTGATTTTTGCCTGCTTCATGAATTACGTCAGTGGTTCTATGGGGTTGAGTAGAGTATTGTTTTTGATTCAGAGGACTCAGGGGCCTAAGTTCATTGAAATTTCCGGGTTCAGTCGATAGTCGGAGTCTTCATCGATCAGAATATCTTCAAACCGCTCAAACGACCATTCATTCAGAGTTTCCAGTGCTCCTTCCTGCATCAGTTGAAATCGTTCGGCCAGAGCGGCATACTCGGATCTGCCCCAGTGCTGCCGGGTCAGAAGTTCACGCAGAAAAGCGGAGTGTCTGGCATCCAGTCCGTCAAAGGTATCGGTGGAATCATTCGAATCCGTGCGGACATCCTTCGTGACCTCTTCCTCAAAAATATCTCCTAGAAGCGCAGATACCTGTGCGGTCTCTGTTTTTAATAAGGCGATCTGCTGCTCATCCAGAACGACGGGGCGGCTGCAGTCCGGGCATGGAATTGCGAGGTCCTGCTCCTTTGTGGCAGCAGACAGAATTATTTTTGAGCCATCCAGAGTAGATAATGCATGCAGGTCCGAATAAACATTTTCAGCTTGCAGCCCCATGGCCTTATAGAGTTTTTGAAGCGCTTCCACCTCAACGGACGCAATCGTACCATCCATGGCGGCCATGCAGAGTGCGAATTTGCCAATCTTGCGAAGGGCATCCGGTGAGGCTTTTTTCAGATGCCTTCGAAATTCGGCCAAAGTGGGCGGTACAGCAAGAATCCATTGAAGGTTGGCCAGAAGGCGATTACGCTCAGATTCCGTGACCGGGGCAGAATGGATGTAGGCATCTAAAGCGGCGTTTTCCTCTTTTGTGATCCGGTGATCTGCGTGGGCAATAAATCCTCCAATTAGAACACCGAGAAGAGCTTCAGAATATTTGCTGCTGATTTCCTGCAATTCGGTAACCGGTTCGGGCAGTCGGAACAGCATGACCGATTCCTTCTGTTTTGGTCCACGCAGTTCAAAGCGGGGATCCGGTACCATGCCGATGGACATAAGAGCCAGTGTAGCGGCGGCCTTGATGATGTGTCGTTTCGAGATACTCTCTCGTTCTTCCTCGTCCACTTTCGAAACGACCTGTTCAATCGGGGTAAAGCCTCCGGATTCAATAATCTTCTCTGCCCAATTCTGTAATTCGTCGACTGCAGTATTGGGAAACAGCGGCCAGAGGCTTCCAGGAAGCAGCGTATGTGCTTCAATGGTCTCTTTTCCAATGGTAAATTCTCCAAGAAATCGGCTGTACTTGTTCAGCGCTTTCGTTGCCTCCTGGATCATTTCGCCGATTTCGGCAGGGGGCGGGTCTGCCTCGGCAATGTCATCAAGATGCTTAAACTGATCGCTTAGATCCACATAAAAAGCTTTTGAAGCGGCCTTATATCTCGGCGTGAGGGGGGTCCATGACGGGAGAGGGGAGAGTCCCTCCGGGAATTTCTTTTCAAAAAGTTGTCCGAACAGTGCTCTAAACTCAGGAAAGACCCGTAGTGCTGCGACTCGCAATTTTCCGCCCCGATGGGTGATATACCAACTTAAGGACCAATCAGCGTTGAGTGGCCGGCCGGTGTTCATCCTGTATCCGATGGCAACACGAATATCCGTCGGTTTCTTTTTCCCGATCACTTCATACCGGGGCTGAATCTCTTCGGGCGGCTGAATGACGGCATAAGCTGTATAAAGAAATTCGGACATCTCACGCTTCGCCTGAGCGAAGTCATATCCATCTCCATATGCTTTCAGCAGTCTCTCCACTTCTGCGATGATGGCGCGTCCTTCCTCTGAAGAAGGCGAGTCGACAAAAAACCTGCGTTCCAGTCCGTAAAAATAAAGGCGGATATATGCCTCATCACAGTCGGTATCTGATCGATCACTGGTAAGCCATGCAAGGTATTCTCCACGTTCTTCGGTGCAGAATAGGTGGTATCTGAGATAGTTAAAATGTTCCTCTTTCCGGGAGGGATCAAAAAATACATTCTCGGCCGCCTCCAAACTGGGATCAATCACCGAATCTGCGCAGGGCTCAAACGTAAAATCATCGCCATCTCGTCTCCCCAGATAAATCATTCCGGCAATGTTCCGCCCGGCCACCGTCACGGTCTGACCTTTGGGGACCCAGACATCCTCAACGGGGATCCAGACATGAGGGCTTTCATAGACTAGTGCCTTGTCTGAGTACATCGAAAAATGCGGCTTAGCTCCCTGGGTTCCAGTTTCGTCGTGAACATCATCCGTATAATTCCAGATTATACGCATAAGCCGCGAATTGGACTGAATCCATGACGTAGGTTTCGGACAAGGGGAATCCTGTCGGCATCAATTAAGTTTTGAACTGGCACCGCAATATTGCGGGGAGCCCAAAGAGGCAGTCCGGGTGTCATCTGCATGGGTATAGTTCCATGAATCCAAAGTGCTCCGATCTCTTCGGTTACTTGGCTTATAAGTTCCAGAAAGAAAGTTCTTACACAAATACCGGTGTAGATCATGGATCCAATGGTGAGGAGCCGCTTCGTATCGGTCCCTGTCTGGACTTAGTTTGTCATGCAGAACTGACGCAACTGGTTGGAAATCTCCAGATTCAGTTCATAGTCGGAGTCTTCGTCAATGAGAACATCTTCAAACCGGTCATAGGCCCATTCATTCATGGTTTCCAGTGCTCCTTCCTGCATCAGTTGAAATCGTTCGGCCAGAGCGGCATACTCGGATCTGCCCCAGTGCTGCCGGGTCAGAAGTTCACGCAGAAAAGCGGAGTGCCTGGTATCCAGTCCATCAAAGGTGTCGGTGGAATCATTCGAATCCGTGGTGGCATCCTTCGTGACCTCTTCTTCAAAAATATCTCCTAGAAGCGCAGATACCTGTGCGGTTTCTGTTTTTAATGATGCAATCTGCCTCTCGTCTAAAATGATAGGCTTGTTGTGGTCCGGTGATGGAATGGCGAAGCCCTGATCCTGGGTTCTATCGGGGGACAGAATTGTTTTCGGGCCACCTGGAGTGGAGAGGGCATGCAGTTCTGAGTAGATGCTTTCGGGCGGCAGTCCCATGGCATGATAGAGTTTTTCAAGTGCCTTGATTTCAGCGGTTTCAATCCTGCCGTCTGCAGCGGCGATGCGCAGAGCAAGTTTTCCAATCCGATGAAGCGCGTCCTTGGAAACACGTTTCAGATGATTTCGAAACCAGATCAGGCTGGGCGGTACCGCAAGGATCCACTGAAGGTTCGCGAGAAGGCGATCCCGTCCGGCGGCCGGAGTGGAATCTATGTATGCCGCTAACAGGGCTTTCTCATCCTCGTTCATGCGTTCGTCTGCGTTGGCAATAAAGCCTCCGATCCCAAGGCAAAGGAGCGCTTCAAGATACTCAATGCTGGATTCTTCCTGTTCCGTGACCGGCTGTGGCAACCTGAACAGAACCGCCGGTTCTCCTATCTTTGGCCCACGCAAGTCAAAGCGGGGATCCGGCACCATGCCGATGGATCGGAGTGCAAGTATGTCTGCAGTTTTGGTGATATGACCCTTCGTAATTTTTTCGGGCCGTACCTCATGGACATTCTCTATGACCTGTTCAATCGGGACAAGTTCCTCAGATTCGATGACCGTTTCTGCCCAGTCTTCCAGTACTTTGATTGCAGTATTCGGAAAGAGGGGCTGTAAACTTTGGGGAAGAAAAGCATGTACTTCAATCCTCTTCCTGCCCTCCGTGTATTTTCCAAGAACCCGGCTGAATTTGCCCAGAGCTTCGGTTGCCTCATGGATGATTTCATCCACCTCTTCGTGCAGATCAAATTCGAGAGGAAGGTTCGGGATTTCTTCGTGCGGGGTCAGGAGTACATTGAAAGCCCTGGATTTCGATATGTAAGATGCTTCAAGAACTGAATACAGGTGAGGTACCAGGATCCCATTCGGGAATGTCTTTTCAAAGAGCTGTCCAAACAGAGCCCGAAACTCGGGGAATGCTCTACGGGCGGCTGTACGTAACGGGGGCGTATCCGGATGGGTGGTATACCAGCTCAGCACCCAGTCTGCACTGAGGGATTGCTTCGTTGCAATCCGGTGCGCAATTGCAACCCGTACATCAAGCGGGATTTCTCTGCCGGCCACCTCAAACCGGGGCTTGATCCCCTCAGGTGGCTGGACGATTGCGTGGGCAGTGTAGAGAAATTTGCACAGAATACGATTAATTTTGCGAAAATTATCCAGATGCGCATAGGTCTCCCGCAGTCGCTCCACTTCTTTGATGATGGCATGCTGCTCGTCCAGAGGCGGAGAGTCCAGAAAAAACCGGCGTTCCAATCCGTAGAAATAGAGGCGTATGACGGATTCATGGCAGTCAAGTCCTGCCCGGTCCCCGGCGAGCCAATCGAGATAATTGGCCCGGTCACGTGCACCAAGCTCAAAGTACCTCGTACAGTAGAGGAGCCGTTGATGCGGATACGGAGGCTGCAAAGGGTGAAGGCGTTTCTCTACCTGCAGATAGGGATCAATGGTAGAATCTGCCCACCACTCATATGTGCGAAAGTTCTCCCTGCTGCCCAGATAAATCATCCCCGCAATCTCCCGTCCAGCTATGTTTATGGTATGACCTTGAGGAATCCAAATATCATCGGGAATCTCGATATTAAAGCCAGGCCATACGTCAAGGTCTAAGTACATTAAGATTGTCGGATTACAGGTAACGCCGGGAGTCCGTTTTACAGTACCGGATTCGGATTTGATTCTGCACAGATTTTCTGAATCGGGAGAACTGTATGGCCCAGGATCACGGAATCCCCACAATTTTTCAATCTTCTTCGAAAAGGGATGGAGTCGTTCGGTTTCATGTTAATCACGGACTGCAATTCCGTTCTGGCTTGCAGAACAGCATCACAGTCGCACCACTTGACGTTTTGTCGCATTACGCATTGCATCAAGTCTATTCACTGCTGTGAGGGTGTGGATTCTCTCTCAACACGGTCATTGGCACAGTTTGGCAGAAATCTCCGGGTTGATCTCATAGTGTGCATCTTCATCAATCAGGATGTTCTCAAAACGATCAAAGGACCATTCATTCAGGGTTTCCATTGCTCCTTCCGGCATCAATTGAAATCGTCCGGCTAAAACGGCATACTCTGATTTATCCCAGTGTCGCCGGGTCAAAAGTTCACGCAGAAACGCCGAGTGCTCGGCATCCAATCCATCAAAGACATCCGTGGAGCCGTTTGAGCCCGTGCTGACCTCTTCCTGCACAGTTTCTTCAAAAATATCCCCTAGCAGCGCAGACACCTGTGCGGTCTCCATCTTTAAGGATGCGATCTGGCCTTCGTCCAGAATGACAGGATCTTGGCCATCCGGTGACGCAGCGGCGAAGCCGTTGTTTTGCGATCCATTGGCAAACGGAATTGTTTTCGGATCACCTGACAGGGAAAGGGCATGCAACTCGGAGTAGATGCTTTCGGGAGGCAGGCCCAAGGCCTTGTAGAGTTTTTCGAGTGCCTTGATTTCAGCGGTCTCAATCTTTCCGTCCACGGCGGCAATGCAGAGCGCGAATTTCCCCATTTTAAGGGGGAGGTCTCCGGCAACATTTTTCAGGTGCCTTCGAAAACCGGCCAAATTGGGCGGCACAGAAAGGGCCCACTGAAGGTTGGCAAGGAGGCGGTCACGCTCAGGTTCGGTGACGGGGACAGAATGCAGGTAAGTTTCTAAAGCGGCATGCTCTTCCTTTCCGATAGGGTCATCTGCATGGGCAATAAAGGCACCAATCATCAGGCAAAGGAGTGCCTCGTGATACCTGCTGCTGACTTCTTTCAGTTCTGTAACCGGTTCGGGCAGCTTGAAGAGAACCACCGGTTCCCCCATCTTTGGCCCCCGCAAGTCAAGGCGGGGATCGGGTATCATACCGATGGAAAGAATCGCCAATGTATTGGCAGCCCTGGTGGTGTGTCCCTTCGTGATTTTTTCGGGCGGTGCCTCATCAACCTTCTCAACGATCTGTTCAATCAGGGGAAGATTTCCAGAATCAATCACGGTTCCCGCCCAGCTTTGCAGTTCTTTTATTGCGGCATTCTCAAACAATGGTCGAATACTTTGGGGAAGCAGCGTATATGCTTCAATTTTCTCCCAGCCTTCGGAATGCTTTCTAAGAAATCGGCCATACTTATTCAGAGCCTCTGTGGCCTCATGAACGAGTTCTCCAATCTGTTGCGGTGGATTAAATCTGGGAGGAATGTCCGGGATCTCCTTGAAAGGGCTTATGCTGGCGTCGAAAGACAGGGAAGCCGCCCTGTAATCCGCTTGAAGGGGAAACTGCGGCGGGGATACCGTGACTCCCTTTGGAAATGCCTTTTCAAAAAGCTGTGCAAAGAGAGCCCTGAACTCGGGAAAAGCCCAGCGTGCTGTGACCCGTAACGGTTGTGTGTCTGGATGGGTCGCATACCAACTCAGTGCCCAGTCGGAACTTAGCGGCTGGCCCGCTTCTATCATGTGTCCGATTGCAACACGAACATCAAGTGACATATTTCCGCCGATTATTTTAAACCGGGGTTCGATCTTATCGGGCGGCTGGACCATTGCATGGGCGGTATAAAGAAAATAAGACAGTTCGCGTCTGGCCTGCTGGAACCCAAACATATAATTATACCTCGCCAGCAATCGCTCCGCTTCTTTGATGATGGCATGCTGCTCCTCCAGAGGAGGTGAATCCAGAAAAAATCTACGTTCCAGGCCGTAGAGGTAAAAGCGTATCATGGACTCATGGCAATCATACACGGCCCGGTCACTCGCAAGCCAGTCAAGATATCTGGCCCGATTATATGAGTGAAGTGTGTAGTATCTCATACTGGAGAGGCGATATTGGTACGATAATGAACGGCTGGATGGAGCATCCTCTACTTCCAGATCCGGGTCAATGACTGGATCTGCATACGTCTCTTGCGTGCGACGGAAGTGCTTCCGATTTCCCAGATAAATCATTCCGGCAATTTCCCGCCCTGCGACGGTTACCGTCTGATTTTTGGGGATCCAGATATCTTCATCGGGAAGGATGACCTCAGGTCGAATCACTGCGTTGACATTTAGGTACATTGAATTTTTAATCTTCTTCGAAAAGGGACCGAGTCGTTCGGTTTCAGGTTAATCCCTGACTGCAATTCCGCTCTGACTTGCAGAACAGCATCACCACTTGACGTTTTGTCGCATGACACATTGAGTCAAGTCTATTCACTGCTGTAAGGGTGTGGATTCTGTATCAACACGGTCACTGGCATAGTATGGCAGAAATCCCCGGGTTGATCTCATAGTGTGCATCTTCATCAATCAGGATGTCCTCGAAACGATCAAAGGACCATTCATTCAGGGTTTCCATTGCTCCTTCCGGCATCAACTGAAATCGCTCTGCCAAGGCGTTATATTCTGCTTTGACCCGGTGCTGCCGGGTCAAAAGTTCACGCAGGAAGGCCGAGTGCTGAGCATCCAGTCCCGCAAAGACATCTGTGGTGCCAGTGGAATCTGCACTGACATCTTCGTGAACATCCTCCTCGAAAATATTCCCCAATAGCGAAGATACCTGTGCGGTCTCCGCCATGAGTGAAGAGATATGCTTCTTATCCAAAACAACGGGCTCATGACTGCTTGACGATGGGGTGGTGCGGCCATCATTTTGCGTTCCATCGGCAAACAAAATCGTTTTCGGGCAACTTGGCATAGAAAGGGCGTGCAGTTCTGAATAAATATTGTCGGACGGCAGTCCGATGGCCTTGTAGAGTTTTTCGAGTGCCTTGATTTCGGCGGGATGAATTGCGCCGTCTGCGGCAGCGATGCAGAGTGCAAATTTGCCCATGTCGGGAAGGGCATCATCGGAAACATGTTTCCGGTATTTTCGGAATTCTGCAAAGTTCGGCTGCACAGCAAGGCCCCATTGAAGGTTAGCAAGAAGGCGATTACGCTCAGGATCGGTGATCGAAGCAGAGCGCAGATATGCCTCTAAAGCGGCGCTTTCTTCCTTGGCAATACGGCCATCTGCATGGGCAATACATACTCCAATCATCAGGCAAAGGAGTGCCTCACGATATTCACTGCAGGCTTCGTTCAATTCTGTGACCGGTTCGGGCAGCTTAAAGAGAATTACCGGCTCCCCCATCTTCGGCCCCCGCAGTTCAAAGCGGGGATCCGGTACCATGCCGATCGAAAGAAACGCCAGCGTATTGGCAGCCCTGATGATATGATGCCTTGTGATTTTTTCGGGCATTATCTCCTCAATTTTCTCAACGACGTGTTCAATTAGGGGAAGATCTCCAGACTCAATCACGGTTCCCGCCCAGCTTTGCAGTTCTTCGACTGCCCGGTTCGGAAACAATGGCCGAATACGTTGGGGAAGCAGTATATATGCTTCAATTCTCTCCCGGCCCGCGGGATACTTTCCAAGAAATCGGCCATACTTATTCAGAGCTTCTGTAGCCTCATAAACGATATCCCAGATCACTTCCGGTGAACCGCTTGCGTAATAAATATCTATGGGATCTTCAAAGTGATCCTCAAGATTTACAAAAAAAGCTTTCGAAGATGCCTCGTAATACGGGGAAAAAGGATAATGGTCCGTGGGGGATGACATCAGCCCATCGGGAAACATCTCTTCTAAGATCTGTGTGAAGAGCGCCCTGAATTCCGGGAAAGCACGCTGTGCCGCTGTTCGTAATGGAGGCGAGAGTGGATCAGTAATATACCAGCTCAGGCACCAGTCGGCATGAACAGGCTGGTGATTTTTCAACCTATTCCCGATTGCGATACACACATCAAGTGCCATCACCTTGCCGATCATTTCAAATCGGGGTTTGATCTTTTCGGGAGTTTGAGTCACTGCGTAGGCCGTATAGAGGAAACGTGACATCTCACGTCTGGCCCGGGAAAACTCATTTAGATGGTCGTATGCTTCCAGCAGTCTCTCAATTTCTGCAATAATGGTCTGCCTCTCGTCCAGCGTGGATGGCTCTGAAAAAAATCGATGCTCCATTCCGTAGAAGTAAAGACGCAGATAGGATTCGTGGCAATCAACGGTTGCCCGATCACTAGCGAGCCAGTCTAGATACTCCGCACGCTCATCTCTACCGAATTCGTGATACCTCAGATAGTAAAGGACATCTTTTTTTTCCGAGGGATCATAGTAACTGGAATTGTCCACTCTCAGGTCCGGGTCAATAGCGGAATCTGCACATGGCTGAAAGATGCAATTACCGTATTTACCGAGTTCTCGCTTTCCGAGATAAACCATTCCGGCAATTTTTCGACCTGCTATGGTTACGGTCTGATGCTGGGGGATCCAGACATCGTCATCTGGAACGAAGACATGAGGGCGATAATTTATTTTGGCGTTTAAGCGCATTGAAATTGTTAATTTAGATGGAGGGCTGCGGCCTCATTTTGGCGTTCCAGACGCTATACGCATTGAATTTACGCAGATTTCCTGAATCTGAATACACACCCATCTCAAAGAAAGGACAATCAATACCATTTTCCAATATTCTTTGAAGATTTGATGGATTTTTGTGTAAATTCTTTATAGAGCAGAATTCCATAGCGGCAATTATGGAACCCTAAATCGCCCCAGATGGTAGAAATCTGCCCTTCTATCACATGCCAAATGCCATTTTCTACACACGAAAACGAAACCAAGTCACTACAGGCCACCCCGGAAGCCCAAGTCCTCATTCAGAGTTCCATCAGTACCAATACGCGCCGGACCTACCAGTCCGCTCTGAACGCACTGGAAACTTGGCTGGAGCAGCGCACCCTGACCGATGCTCTCCTTGCCGAATATCTCGCCGAATCCTTCCAGAAGGGTCTGGCTCCTGCCAGTTTAAGCATCATCCCTGCCGCTGTTCAGTTTGCCTGTCGACTAGCCGGCACCGAGCCACCCATCGGACCCCTGACCCGGCAAACCCTCGCCAACAGCCGACGCGAAGGACATGATCGCGGCCCTGGACAAGTGACTGGAATCTCTTTTAATGAAGTGGATTTCATTGCCAAAAAAATTTCCCGAAAGGGACTTCATGGGTGCCGGGACGCAGCCCTGCTCACGCTCATGTCCGATGCCATGCTACGCGTCTCCGAACTGGTCGCCGTCCAAATGGGACATCTGGCGTTCCTAGAAGACCGCACCGGCCGCCTTATGATCCCCGCCAGCAAAACCGATCAGGAAGGCGAGGATTGTACGATGTTCCTTGGACGGCCGACCGTGAAATTTCTCCAGGCTTGGTTGCATGCTATTCAGGGGCAACTCGGTCCCTTGAATGGCGATGCGGCCGTCTTCCGGTATATCCGAAAGGGCGGCAAAATTCAGGGGCAACCCCTGCGCGTGCAGTCCATCCGCAAAATCATCCAGAAACGGGCGAGGGATTCTGAAATGGAAGGGCGCTTCTCTGGGCAGTCGCTCCGCGTCGGAAGTGCACAGTCGCTGGCAATGCGCGGGGCAACCTTGCAGCAACTGCAGCAGGTCGGACGCTGGCAGACCAGTCGCATGCCCGCCCAGTACTGCAGAAATGAACTTGCCAGCCGAAGTGCCATGCCCGAACTCCGGTACAAATAATAAACGGGACTGTACAGAGTAACTTAGCCGGCGAAGAATGTGCCGTAGGTCAGAATGAAGGTGAGCACACCGCCCATCAGACAAAGCAGTAGTTTGTATCGGCCGTCAGGTGCCTCTCATTGAGACTTATTCGTCTCATAGAGCGCCCCCAGTTGCGACCGATTTCACTCGACTGTGCCGCATAATTTCTGCTAGGGGCTGGCGAAAAAACAACTTATCCTCTAAATTTTCCATTAAGACACCAGAATTATGCGATTTGTTTGCGGTTTGATGGAGTAGTTCCATTGGGGTATGGTTTGATGGGACTGCAGATTCAGGTATGCCATCTCGGCATCGCAGATTTTGATTCCTTTTTCAAAGTCTTGTTCCACCAAATCTGCGGTCACGGTGAGTCCTGTGCGTGTGGTGGTGGTTTGCAGATAATGGAGAATAATGCTCAAGGTTTCAAGTGGTATCCCTGC
>JAJECE010000129.1 GCA_022822185.1 Rhodothermales bacterium | reverse complement strand
GCCCATCCTGTTCCCAGTATTGAGCGGTTCAGTCCTGCTTTCTGCTTCACATTCCTGCCCGGATTCTCCACCGTTCCTTTCGCGCTTGCGGTCATACCCTTGGTTTTCAGGTCTTCCAGGATTACAAGCGTAGAGATTTCGGTGATCAATAAGGCAATAGGACGCAAGTCATTCCTTCGGATGTTCTTGATCTTGCGTTCATGGTGTGCGATGGTTTTCTTTATCTTCCTCCAGGAATGACTTCCTTTCTGTTTTTTCGCTAGTCGGCGTTGAAGCTTCTGAATGCGCTTTTCAATACCAGATGTGTCGGTCAGATAGAAGATCCTTCCCGCACTGTCCGCAACCTGCCTGCAATTACGGTCGACCCCAATGCCAATGCCGTCCGCGTCTTGCAGGGTCGCGTCCACTTCATAGACGACCGTCATATACCAGTTCCCGTTTTCTTCAAAGATGCGGGCCGTCTTGGGCACCGGGTTTGTGTAGCGGTTCACTCGATAAAATCGCAGCATCTTCACATACATGCCCCGCTTTAGTCGAAAATACCCGTTCGTTGAAAACATCTTCCCCCCTGACACATCTACGGCGAAACTTCTTTTCGCCTTGCCCCTTTTCTTGAACCTGGGGAACCCTCGCTTTTTCTTGAAGAACTGCTTGTAGGCATCCGATAGATCCTTCAGTCCAGTGCGAGTTGCGTTCACGAGATATTCTCTTAGCCATGGTGCGACCGTATCCTTGTGTACTTTATACCACTTGTGAAATCAAACTGAGAGGTCTGAGATTGCCCGGTTTCCGCGTAATCGTCTTTGGCTTTCGCCAGCACCGCATTCCAGAGATACCGGTTGACACCCGCCAGTTCATTCAGGAACCGGCAGGTCTTTTTGTCGCCTCGCAGACGAAAGCGGATCGTCACATGCTGCCGTGTCCTTGAACCAGCGGGGGACTACTTTGTCTTACAATCTTTGACGGGCATAGCATCAAGCGGATGATGTTGTGTAGACAATCATGGAGGCACTATCCTTCCCGATTGTATCCGTTTTATCCACCTGAATGGGAAAGATTCCCCTCATTGTTAATTATGGATATAGTGTGCCACGAGCAAAATACATGGAGGTGAGGCAATGACTTAGCCACAATGTATTAAACTGTACAAGGGATGGGGGTAGGCCCTCGGAGATGCGCCATTATCAGTTGGTGTCTGTGAAGTTACTTTCATAGGGGCACAAGATAGCGATTTTTGGTTTAACCATGTCGTTTAGTGCTCTTCAATGTTCAGACACGCCGCGACAATCCATCGCTGGCGCTGATTCGAGTTACACCATCGGGGAACTCTGCGGGTTGTGTGTACAAATCCGCCGTTGATGCTCTCAATAATGTTCGTGGTTCGGAGTTGATCCCACAGTAATTTGGCCACCCCCAGTTTATGGAGCTTCCGCGTTTCTTCTAATCCTTCTCGTAAGAGCTTCTTACAAAACTCTCAATCTTGAGGCTTTTTGTTCATCTGAGTGCACCCAGGAGTGCTTTTTAGCCTGAAGTGTTAGTTTTGCAGGAACCTCGTAAGCTGCCCGCCTGGGACATTGATCTTCCAGGATTCGAGTCAGAGTCAGCAATTGTCCTTTTATCTGGGCATGGATGTCCGCGGCATACGCCGCTTTCAATTTTCTTTTGGTCTCTGCGGCAAAGTCAGTGTATTGATTCTGGATGTCATATTTTCCCGTCTTCGTCACGGACATTGCTGAATTAGTGCCTGATCTCCAAAGACCTCAAGAACGCCTTTGCGCAACCCCTTCGCTCCATCGAGCAACACCAGCAATGTCTCTGCCGCCTGGAAGCCGCGTGCCTGCAAATCCTGCAGCAGCACAACGACACGGGAATGGAATCTGGTTTTGGCCTCCACGAACCCCAGAATGATCTTTTCTCCCTTGGTGGTCAGTCCCACCGCCAACAGAATCTGCTCTTGCCGGAGCGTCTTCCCGTCAATCAGGATCGCAACAAACTCCAGATCATCAAAACGCCGCGTCATGAAGTGCTCCAGGGCTTTCTCGGTCTCTTCCTTAAACACATGTCCAGTTGTGGAGCCGCTGCGCCCAAAACTGTCCGCCACATGCGCTGCCGTTTGGCCAAATTTACGTTGGGACAATCCATGCAGCACACTCCGCATCAGGTTGTGTGCAAAGTCGGAGTTCTTCGTATGAAAATGCGTATAGGTTTCCAACGGCACTTCCTTTTTTGTCTCCGTATTGCGAACCCGCGGAACCTGGATGGGAGTTCGGGCCCCGTTCCAGAATACAGATCCTGGATTGCTTCCCCAACGCTTACATTTTGTTTTGGAATGCTTCTGCGGAATCCCGCAGTGCTCGGTGACTTCCGCCTGCATAATTAACTCCATCAACTCCGGTACGCAATCCGGAGTACGAAGCACTTGGGCCAGTTTGGCGGGATGCCGGTTCATCAGGGAATCAAGTTTCTCTTCCGAAAAGATCGCTTGTAGATTGGTCATGAGTTTGTTGTCGGGTTTGATTGTTCAGATTTAAATTTGGGGAATGTGGTGCAGGAAGATACGCAGAATACCAAATATCGGGCATGCGGCCATTATGGGATATTCAGAAACGGAAGGTCTTGCTGAGGATGAGCATTGGTATCATGGAGAGGGGCTCTATGGGTGGAATCAGTTGAGTGAACAGTTCGGCGAGGTGGCGAAAATGATTTTTGTAGAAACATTATGAGAGTTTAGGCTTAGCAAGATGTCCGACCTGCTAGACTGACAGTAAGTCATGTACTACTCAACGGGAGCGTGGCCGAATATTTGCATTTTATGGTGCTTAATAGTGGAATAACCTGACCGGAGTCCGTGTCAACAATGTTCCAGATTAGAGATGGCGTGCACTACGTCCTGGTGGTACTGCAAATGACGGGCTTATCTGCTATCTGGCCGGACTTCCACACATGGAACTCTTTGGCTGTTTGCAATAATTGCTCAATCTGGCTGCTGCGTAGTACCTTTATCCTGATCGTGACAGGGATCCTGTGTGATTGTACGGTACCTGATCCCGATAGGTCTTAACGATAGTTTCTAACTCAAACAACAGAATGGATCCCAACCTTCATCAAAAGCAAGGCATCAACCACCTGAACAAGGTATTACAGTATGCCCCAATGGTAGCCACCGGCACGGAGGCAGTGGTACATCTGACCATGGAAGACTGGTATGTGGTTGCCGACACACTCTTTCAGATGAATACCCCAAAAGAGTTGTTGCCAGAGAGGATAAATGATTATCGTCTGCGTGATGATCACAAAGCCATTGAACTGGATACCGATGAGCTTAAAATCAGTCTTGAAATGTTTTAGCCCCGCTGATCTGAACTGCTTTTCTGTGCATCCCGGGCGAACGCTGTGCGAATGATGCCCAAAAAGATTCTATTGGTGGGTACGCTCGACACGAAAGGAGTGGAATATGCATACGCACTTGATCTTATTCAATCCCGGGGACTTTCATGCATCCTGATGGATGCGGGGGTCATGGGCAATCCCCGGTGTGAGCCGGATGTATCGGCGGAAGAGGTGGCAAGAGCCGGAGGGAGCACTCTTTCAACACTGCGGGAATCTGGAAGTCGGAGTCACGCCCTCGATGTCATGACACGGGGCGCGGTTGCGCTTGCACAGAATACAGCACCTCAGTTGGCGGGGGTTCTGGCTTTAGGAGGATCAGGCGGGACCGCGGTAGGGACGGCTGTTATGCGATCTTTACCCATTGGACTTCCCAAGGTCATGCTCTCTACGCTCGCTTCCGGTAATATTGCTCCCTATATTCGTGAGAGTGACATTGCGATGATGTACTCGGTTGCAGATATTGCCGGGTTAAATCAGATCAGCAGTGTGATCATCCGCAATGCAGCGGGGGCGCTCTGCGGGATGGTGGAGCAGGACCATGCAGATCATGTTCCTGATCCACGACCCTTGATTGCCGCGTCCATGTTCGGGGTGACGACTCCGTGTGTCACAAAGGTGCGTGATCATTTGGAGGGATCAGGATATGAGGTCGTGGTTTTTCATGCAACGGGTAGCGGGGGGCGTGCAATGGAAAAATTGATTGCGGACGGTTTTTTTGAGGGAGTTGCCGACATTACGACAACGGAATGGTGCGATGAAGTGGTGGGAGGGGTTTTAAGTGCTGGCCCGCACCGACTGGAAGCCGCCATTGCCGCATGCATTCCACAGGTGATTTCCTGCGGTGCATTGGACATGGTGAATTACTGCGCACCGGAGACGGTTCCAGAGAGATTTCGAGGGCGCGTGCTGCACCCGCACAATGCCAATGTCACGTTGATGCGGACCAGCGCAGAGGAGTGCACCCGGATCGGCAGAGAGATGGGCATCCGGCTTAGTCGGGCGCGTGCACCAGTGACTTTGCTGATTCCTCTGAAGGGAGTCAGCATGCTGGATGCGCCCGGTCAGCCTTTCTTTAGTCCGGATGCCAATCAATCACTGTTTGCTTCGCTCCGCGCCCACTGCAGTTCAGCGGTATCGGTGAGGGAATACGACCTTCACATCAATGATCCGGCCTTTGCCAAAGAACTCGCAAGTGAGTTGATGCATAATTTAGGCCGGAAATGATCTGCATCGGAACAAAAGGATGGAGCAGAGCATTTGCACAGTGTACGCAAGACCGTTAACGACATGCAGATTGTATTCGAGTTCGTATTGTTCGGCCTGTTGATGGCTGCTGTTTTGTTTGGATGTCCGCTCTACTACAAGAGCAAAATCAAACCCAATTCCAGACAGGACCTGCTTATCGGCCTTATCGCATGCGTTTTGCTGTTTACCCTGATGGTGATCAATGATCCATCGTTGCGGTGGCAGGCTGCGTTTTTCGTCACCATCTTCCTATATGGAAACGTGACACGGTATTACCGCGCAAAAAGCCCCGAACTTAAAAATCACGGAATCGGTTAATCGTTAATACCAGAGGTCACCACGCAATTCCGTAGTCATCTCCGTGGTCACTTGCTCCGCCCCACAGGGTGCCGTGCTTTCGGTCAAATTGGATGGCAGTGATCGGTCCGCTGGTGCGTGCACCGAATGTGAGGTTGTAGTTCATGTCCCGGAGTTCTTTCCGGATCCAGTCGGGGACTTCATTATTCAGCAAAAGTCGGCCGGGCCGGATCTCATGATCCCCAAAAGATCCCCGTAATTGAAAACTGTTAATGTTGGCCGCCTCCACTGCTTCCTGCACATTCATACCAAATTCAACGATGTTCAGGAAAAACTGGAGAAGATTCTGGTCTTGACTGTCCCCGCCCTGAACGGCAAAGGACAGATAGGGAAGTCCATTTTTGAGTGCCATTGCCGGGGTCAGGGTTGCGCGTGGCCGTTTGCCCGGCTCCGGCAGATTGTAGGGGTTCTCGGCGGGATCCAGTACAAAACTCTGCATCCGCTGGCTTAATCCAACCCCTGTCTCCCCGGCAATGACCGCAGGGATCCAGCCGCCGCTGGGCGTAATGGAGACCACCCAGCCTTCCGCATCAGCGGCCTGAATGGATGTGGTTCCCGCATAAAAGTCGGATTCATAGGAGAAGTCACTCCCATAACTGGTGGTATCCTCTTCTGACCAATGGTCCAGATAATGCAGGTAGGGGTTTTCCTCTCCCTGAAATGGATACGGATCCCCGGGTTTGATATCTGGATCGTTCTCGTTCCAGTTGATCGTCTGCGCCCGGGCACTGGCATATTCTTTGGACAGGAGACCTTCCATCGGCTCGGCAGGGGGGTAGTATGGATCTCCGTAGTAGAAGTCCCGGTCGGCAAAGGTCATGTTCATGACCTGATACAGCGCGTGGATGTAGCGGGTACTGTTGTAGCCCATTGCTTTCAGATCCATGGTTTCCAGCATGTTCAGTGCCTGCAGCATCACCGGTCCCTGGACCCATGACGTAAGTTTATAGACCTGGATGCCTTTGTAGTCGGTCATCACCGGCTCTTCAATGTATACCTGCCACTGATCCAGATCCTCCAGTGTGATCAGGCCTCCCTGCTCCCGGGTTCCATGAACAATCTCTTCCGCAATATCGCCCCGATAGAATCGGTCATAGGCAGCATAGATGGCTTCTTTACGTGATTTGCCTTCCTCCAGGGCGGCGGCTTCTGCTTCAACCAGTTTACGCAGGGTCTCTGCCAGATCTGACTGTACGAAAAGCTGCCCTTCTCTCGGGGCTGGATTTTCTTCATCTGTATTTGGAAGGTAAACCGGTTTGGAGTATGGCCATTCCGCAATGCGTTCGGCGTGATTTTCAATAGACCGGACGGCAGACCGTTCAATTGGATATCCCTCGGCCATCTGAATACTGGGCTCCAGAATATCTTTCAGACTGAGTGTGCCATACTCAGCAAGCATGACCATGAGTCCGCCGGGGGTGCCGGGCGTGACGGCCGCCAGCGGGCCATATTCGGGAGGGTACTTCATGTCCTGATCTTTATAGAACTCGGTGGTTGCTCCCGTCGGTGCTGCTCCCAGGGCATTAATACCAACCACTTTTTGCTGATTCGGGTCATAGATCAGGGCCTGTGTTTCGCCGCCCCAACTTAGCACATCCCACATGGTGCTTGTTGCTCCGAGCATTGCACAGGCTGCATCCACGGCATTTCCTCCTTTTGAAAACATCATGGCACCTGCGGTGGCTCCAAGGGGTTTACCCGTGATTGCAACCCAGTGACGGCCATGCAGCACGGGTTTGACGGTGCGCTGCGCCTGTACGGGCACGGCGACCATGCAGCAGAGAAACAGTAATTGAATTCGGCGAATAGGCATATGGACGGTTTGTCTTGAATAGTATAGTTCTGTTACGGAAAGGCATCATCTGACACCCGGCTCGTTTTCCTTTAATATACTCTATTGAGGGGAGCTTCATGTTGGTGCGAGGGGGAGTGCACAGACAGATTTGTCTGGGCAGGGTCAAGAGATCCGGCAGATGATCTGGTATAAGGCAGAAAATTGCTGTATGCGACTCTACAAACGCTGATTTTTTCTCTCTGGGCTGGGCTAAAAACCAGGATTGATGCCAATAGCCAAGGTTCACCCCCTCATAATAAAGAAAAACTCATATTCTTTATTATGAGGAAGTCAAAATAAAATTTCCTGATTATCCTTACATCATAGTTACCGCTGATCGGGTTTCTATGGGAATGGGGATCACACATTCAGAGGAGGCGATCTATTTTGGCGACTGGATACGATGAGACCACAATGGACGGCCTTATAATAAAAAATTGGGTAATTATAGGGAATAGTTGAAGAAGCCCCGCTCTATTCAAAATCAGAGCAACCCTACCCCCTGAAATGCCGTCAGGGGGTAGGGTTGAAAGCATATTGCCGTACTTGACCTATGCCTGAGAGCTATCGGTTGGATTTAGCCGTATGCGCTTGAAAAATGATCCCTTGCGGCGGGGTTTACCAGCATAGTGAAATAACTGGTGTACCCATGGTATCACAATGCCGATCCATAGTATATACTCTCCCCACGCTCTATATAGAAGCGGGAAATGAAAGCCAGATAATACCCACCCAAAGCTGAAAAGTCCTAAGAAGATAAACAACACCAAAAACCATGCTAGACTAAAGTGCTCAATCTTCTGTGCTATCGGGAAATATGCGAAAATGGCCACACCCAGAGTTACCGCAACCACTCCGCCCCACAACAAATCCATTTCGGTGTAAGCACCGTCAAATTCCCGCCAGTAGCTATGAAAAGGGATTAAAGAAAACCATATCGAAACAAAAAGTTTTCCGAAAAATTTCTTTCTTTTCGTCATCATTACCACCTATCCGCAGTCGAACAATCGGTGTCCCGCCACCATTCGCTGTATCCCGCTGGACATACTTGGCATTGACTGCCTTTCTTGCAATTGCGCTCACATGACCAAAGCTTATATACCATGTGCCAAAGGGATATATCAACAACTACAGCTGTGCCAAGAGCACATCCCGGCCATGCTATTGGGAGAAAGAAGGAAGCAGCAGTACAGCCACCAGCGAACTTTACTGCATCCCAGAAAACATCTCCGAAATATGTCCAACCAGCCGTTTCGCAATGATTTCTACATTTGCAACACTCTATGCAGCAAGATTTGCACGCGCTTTGTATCTCGTTGCGTCCAAACCAACCCGTAATAGTTGCAATGGGCGGCACGGGTAGAATACTAGCCTGATTCACTGTAATTTGCTGCGGGCTATTGCAGCTCATGTTACCCGTTTCTTGCGCTAAAGCTAATGCATCTTGGCTTGCTCCGTGCATGATTTCTCGCCATTCCGTCATATCAACATCTGCCCCGCCATACATTGTAACAAATTCAGTTATCAAGCTCTGAATCTTGCCATATATTTCCGGGGAAATAATGGGACTGAGTGCATCTAAAAAATCGTCTTGATTTTCTTCGTGCCATTCACTTTACATCACGTACTCCTCTTGTGAAAATTTTCTCACTTCGAAGTCTTCGTCTGCAATGGAAAAGGATTCAAAAACTGGCGAACGTTGGATCACTTTCTCAACGTTGTGCATTACCTTTTCAAATTCCTCTTCATCCATTTCGCGCATAGCGCTTGATGCGTGAGCAAATAGATTTGCTTGAGCTTTTCCGATTGCCTTCATGTATGATTCCGGCGTATCAAGTGAGCTCTGTTCCGGCAACTCAACTTCCGGAATTGCCGAATCATTACAACTTGCGGTCAATAGCCCGAAGCTAATGGCAAGCAGGGTTATACAAACGGGGATCAGGCCCCGCATAAGTGTGTATTTCATGTTGAAATAGGGTTTTAGTTGAACCGCTCAATATAGCAAATCTCTCAAAAAAACAAAATGCGTACAGGGGGCACATAGCTGCTCTCGGGGAGCTCTCACAGTACCTGACGCGAAACCGTGCAAGGTTTGAAACTCAAATCCTGGACTGGTCATGTCCAAAATCAAAGTCCTGGGACGATTACGTCCAAATCTTTAACTCCTTTGACCTTAAAACGAAACACCTGGTTACGCGTCCCTTATAATATACAGGGGGGAATTCCATCTCCGAAGATGACCTGTTCTACTACATCTACGGCGTACTCCATGTCCCCTCCTATCGGACAAAATATGCAGCAAATCTTCGCAGGGAACTACCCCGGATCCCCTTCCCCAAAGATGCCCAAGAGTTCCATCTGCTTGCTGATGCAGGAAGAAAGCTCGGAGCGTTGCATCTTGGATATGAGGATGTAGAGTAGTATCCGATACAGTTCGAAATCGGGGGATGGGAACCCGATGGGGAAATTTCTCCCAGAGAATGGTTCCGTTTAGAGAAACGGCGGATGCAGCATCCAAAAGTCAACAAAGAAAAAGATACGTCGAGGATCGTGTACAACTCCAATATCATGGTTGCAGATATTCCCGAAGAAGCGTACGACTATGTGGTGAACGGCAAATCGGCCATTGAGTGGGTGATGAGCCGGCAAGGCGTAAGCACCCACAAAGACAGCGGCATCGTGAACGATGCCAACGATTTTGCGATTGAGACCGTGGGCGACCCCGCCTATCCGCTCCGGTTACTCGCAAAAGTGATTACCGTCAGCCTGGAGACCACCAGGATCGTTAAAACACTCCGTGAGATTGAATTTTCCTGATTTGTACCGGAGAGTCCATGACACCTAGAAATGGCTTGGATCAAGATTAGATACCAGCCGCGACTACACGGGCATCTGTATCTATCTCCGGTATTGCGCCCATTGTTTCCCATTCTGTATTGCAGCAATTAGAAGAGCGCTCATTCAATCAGCGGGAAATCCCCTTATCCGGCGAAAAAAGTACCGTAGGCGATGATGAGTCCAATGATGGTGAGTCCAATACCCAGTAACCTGCGGGTAGATTGATTGGACTCCCGGAGCGCCTCTAATTGTGCCTTGTTGGTTTCCGCTAGCGCATCCAGCTTCGCCTGGATCGCCTCCAGATTCGCATTGAATTGTGCGATGGTGTTAATTCCCGCCATTTTTAAAATCTCGTTGCTTAGTTCGTTGGTCTCCTCCGGCTTCAGTCCGTCCTTCTGCAGTTTCCGCAGCAGTTCGTAGAGCCGATTCGTGTCCATTGATGGTTCCTGCACGGCTACTCAAACAGGATTTATTGATTTTGGTTCCCTTGCGGAATCTTGTTCAGGAAATTCAGGAATGTCGTTCACGATTTTCATCCGGTCACACGTGTGGAAAAGCAGCCTTTGTTTCTGTCAAATACAGATTTCAAACGGTTCAATATATGAAAGCCGGGTTGGTTTTTATGGTCCCCGTCTCAACGTCCCCCTTCCACTGTCTGCAATGCGAAGTGCATTATTTTTCCGGTTCCCAAGTTCTCCCGGTACCGGAAGATGGTTCCAATTCGCCTAGGTTTGCGTAGACGAAAGTTCGCAATTCTTTTGAATGGAAATACAAAACTCATAGAACACACTTTGAATGGGGCGGAACAGTTAGCCGAGTGATCGCTCAAAAAAAGGAGGGTCGAATAATGCTTTCCGGAATACAATCCTGAACAACCGTACGCCTCCGTGTTGATTCGCTCAGGAATGGTGGAATCAGGCGGAGTACGGATTTGATGGCAACAGAGGGCACGGTGGTGCTTCAGAGTTTGCACCGGGTGGGTGAGGTATGATCAAGATTGGGGAGAATATGTCCCATGCGATCCCGCTTGGTGCGCAGGTAAGCCGCATTTTCCTGATTGGGCGGGATCTCAATGGGGACGCTTTCGGTGATCTCCAGACCATACCCGCCCAGTCCCACGCGCTTGGTGGGGTTGTTGGTCAGCAGTCTCAGTTTTCGTATTCCCAGGTCACGAAGGATCTGACAGCCGATGCCATAGTCACGATGATCCACATCAAATCCCAGGGCAAGGTTCGCCTCCACGGTGTCCAGCCCCTGCTGATCCTGCAACTCATAGGCACGTAATTTATTCAGGAGGCCAATGCCGCGGCCCTCCTGCTTCATATAGAGCACCACCCCCTGCCCCTCGGTGGCGACGCGCTGCATTGCGGTATGTAACTGATCCCCGCAGTCACACCGCATAGAGGCAAACAGATCCCCGGTTACACACTGGGAATGTACCCGGGTTAAGACAGAATCCTCTTTGGTCCATTCTCCCACGGTCAGGGCCAGATGGACATCCCCGTTCGACAGGTCTTCATAGGCGGTGAGCTTAAATGGTCCGTATCGGGTTGGAAGCCGGACCGATGCCACACGCTGGATCAGGGACCGCCGGGCCATGCGGAAAGCAACCAGATCGCTGATCGTAATGATCTTCATGTCACGCTCCCGGGCAATCTTGAAGAGTTCGGGAGTCCGGGCCATGGTGCCATCGGCATTCATAATCTCAACCAGTACTCCAACGGGAGGAAGGTCGGCAAGTTGGGCAAGATCCACCGCCGCCTCGGTGTGTCCGGTTCTTCGAAGTACCCCGCCCCTTCGGGCAATCAGCGGGAAGATATGCCCGGGCCGTGCAAAATCGTCTGCACTGGATGAATCGTCTGCAAGTGCCTGAATAGTGGTTGCACGGTCAGCTGCGCTGATGCCCGTTGATGTACCGTGACAGTAATCCACCGAAATCGTAAAAGGAGTACTGTACAGGCTGGTATTTTCCTCCACCATCAGGCTGAGATCCAGCGCAGCCGCCCGATCTGCCGCCATCGGGACACAGATCAACCCGCGGCCTTCGCTGGCCATAAAGTTGACCAATTCGGATGTAATGGTGGATGCCGCCCCGACAAAGTCCCCCTCGTTCTCACGGTCTTCGTCATCCACCACGATCACCAGGCGACCGGCACGTATCTCTTCAATGGCAGACTCAATAGAGTCGAAGGTTTCCGTGTCTGGGGCTTTCATTCAGGCTCGTCATTCCTTGACGGATGCAAGCGATTGCTTTTCAACGCGGAGTTTGATCCCCCCGTCCACATCCAGTAAGACACTTGTGCCACCCTCTTCCACCTGATGTACCTTTCCATGGATCCCGCCGGCAGTGATAACACGGTCTCCTTTCCGGATGGCCTCAATCATGGCTTTGCGCTTTTTCTCACGCTTTTGCTGTGGGCGGATAATGAAGAAATAGAAGACAACGAAAATCAAAAGGAGCGGCAGGAACATGCCGAGTCCTCCCAAAGGAGATGTTGCCTCTTGAAGCAGGAGTGCAAAGGACCAATCCATGAGTATGAGTAAGATCAGAGAGTTATAAAATAAAGAAGGGCAAGCTTACCGCATCGCGTCGCTTCAACCTCCTACCGCTGCTGCCTTCCGGCCCTGACGGGGTTCAGAGGGAGCTGACCGTACGGGACTCACCCTTCAGCGCCGTATACCCGCTACAAAAAAAAATGGTTCCTGTATCATACCTGTTCGAGCCCATCCACATTAATAGCCACATGAAGTTCACGTCCTGTTGAGGGAGCCAGACGCAGGATCGTTCGGATGTCTTCCTGAAGCGAGCCATAGGTTTTGGGGGCCTTGATCATGAGAAAGTAACGGTACTGATGCTCTACACGCTTAATGTAGGGCTGCTCCGGGCCTAAAACCACAATGGAGGAAGGCAGTTGATCAAGCAGTAATGCCTTCCATTTATGGGCTAGATCCTCTGCTGCATGCTGTGGTGCGCCCCGAATCTGGATTCCGACCATGCGGCCAAACGGAGGGTAGTTGAGTTTGTGGCGATCTCCAATCAGAACTTGAGCGTAGCCATTAAAATCGTGACGGGTCAGATAGGAGAAGAGCGGATGGGCAGGGCGACGGGTTTGCAGGAATACCTCGCCAGGCAGGTCTGCCCTTCCCGCTCTGCCTGCAACCTGCATGAGTAGTTGAAACGTTCGTTCCTCACTCCGAAAGTCCGGCAGACGAAGTCCTAAATCACAGTTGATTACGCCTACAAGGGTCACCCGGCCAAAGTCAAGCCCCTTGGCAACCATTTGCGTGCCAATCAGAATATCCGCCCCGCCGTCTGCGAAAGCGCTTAGAATTTCGTGGTGGGCATCCTTGGTGCGGGTGCTGTCACGGTCCATGCGAAGGATCCTGGCCGTTTTGAATAATTCGCCGAGTTCTTCGGCAACGCGCTGGGTCCCGCTCCCCAGGGGGGAAAATGCCGGCGTTGGACATTTGGGACAGTCAACCAGTACGGATTCTGCGTATCCGCAGTAATGGCATCGGAGTCGATGGTCTCCCTGATGATAGGTCATCGATACGCTGCAGGCAATGCACTGCGGTACAAAACCGCAACTCTGACACTCCAGAATGGGAGCATATCCGCGACGATTTTGTAACAGAATCACCTGTTCATTCCGTTCCAGCCGGGCTTTAATTGCGTCAAGGAGAGGGATAGACAGAGGGCCGCTAAGTCCGTTCTCCTCCCGCTCATAGCACAGGTCAATGATCCGGATTTCGGGAAGAGAAGCCGCGGCGTGATCCTTGGTAGGCGCACGTTCCGGCATGGTCAAAAGTGTATATTTGCCCTGCTGTGCATTCACAAGGGTCTCCAGCGATAAGGTGGCCGATCCCAGGACACAAACGCATTTTGCCATATTTGCACGCATGACGGCCACATCTCTGGCATGATAACGGGGAGCGGTCTCCCGTTGCTTATAGGAGTCGTCATGCTCCTCATCAACAATAACGAGTCCAAGATCTTTTACCGGAGACAAAATGGCAGATCTTGGTCCGATGACCACACGATACCGGCCTGTGCGAATCTGTTGCCACACATCATGACGTTCCCCCGGTGCCATGCGGGAATGCAGAACCGCAACGGTATCCCCGAAACGGGCACGGAAACGGTGGACCGTTTGGGGGGTAAGCGCAATCTCAGGTACGAGGATGATGGCAGTCTTGTTGAGCGAGAGAGAGGTTTCCAGTACGGACAGGTAGACTTCTGTTTTTCCACTTCCGGTGACCCCGTGAAGTGCGAAGGTCCGATAGGCCTGTGCCTTTACTGCTTCCTGAAGCACTTCTATCGCTTTGGCCTGAAATGAATGAAAAACAGGTGCCCTGCTGGAGGGCGTAACGTTGGAACGCATCCATTCCGGGATACGGAACACCTGCTTCTCCGTGATTGAAAAAATGCCCCGATGCTCAAAGGAGCGGATGGTTTGCAGGCTTGCGTTACAAGCCTGCCGAATTTTTGATAATGAGATCTCACACTCTTCGGACCGGGCCAAAGAAATGAGTTCATCGATGATCTCCTTCTGCTTCATCCCCCGAAACTGCGGCTTCAAATCACGTAGCGAGTGGACGGTGCAAAAGGCAGGATTGAGGGCAATAAATTTTCCGGTCTTCACACTGACCGTTGGATCCTGGAGTTCAACGGTTTTTCGCAGTGCCCCCTGGGATTCAGCCTGCATGATCTCCTTTTCAGAAATCCGCAGACCAATCCGTTTCAATTTCGCAGGAGTCGTTCGGCGGTGCTTGATCAGGTGCACCTGTAATTCGGGGGAGATCCCTGCCCAGTCCAGATCGGATTCGGAAGCCAGGTAGTACACGATCTTCTCTTTGATCTGCATTCCTGCGGGGAGTGCCGCACTGAGTGCCTCTCCCCATGCACAGACATAGTAGCGGGAGATCCAATGGGTCAGCTGCATGAGCTGGGAATCAAATAAGGGCTCACTGCTGACAGGGGCACGCACGGCCCGGAGTCGCACCTCTTCGCGGATCTGTACGTCCAGTTCCGTAACAATGCCTGTGTAGGTACGGTTCCGAACGGGAACCAGAACCAGAGATCCTACCTGGACGGATTGCTCAAATTCGCCGGGCAATTCATAGGCATACACCTTGTCCACGGGAATCGGCAAGGCAACACCAATGACGCGCGACATGTTCGGCGCTATTTTGAGGCAGGGGTTTCGTTCGGATCGTAGAGCATGCCGGTGCAGAGGCACATTTGGCGCTTCATCCGGGTCAGCACATCATAGTTGGGACAGCTCTGGCAGCCCTGCCAGAATTCATCGTCATCCGTCAACTCACTGAATGTGACGGGCTTATAGCCTAACTCAGAGTTGATCTTCATCACTGCAAGACTGGTCGTAATGCCAAACAACTTGGCTTCGGGGTAGAGTGCTCTTGAAAGTTCAAATGCCCGGCGCTTGATCCGGCGTGCCAGCCCCTGCCTGCGAAACGCAGGAGAGATAATGAGGCCTGAGTTGACGGCATACTTTCCGTGATCCCATGTCTCAATATAACAGAATCCTGCCACTTCAGCATCCGCACCGAGCGCAATCACGGCCTTCCCCTCTTCCATCTTGGCGCGAATATATTCGGGGGCACGTTCGGCGATGCCGGTGCCTCGTTGCGCTGCGGCCGTTTTAATCAGGTCACAGATCTCACGCGCGAACCGGAAGTGCTCCGGTGTCGCAATGACGATTTTAACCGATGCCGAAGCATCTATAATCGGGAGCGCTATGGAAGTATCTACGAGCACGAATAAAAATATTATGGTGCGAACTTGCGGCGTACGTATAAACGGCAGATGTGTTCCAGTGAACGCAGATGGGGCGCGGCGCGTTGATAAGGGAAAATTTCTTTTGATCAATGGAAGAATGCCCATCCTGCGCTCTGGAGGTGGACCGTAAACTGGATGTATGTCCGTATTGTGCGTATGAATTTCCGCGCCAGACCCGCAGTCGCATAACGATGGCCTGGGTCATGGCATTGCTGTTGATCTGGCCTCTGTTTGAACTGATAAAACTGATTTTCTGATGACGGACCCTTTCCGCGGACAATATTCGGTTGATGTTTTTATGCGGGATTACTGGCAGAAGCGTCCGCTGATCCTGCGGAAGGCGTTTCCTGAATCCAGTTTCAATATCAGCCGGAATGACATCTTCTACATGGCATCCAGAGCAGAGTTTGATTCGCGCCTGATTGAGGAGGATGTTCATCATCAGTCATGGGAATTATTCATCGGGCCGATTGACCGGGAGGAATTTGAGAGTCTTGAGGAGTTCTCGCATTGGACCGTACTGGTACAGGATACCGAGCGGGAACTTGACCAGATGCGCCGGCTGCTTGAACGATTCCGGTTTATTCCGAACTGGCGACTGGATGATGTGCAGTTGAGTTATGCGGTTCCGGGAGGGAGTGCGGGCCCGCATGTGGACAGTTACGATGTGTTTCTGATTCAAGTCAGTGGTGAGCGGCGCTGGCAAATTGAGAGCAATCCGGTCGCCGCTGACCGGGCAATGCGCGAAGATGTCTCCCTGAAAATCCTGAAAGAACTGCACCCGGATCAGGAATTTGTGGCGAGACCGGGAGATCTGCTGTACCTGCCGCCCGGGGTTCCACATTGGGGGGTTGCCGTCGGGGAATGCATTACGGCAAGTATTGGATTTAAGGCACCCGGGGTGAGTGTGCTTCAGACGGCTTTTTTAGAAATATCGGAACAGGTCCGGTCTGCACCGAGAACGTTTTCGGATCCGGCAGAATTACGCACGGATGATCCCGGCCATGTCAGCGATGCACCGCTTGACTGGTTTCAGGACGAAATGCGGCGACTGGCAGAGGATCGGGATCTGCTGGAACGGATACTTTGCACTTCGATGACGCATCCGGTCCGGGAAAATTGGCCTAGCGCACCCATCGACCCGATACCGTCTGCCGAAGTGATCCCCGATGATCTCCGGCAGGGGATCACCTATGAACGATTCGCACCATCATGTATGGTTTACCGGGAATTTAATGATTGCATTCGGCTGTATGCATTTGGAACAGAATACGAGCAAAAACCCGAAATGAAATCATTCGTACAGTTACTCACTGGAACGGAGGTGCTCAACTTTGACACATTCAAGCCCTATCTTGAGCGTCAGGAAGTTTTGGAACTTCTGCATTTTTTAGGGAATTATATACCTGAGTGCCCATGAGCATTGGATGTCAGCTTTAGCATTTACGCTCTATTTTACCGGTTTTTGATCGTCCTAGGAGGGGTATTCAGCAGGATCTTTGCGAATTTCTCAGGATCCATGGGAATTGACCCGCTTACATCTGACAAGTCCTTCGGCGGACGACCGCGGGGGCTACTGGGTTTCTTGGATTTGGGTTGCTTTTTGGGCTGTGAACTCATCATTGACTTGTTTTATATTTGGGAATTAGTATAACCACGGAATCATCTTTTTTCCTGTGTATGGATCTGCAAGTGGAGGCATCTTTGGGGGGCGATTATCAAAATGGTTCTCAATAGACCATAACTGTGCTCGGGGGAATTTGGTCATGCCAAGTTGAAGAACTCCCTTTTCTCCTATTGCAGAGCGTGCGTTATGAGACTTGACAGAACTGAGAGTGATATAAATGCCCATCGCTGCCTTGTTTGAGTCAATGACACCAAGAAAATCCCGTAATGCACTTGCATTATGTTTTCCACCCTTGACTTGAGCAAGTACCAGTTTTGAGTCATGGTTGTCAAATCTTTCGAGTAAGATTCCGCGTCCATCAATCCCGCCATCCCCGACTTGTTTGTCATTTGGAGCAATTCCCGGTATCCTGCAAACGGCCCATTTCTCAAAGTCAAATGGGTTGTCTTTTGCAAGTCTTTTTGCACCCAGAAGATCTTTAGGAACGCCTTTTACTTCAATGGGAATTCCCTTCATCCGTTCTCGTTCAATCAGATTGATAGCGTAAGGCGAAATATCAACACCAATCCAATTACATCCCAAGTTGTGAGCAGCTTCAATAGTTGTACCGCATCCACAAAAGGGGTCAAATATAACCCCATCCTTTGGCAAGGATGCAGTAATAATGCGCTCTAAAAGACGCACAGGCTTTCGGGTGGGATAATCCTTGACAAATTCATTACTATCCTCAAGAGATATATCCATCCATATATCATTGACCTTTGGGCCTGTGTTTTGGGCAGTCTCAGGCCGAAACAATCTCGGAATTCCGTTTCTGGAAAACTTGATGTACCCCTTTTCATCTAGGGCATCCAGTCGTTCATGGATGCCCTCAATTTGTAAATATCCTGGAATAAGGTTCTTGTCCAACCATTCTGCATATGTTCCTGTTTTGGGGACAGACCAATGTCTGCCCCTTCCTGATTTTGCAGGATCATAATTTTTCCATGGCTTCCCTGATTCCCCGCTTGATATTCCTGCACCCGTCAGGGCAATTGTTTGATCCCCGCTTACAACCAATCCACTCTCTTCGTATTGATTCCGCCATGTAGCACCATCCTTCGCATAGTATAGAATTGAATCCGAGATGCGACCATATCTATTCCCGTCTCCCCTAGAAGTGGTTCGTTTCCATGTAATATCGTTTTGATAGTTATTTGCGCCAAAAACAGCATCCATGAGAAATTTCAGATAATGACTCATGGTGTAATCACAGTGCAGATAAATACTCCCGGTTGGCTTTAGCAATCGCTTCATTGCAGCCAGTCTCTCTGCCATGTAAGAGAGATAAGCCAGTGCACCAGTTTGCCAAATTACCTCCTGGAACGCTTTAATCGCTTTATGTGCAGGATGGGCAGTGGCATTTGACATGTCATGAACTCGCTGTACAGCAAGATCATCCCATTTCCATGTGTCATGAAATGCCATGATTTGGGCGAGATGATCGGTAGATCCGTTCTCCTTGGCATGAGATGTATCAGGATTCGGAAAGAAACAATTATAATCCGTCTTGCTATTGAAGGGGGGGTCCAAGTAGATCAGATCAATGCACGAATCCGGGAATTCCTCTATAACTTCTAAACAATCCCCATAGTACAATGTGTTGGTCTGCATTATGTCCGAGTTGGCGTGCCTGATTTCCGAGTGAGTGTTCTGTATGTGATCAGTTTCCCAAACAGTCCTTTGGCCGTTTCCTCCAGTTGATCTACGGTATCCAGTCCCCGAATATTGTGCCGGCCAACAAACTCATTCACATAGCGCTGGAGATGTTCCGGTGACATTTTGTGATAGGTGCCATAATAACCACGTTTCAACAGCGACCAGAAGGACTCCATGCCGTTGATATGGGCTTCACCGTCCACGTATTCCTTGACCGAGTGTTTAACGGTCGCATGAGCGGCTCTCTTTAACGCCTGATACGCCTTTGCATCATCAGTGTATATTTGTGCATCTTGGCGTGAAGCGTTGTATACAAAGCCTGTGAGCGTCTCAGCGGTGGTATCATACACCACCTTTGCCCGGATTCGTTTTGTTCTACGATCCTTTGCCCCCACTACGGCTGTTTTTCCAACCGTTCCCCGTCCTGCATTCAGCTTTTTGTCCTCGTGTTTATTTTTTTCAAGCCCCCCGATATAGGTCTCATCGACCTCAACCGGCCCGTTGAATGCTTCCAAATCATAGTTCCATGCTTCCCGGATTCTGTGTGCCAGATACCATGCTGTTTTCTGCGTAACATCCAGATCACGATGCAACTTCATACTGGACGTTCCCTTGATCCCAACATTGAGAATGTAGATAGCCATAGCCCATGTCTGATAATCCAGTTTAGTATCCTGCATAACGGTTCCTATGCGGACACTAAATCGTTTCCTGCACTTCCTGCAGCGGTAAGGCATGCTGGGATGCTTTGCCCCAGTCTGGACATTATCCGACTGGCAGTGTGGACAGATCGGTTTGTCTCCCCAGCGTTGTCTGGCGAACCATTGTTCCGCCATTGAATTATCAGGAAACATCTTCATGAGCTTTTTCCATGAAAGCCCCTGCCGGTAGGATTGACCTGGGCCCGTCCGGGATTTATTTGACACCATTGCGCACATTTTATTGTGTTTGAGTGCCCAAATATACACCAAAAAATCTAAATAGTTGCAATTTTTTGGCAATAATTTAAAAATCGATTAGATCAACTTGGGCACTCAGGTATATAATTCCCATTTTTTACTTGAATGCAGTGCTCTGATCAGAAAAAACGGATCCAGTTAATCCAACTCGCAAGTCATCCGGCAGAGCGGAGAACCCCGGCAAATCCGCTCCACTATAATTGAGTTTGAGTATTTCAAAATTCCCGCACTTCGGAGCATTGTCTTTGGATAAAGATCCATCTTTCTCTTTGGCCACCGCATACGAACCAGACCTGCCTTTCATCCGTTCACATCACTGGTTTCTCCTCCATTCCATCCGATCCGGCATCTCCATGAGTTCTATGCGGACGATCCCGCGTCCTGTTCAGTGTCCACAAACCGCCGTGCAAGTCTTATCTTGACGGGACCACTGACGGAATCCATGCCGACGAATACGGAAAAGACGGTCAACGCCAAACTCGCCGAATGTCTGCGCAGCAAGCATCCAGGCTGGACGGTTGGTGCAGAGCAGACCGGAGTATTTGTGGAAAAACTGAAGCAGCCGGATATCGTCATCTCGCATGAGAATGGATTGACGGTCATTGTGGAAACGGAGTATGCGCCTGCGCGGACGGTTGGAACGGACGCAAAGTCGCGGCTGGGCAGGAAAATTCAACGGACCGGAGAAGAGGTTGAGGTGTGCCTTGCGGTCCGGCTTCCGGCCTTCCTTCGTCAGACTGCGCAAAAAGATCTGGATACGGCAATTCAGACGGCCACCTATTCCTTTGTCCTGTTTCTGTATAGGGGCGAAGAGGGGGCATTGGACCGCATAGGGCAATGGCCAGTGGACGGATGGCTGGAGGGGAGTCTGGAGGATCTGGCGGACAGCATTGAGGCGGTGGTGTTATCCGAGCGGCGCGTTCTGCAGGGAGTCAGGATTCTGGAGGAGACCGTGCGCCAGGCCGCCGGATACATGCAGGCGCACACCCCGAAATACATTTTTGCAACCCTCGCAGAAAAACTGCACCAGGAAGCCGGGGAGCAGACCAACCGGATGGCCCTCGCCATTTTGGCCAACGCGGTCATCTTTCATATGCGTCTTGCCCGCCTGCACCCCGAGATTGCGGGACTGGCGGACCTTCAGACCGGCACCGGAAAGTTTCTGAAGGGGAATGTGCTGGACTGCTGGCAGGAAATTCTTGCAATCAACTACTGGCCGATCTTCCGCTTAGCCTCCGACCTGCTGCGCATCCTGCCGAAGCGTGAAGCTCAGATCATGATGAAGCGATTAGACCGGATGGCGGCGGAACTGGATCAGTACGGGGCAGCGGATATCCAGGATTTATCGGGGCGGATGTTTCAGAAACTCATTACCGACCGCAAGTTTCTGGCCAC
>JAJECE010000008.1 GCA_022822185.1 Rhodothermales bacterium | reverse complement strand
CTGACGGAAAGGAAATTGGCTGGGAGTTCATTGACTCCACATTGGTTCGTTACGATGAACATCTCTTTGCCGAGTCCCGTAAAGTTTACGAGGATATATTTCTAGTGGAAGATTCTCTGCCTTCGTGGTCATGGCAGCTTTCGCCAGGTCTTGAGCGCGATTACCTTGGTTACCGTGTCATGAAGGCGACATCCAGTACTGTCCAAGGAAATGTTGAGGTCTGGTTCACCCCCGAAATACCCGTACCCGCCGGGCCGGGATTGTTTCACGGCCTGCCTGGAATCATCCTGATGGTGACCAACAATGATACAGGCGAGGTGTATGCCGCGGAAAAAATAGATCTTACGGATCGGCCTAGGTCTATGGATCCTCCTGTCAATGGTGAAGGAGTAACCTCCAAGAAATATGCTCGGATCGTAGAGCAGATCGTGGCCGAAAATCAACGCAAATGGGAAATTGTACGGGAGGCAATGATCAATGCCACACCCGTAGATAGGTGGAATTGGTAACGTTCATTCTGTGAGCCGCTTCCGATTTTTTGGGCCCACCAGGGATATTGGCTGATCCTTAACGTATTGATTCAACTCTGGCTTATAGGTGACGTTACCATCATGGTCAGCGGGCAACTTTTTAGACCGGTAACATGTTCAGGTACTGGGTTCTTGGAGTATTCATAATCGGGTTGGTCTTTTTCGTACCGCGGTCTGCCAAGGGGCAGTCTCCCAGCGTGACCGGATTGGTGACGGACTCAACCACCGGCATGCCATTAACCAGTGCTACTGTAATCCTGCTCACGCAGACAGATTCCAGTCTGGTTCACTTCACGACGACGCAAAGAGAAGGCGTGTTTTCGTTTCCGAAAGTGACACCGGGGCGCTACATCTTACAGGTTACGTACGTCGGGATGCAGACTGCCGATCTTCCATTGGTCATTGATGACCAAAATACAGATCTGGGCAAGGTACAGCTTTCCCCGATCCGTCAGGAGTTAGAGGAATTCGTCGTTACTGCGAATCGGTTACCGTTCGTTGTTCGCGGAGACACAATAGAATATCATGCCATGGCCTTCACAATCAGACCGATGGACATGGTAGAAGATCTGCTTCGCCGCCTGCCGGGTATTGATGTAGATCCGAGCGGAACCATTTACGCACAAGGGCGCACGGTGGAAAATGTGCTGGTAGAGGACAGAGAATTTTTCAGTAATGACCCCACCATCGCCACCAGAAATCTACCAGCGGAATCGGTTGACCGTGTACAGGTCTATGATAAGGCCTCGGATCGTGCAGAACTCACCGGCATTCCAGACGGTCAGGAAGAACGCACCATTAATCTGGAACTCACCGAAGAGGCACAGAAAGGTGCATTTGGGCAGATCACAGGTGGTCTTGGAGGGGAAAATTCCGAGCAGGAGCGTTATTTCTCACAGGCGAGCATGTTCCGCTTTACGCCCAGATTGCAGTTTGCCCTGTTTGGCGGGGCCGAAAATGTGAATCAGCCAGGTTTTAGCGGATCACCAGTCTCCACCGCAAATCCTGCCGCACTGGCGAAACTTGTATCCAGCAGGGAAGACGGGCTGCGGAGATCCGCGGCAGGCGGTGTCAATACGACGGTAATTCTAGGCAAAAAATCGGATGTTAATGTCAGTTACTTCCTGGTGGATAGTCATCGTAAGATCGCCGAAGATTCTGAAAGGCGGCAACCACTAGGGAGTGAAGAGCCCGCATTGAGTTCGATCTCCGAAGATCACTCCGATGGTATACTCAGCCACGATCTTGCGCTGAATGCAGATTTGAATTTCGGAGAAGGGCACAGTATGGTTGTTCGTGGCAGCCTTTTGGATTCACGCTTAACATCCGAACTCCAAGGGGTAGAGCATATCTCGGATGTAGATAATGTGTCTCAAAAGATGGCACAAACCTTCGTACGCAATCGGACGGAGACGATATCAGGATTGGGGACAGCAGTATGGAGCAAACGAATATCAGATCGTGGACACAGTATCATTCTTGAAACAACGATCTCTGCCCAAAACGAGAATGGGCTCCGTGAATTATTGGCGGAAACAGATATTTTCGGGGATGGAAACTTGCATACATCTGAAGAATCCCATCAACTCAGGGATATGGATATCCATACTCTCCGCAATTCTCAAACACTTGAATTGATTCAGCCCCTGCGTTCCGGACGTACAATGTCGGTCTATTTAGAGCGGTCCAATTCAATGCAGACCAGCGATCTTGCAAGATCTGAGCGGCAGGGGGGGCAGTGGAAAGAAGATGTCGATGAGACATCTGTCTTCGAGCAGAACCACACTTATTTGCGACCTGGAGTTAGTTTCAGTGCGCGTGGGTCAAATCAGACATGGTCTGTAAGCGGAGATCTGGAATTACAGCATTCCTGGCAAAAAGGAATTGTTTCCAATGAACACGAAAATCCAATAAGAAGTGTTTTCACGCACCTCCTGCCGAATCTTCGGTGGCGTTGGAAAATGGATGATGATAGAGAACTGATCCTATATTACCACACTAGAACCCGGGAACCTTCAGTACGACAAATCCAGCCGTTTGAAGATCGTAAGGATCCTCTTCGGATTTTTACAGGCAATCCCGGGTTGACTCCAGAATACTGGCACAATATGATTGCGAACTACAGGATTTATCAGGGTAATTCAGGTCTGTCCTTCCATTCTGGTACCGGTGTAACTTACAGGTACAACAGTATCGTGCGTGCTTGGACAGTAGAGGAAGATGGGCTTCAAAGCATCACTTACATCAACTCTAGCCCGGCATGGACAGCGAGTGCCGACATAAGTCTGGGAAAAACCATCCGGTCCCTGGACTTGGATTGGAATGCCGGTTTAAGGGCAAATGTAGATTCAGGATCGGAGCTCGTCAACGGGTCTGCGAATGAACGCCGATTACGACGAGTGCGTGCTCGTTTCCGTTTGAAGTACTTTATTGGTCGCGCAATGGAAGCAGAGATAAAAACAAACGTAACCTGGAACGATGTACAGTATTCCCGTAATGATATACTCAATCGCCGTTATGTGAATGCCCGCATGAACAGTACCCTGAACTATAGCGTGAATGCACACTGGAGACTTGAATCCTCACTGGAATACCGTACATTTGATCGAACCGTCTTTGCCGGTCAACCAGATATTGTTGATCTCAACGTCTCTGTATCTCGATTGATTTTCAGCAATCGCGGCCAGATAGAACTTGCTCTCCATGATGTACTCAACCAAAACCGGATTGTCCAGTTCAGTAATTCGGCAGTATATCTTGAAACCTCACGAATAGACACACTCGGGCGCTACCTTATGTTGAAGGTTGTATACAAACCTGGGACACTGTAACTGGATAGTAGTATGTGTACATGCTATTCGCCGTATGCCCCAATACGTGCATGATCGTGAACATGTGGTCATGTACACACCGAATTCCTGCACATAATCTTACGATCATGTTCATCCGGTTTTCGGTGCAAAACGTTCAATGTTAACGGTTAAGAAGTCCGTGCACATTCCACATCAAGCGTTCAGAAAGCACCTACCTCAATGGATCCAATAAGCAGGGTGAAAATCTCCCTCAGTTGAGATTGGAGAGATCAAGGCCAATGGGGAAAATGGCATGATATCCCGGGTTAACAGGAGTCGATGCCAACATTAGCTGACTCCCTGAGCGCCGGAAAATCCGATCATCAGAGTTACGCATTGTGCGTGTACCATGTGCATCGTAGGGCGGCTGGGTATGCACCTGATCGGTCAACTCATCCTCAAAGTACAGTTGTGTGGTAAACTCATACATCCTTCCTCGCTCCATTTCTGTACGGATCTTTAAGTGAAGATGTACGGCCCGCCCCCGATACCACCCGGGATAGATCGTCATAAACCGGGCCAGCCCATCCTGATCGGTCCATTGATAGCCGCGGAGAAATTTTGCCTCACGCAGATCATATCCCCGATCCCGGAATGCCGAGTATCGGCCCACGGCATCACAATGCCAAAGATCCACTCTGGCCCCCGGCAGAGGCACACATACTTCACGGCTAACCCGCAAGACCTGAATAGCAACTTCAAGCGGCAGGCCAGCGGAGACCGCTCCGGTGGATGGGTCTGTGCGAATATCAGACCGCTCCAATTCAACATCCGCAAAAAACGGACCTTCGGTCTGCTCAGGCCGAACGACGCAGTCAGGTACCGCTATACTGGTGCCTGAAGCAGTGTGATTCGCTATAAGACGGCCAGAACCCGCCACAAAAGCGGCCCCGAAAAGTTGCATGATTTCTCTGCGGCTTAATATCCGGCCGACAGGGATGTCGTCTAAATCCATGATTCTATGGCTTTGATGCTATACGATTGCAAAAGGAAGAGGGATCCCGGTAGAATCTGCAGGATAGCAGGGATAAGTATTTGTTTTCCATACTGATTTGACATTCTAAAGGTCAAATATCTTCCATGCAGATCCCTCCATGTGTCTAGACATCATGTCTGCATCCGCCGAAAACAAGCCCATATGGAGACGAGCGGATCCATGATCAGCGAACCCGCAGGAGACCGCCCCCGTTCAAAGCATATTGTTGAACCGTCTGCACTCCCTGCAATTTAGTGATGAATTCTGATCGTGTGGCTACCGTGGTGTTGATGGGCGCAGAATCAACCGGCAAGACCACCCTCGCCGCCTCACTGGCAAAGCACTACAATACGGGCTGGACTCCCGAATATCTGAGGCTGTTTGTTGACAGAAAAGGATCCCTTCCTGATGAAGAAGATGTATATGCAATTGCTGAAGGGCATCTGGATCAAGTTGCATCTCTGCGCTCCGAGGCTCATAAAGTCCTCTTTATAGATACAGACCTTTTTACTACATGTGTTTACCAGCGGATCTATTTCTCGAAGTGCCCGCCCTCAGTTGAACATGCCGCGAAGCGTCATCAATCGGGGCTTTACCTGTTCACACAGCCGGATATTCCCTGGGTCCCTGACCCCGGTCAACGGGCAAGTCCAGAGGAGCGTCTACGCTCGCATGCACTCCTGATCGCTGAAGCTGAAATCCACGCTCTCAACATCGTTCCAATCCGCGGGAATCAGGATGAGCGCCTGACCGTTGCGATTCAGTCGATTGACCGCTATCTGGCTATGGACTGATATCTTTCACCAGGCGAAACCCTACATGGTAGAGTGCAGTCTCCGGGGTGGAGTGGCTGCGCCCGGAAACCCGATAGCCATGACACCAGCCTGGTTCACACAGAAAACTCCCCCCGCGCTGCGCTTTTTCACTACCGGCATTCGGCTGAAATTCCTGATCCCGCTCCGCGTAAGACCGGTACCAGTCTGCGGTCCATTCCCACACATTCCCTCCCATATCCACGAGCCCTGTAGGCGCTGCCCCGTAGGTGCCAATCGGTGATGTGGTTGCATATCCGTCTTCATTGGTATTGAACCTCGGGAACCGGCCGTTCCATACATTTGCTTTGTACTGCCCATCTACAACCAGTTGATCCCCCCAGGCATACTGACCGCTGCTGCCCTGACGGGCGGCATGCTCCCATTCGATTTCGGTGGGAAGCCGCTTATTGGCCCAGTCTGCGTAAGCAACTGCATCATGCCAGGACACCTGCGTCACTGGATGATCATCGGGGGCCGGTGGATCCTCCGGCCCCAGCGGATATTGCCAGTACGCGCCGGGTTTAAGTTCCCACTGCCTCGTTGAGTCGTTGAATATACCTGCGCTCCCAAATGATTCTGCCTGGGTTTGATACCCGGTTGTCTGAACAAATTCACGAAATGCCCCGACCGTGACGGGAGAGATATCCATAAAAAACGGCTGAACCCGCGCACGGAAAACCGGACGCTCATGCGGTACGCCATCCTCCGATCCAATCTGAGTCCTTCCACCTGGAACATAGACCATGCCCGGTGGCGGGGCAGGAGGCGGTCCCTGATTGCAGGCGCTAAGCACCGCACAAACAAACAGAGGTGCAATCAATCGTTCCATTCTGGAATCTTTAGTTGAGATGGTGCCCGGACGAGTTCTGTCAGATGCGCATCCACCATCTCCTGTAGTTCAAGGATCACTTCGGGGTGCTCTTCTGCGAGATTAAACCGCTCCCCGGGATCCCGGTCCAGATGAAAAAGGAGCGGCGGCTCATGCTCTACCGGCTCATCCCCGACATAGGCACTTCGTGTAACGTAATGTATCTTCCAGGGGCCCTTGCGTGCCGCCCAAAGCTGTGCCCCGCGATAATAATAAATTCCTTCTCTCACTTCAGTGGCCGGGTCCAGCAGAACCGGCATCAGATCTGCTCCATCGTAGATGCGATCATCCGGGCGTGATGCGCCGGCAAGTTCCAGCATGGTCGGCATGAGGTCCATGGTCGTTCCCAGTGACTGGGTCGTCTGACCCGCGGGAATCATTCCCGGCCACCAAACAATAGTCGGCACACGCATCCCCCCTTCCCAGGTGGTTCCTTTCCCGTCACGCAGAAGCCCGGCAGTCCCGCCTGCAAATCCTACGGTAAGCCATGGCCCATTATCACTTGTGAAGATGACAAGGGTTTTGCGATCCAGACCGGTATCCCGCAATACATCCAGGATTTGCCCCACACTCCAGTCAATCTCCTCAATCACATCTCCGTAAAGTCCGCGCGTGCTCGTCCCCTCAAATTCATCGGAGGCAAAGATCGGGATATGCGGCATGGTGTGGGGTAGATAGAGAAAAAATGGCCGGTCCCTGTTCCGTTGGATAAAGGAGATGGACTCTTCAGTATATCGGCGTGTCAGCAGGCGCTGATCCGGCTCTGTTTCAATTATCTCCGTCCCGCGCATAAGGGGCAATGGGGGATAGGTCTGTGCACGTCCCCAGTCACTGGCGGTGGGAGTCATGTCATTGGAGTAGGGAATCCCAAAGTACTCGTCAAACCCGTGTTCAGTTGGAAAATGCCCAGGTACATGTCCCAGATGCCATTTCCCGATTGCCGCACTCACATACCCGGCGGATTGCAATGCTTCCGGGATCGTGACTTCGGATGCAGGCAACCCTCCCTTGCTTGGAGGGAAGAGAACCCGGATCTGATCATCGGTCAACCCGTTCCGTACCGGCAATCGTCCAGTAAGGAGTGCCGCACGACTTGGGGTGCAGACGGATGCCCCCGTATAAAACTGGGAAAACCGAAGTCCCTCAGCTGCCATACGATCCAAATGGGGAGTATGAATGGTCGGATGCCCGTATACACCCAGATCCCCGTATCCCAGGTCATCCGCGAAGATGACAATAAAATTGGGGCGATCCACAGGTGTTTGAGGATTTGAACTGCATGCACAAAGTGAGACCAAAAGGAGGGTGATCCGTATATATGACAAAGTCATGAATTAATGGGGTTTACCGTATAGGCCCTAAAAATACATCCATGTTCCAACATAAACCCTATCGAACGATGAAGTTGTTGGCCCCTGTTCTGATATTTTTTCTGGCAGCAAATCTCCCGGTTGCCTATGGTCAGGTTGAGAACTGGTATGTTGAAGTGAGCGGAGGGCCGTCCTTTAGCGGGGATCTGGCCCAGGAAGGATTTAACCTTGACCCGTTCTGCTACCCAGGGCACCTCTGCTGTGTCGCCGATCAGCAGGGATGTTCGGTTACGAACCCGGATCGGCTGCCAGGATACCGATGGCACTACCAGATCCCCACCGACCCTGGCTTTGCCCTCCGGGTCGGTGCTGGCAGAGAGCAGGGACGGTTGCGCATTGATCTGAATGCGCGTTATTCTACGCAAAATCTTGAACAGGTATTTAGCCGGATCACAGACCTGAACGGAGATCCAACCCCTGAATTTGATCCAGCATCTGGAATTATCGTAAACACCGCAGGAGCCATTGGACAGCTACAGGTTGCATCCCTTCGGATCAATACATTCGTGGATCTTCTTCCCCAGGGCCATATATTCCGTCCGTATCTGGGCATCGGGACCGGAGTCGCCCGCGCAACCGTGACGGATGTATATTTTGAGGAACGTTATTCCTGCATGGATCAGCCCTGCAGCCCAGATCTGGAGACCTATAATTCCCTGCAGGATGAAGACTTAAGGGATATTGTACTTCTGGCGGCTGGACACGTTGGATTTGAGTATGTCCTGACCGACAAGGTTCTCGCCGGGATTCGCCTCACTTATTCCTTACTGCAGAATTTCAGTAGCGAAGGGGAGTACATAGAGCACAAATTAGACGACCTCGGTAGCACAACCATCCTCAGCAGACTCAACCTGATCACCACGATGGCAACCGTTCGATATCGATTATGATCCAGTCTGAACGGGGATTACCGAAGAGTATCCTCGCCCGGGTTTACATAGAGGTCCTTTTCGTAACTGTGCTGCTGATCATATAACTCCCGGTAGCGACCACCCATGTGATAGAGTACAGCATGGCTCCCCTGTTCGACAATCCTGCCTCCTTCCAGAACCAGAATTCGGTCTGCACTCCGGATTGTGGAGAGCCGGTGGGCAATGACGAAGGTGGTCCGGCCCTCACGGAGATTTTTAAATCCCTCCTGAATCAGTGCTTCGCTCTCCGTATCCAGGTTGGAGGTTGCTTCGTCAAGGACAAGGATTCTGGAGTTTGCCAGAATTGCGCGTGCAATAGAGATTCGCTGCCGCTGTCCACCGCTGAGTTTTATTCCGCGCTCTCCCACAACCGTATCGTAGGCATCCGGGAAATGCTGGATAAATCCATGTGCATTCGCAATCCGGCTCGCAGCTTCTATTTCGGTGCGTGAGGAATCCGGTTTGGCATAGCCAATGTTATCGGCAATTGTGCCATCGAACAGAAAATTCTCCTGCATGACCACCCCTAGGTACCTGCGGTAATCGCTCAATTTTAAAGTGGCTAAATCCCGTCCATCAATCAGAACCCGTCCCTGTTGAGGCTGATTAAATCCCATTACCATACTGATTAGCGTGCTCTTGCCCGAGCCGCTCGGCCCTACCAGAGCGGTTGTCGTTCCTTTCAAGGCATGAAGGGAAACGCCCTGAATGACAGGGACGGTTTCGTCATAGCGGAAATGTACATCTTCCAGAACCACATCTCCATAAATCTCTTTTACTGCTTTTCTCTGCTCATCGTCTTCATCTTCCCGAATCTCTGCCATCAGGTCATGGATTCGGTCCAGCCCTGCAAACGCCTCCGAAACCTGTGTACCCACCATCGCCATCTGGATGATTGGAGCGACCATTACTCCGACAACAAACAGGTACATCACAAAATCTCCTAGTGTCAGCACGCCTTCGGTAATCGCCTGGCCACCCAGAATAATCATCAATGCACCAATGCCCCCAACGAGGACTGTTCCCAGGGCAACCGTTCCGGAGGTACCCCGAATCGTTTTGGAGATCAGCCGGAATAACTGGGCAACTCCATCATTGAACTTCCCCTGCTCCCGATTTTCTGCGCCATAGGCCTTGACCAGCCAGATTCCGCCAAGGGTCTCCCCGAGCGTCCCCGTAACTTCAGACCGGACTTTTTGACGCTCCCTGAAAATAGGCCGCAATGCTCGGAATGCATAGGCCATAAAGCCGCCAAAAGTGGCCAGAATCACGCAAATGATCAGGGTTAACTGCCAGTAAAGTACAAATAAAATGACCAATGCCAGGATTGCGGTGACGACTCCGCCAACCAGCATCACGATTCCTGTCCCCGTCAGATTGCGGATCCCCTCCGCGTCACTCATCACACGCGAGATCAGCTCCCCGCTTTTATGCCTCTCAAAGAACCGGGCAGGTAAGTGAATCACATGCTCATGGATCCGCTGGCGCATCTCCATGATGGCTTTCTGGGCAGCAATGCCGATCACATTTGACAGCAGGTACGATGTCCCTGCCTGAATGATCGTGGCACCGACGGCCACCAGAGCCAGAGGCAGAAGCAGATCCATCTGATTATTCCCAATGACCTCATCAATCAGCCATTTGCTGGTGCCTGGAAGTACAAATCCGCTCAAACGATTGATGACCATGAGTATAAAACCGATCACCAGAGTTCTTCGATAACTCCACATCAGTTGTCGGGCCTGATTCCAGGCCGACCAGGTAATTTTGCGGCTCTTTTCAGTCACAATCGCCTCGGTTGCATGCTAAGTTTATTCCTTTTGCTCCCCTAATTGATCCCCCATTCCCAATCTGGGATGTCCAGAAAAAATGAGGTCGTTTTCTGGAATGAACGATATCTCTCAATAGCCGATTACTCCCCGAACGAGTGCCCCCATTGCAAACCCCGTATAATTCCCGATTGCATATCCAAGTAGTCCGACCGCAACCCCGGGCAGTACCCGGTCAACCGCTCCTCTGGCCGTGGCAAGTGCCATTGCAGAAGCAGGCCCACCCACATTTGCCTGGGATGCAATCGCAAGCGTGGTTGCATTCAGTCGGAGCAACGTTCCGATTCCAAATATGCAGGCACCGTGTAGTACGACCGTCCCGGCTGCAAAATACAATACCCCCGGTCCGATCGCAATAATGTTCTTCACTACGGACTGCGCTCCATTTGTCGCAAGAAACAGGAGTAATATATAATATCCCCAGAGACCTGCCCCCGATAGTTGTCGGATATAGAGAACCTGTCCGGCTGCGAGTGAGATGGTGGTCAGCCACAAGACCGCAGGAATACCTGGAACAATGGTCTCCAAATGATTGGCAAGCCATACGGCACCAAGTGCAATCACCACCAGAAATGCCGTATCCTGTAACCGGATTGGTGCACTCTTGTAGAGGGATTCAATCATACTGTCCCGCTCTCTGGATCTTTGTCTTGACTGCCTGCGGCCAAAGAATAGCGGAACCGTCAGACAGGCAGCCATCCAAAAAGCGGTGATCAGCACATCCGCTGCAATGGCGGCTGAAAACAGTTCGCTATTGGTATCAAATGCACGTCCCAGCGCTGCAAAATTCACCCCTCCTCCATTGTAGGTACCCATGAACTGCCCGGCCAATTTCCATGTTTCCGGTCCAATGAGAGGGGCGAATATGAGTGCAGAAATAAATGCGCCCGCAGCCGTGCCAACGGTTCCAAGCAGGAATGCAAGCATCATGGAGCCGCCGGCATTGCGGATTGTACTGAGATTTATATTTAATAAAATGAGTACAATCCCCAGGCTGATACCTGGATCAATAAGTACATCGTAAGCTTTGCTCTGCGCCGGAATCAGTCCTGCATTGGACAGGATCATTGCCAGCAGGATCCCTACCAGCGCGGCACTCAGTGCTTTGAAAAATGAAAATCGGATCTCCAGGAAGACGGCAACCCATACGACTGCTGCTAAAATCAAAAAGACCGAGAGAGGGTGCGTGATCATGCCAACCTACTTTGTGCACTCCAGACAAGTAACACCTTATTGCCGTTAAACAATAATATGAATCATTCGAGTTTCTGTCCACCCCCTAGCAATTTAATGATCCGGCATTACTTATGCCAGCAGATCCCCCGGATCTGCATGTCTGAGTTTTCCAGGCAAAGCGATAAGAAATCTGTACCAACACCATCTTCCCCGCCCGCGCCGGATTTCCTCTGAAAATTCTCTTGCACCACCACCGAAACGAATTGCCCCGGATTGCATTTGAAGAGTCCGAACCGCCAAGTCCTTACACCTCTACTAGATAGACATAGCTTTATGCGAACACAGATCCTACCGTACATCCTTCTTTTGTCCTGCATTTTTACGCATGCTGTATGGAGTCAGCCCCAGGTGACCTTGGAGCATGCATTTACCAATCTTGATTTCCGCCGCCCCGTAGACCTGCAGCACGTTGGAGAGGATCTCTTCGTAGTGGAGCAACCGGGGATCATTTGGACCTTCAAAAACCGACAGGATGTCACAGACCGGCACCAGTTTTTGAATATCCAGAACCGTGTTCGCTCGGTCGGGAACGAGGAAGGACTCCTGGGATTGGCATTCCATCCAGATTTTGATACGAATGGACAGTTTTTTGTGTACTACTCTGCTTCAAACCCGAGGCGGACCGTCGTTTCCCGGTTTAATACGATAGCGAATAATCCCAGACAGGCGGATGCAGATAGCGAAATAATCATTCTGGAAGTAAACCAGCCAGCCAGTAATCATAACGGGGGACAAATTGTGTTCGGGCCGGAAGGTTATCTGTATATTGCCCTAGGAGATGGCGGGGGGGCAGGAGACCGGTACGGGCACGGCCAGAATACCGAGTCACTTCTGGGAACCATCTCCAGAATTGACGTGAGCACCATTCCCTATTCTATCCCATCTGACAACCCCTTCGCCGGTTCAATGACAAACCGGCCCGAAATCTTTGCATGGGGGCTTCGGAATCCATGGAGGTTCAGCTTTGACCCCATCAACACTGGAGTAATCTATGCGGCGGATGTGGGGCAGAATGCGATGGAAGAAGTGAACATCATCGAAAAGGGAGGCAACTACGGATGGCCGATCATGGAGGGGACTCAATGTTATCGGCCGCGCACCAACTGTAACCAGAACGGGCTGATCCTGCCCATTTTTGAATACGATCACTCAAACGGCCCCGCCTCGGTAACCGGAGGTTATGTGTATCAGGGGCCCGGCGTTCCAGATCTCACAGGTTGGTACGTTCTGGGGGACTATGTGGATGGTCGCTTTTGGGGACTGCTTTATGACGGAGAGAAACTCGTTGAATCCACACTGCTACTGGACACGTTTCTGTCTCCATTTTCGTTCGGCATAGATCACCAGGGAGAAGTATATATGCTTGCCGGTAATGGTCACATTTACAGATTCGCAGCAACCGGGGGATCACTGGGATTTGAGTCCTATATTGATCCCCTTCAATTTACCCGGAACAGTTCTATCCCGGCGACACCGCTGCCTGCAGCCCGAGGCGGATCAGGTGTATTCAGTTATTCCCTCTCTCCTGACCTTCCGGCGGGGCTGGTCTTTGATTCGTCCACACGTACACTGAATGGAACCGCCACGGAGATTTTGGACACCACCACCTACACCCTTCATGCCGAAGACACGAATGGGCTACGGGGATCTATGGAGTTTGAACTCTCCGTCCATGCGCCGTCAGATCAGGCTGCGCCAGACGAAACCCTGCCCTCATTTTTTCTGCATGGACATTATCCCAACCCTTCATCCGGCGATGTAAGTGTTGTTTTCGACCTTCCCGAACAGGCAGCGGTCACAGTTGAACTGCACGATCTGATTGGACGCAAGGTCATGGCGGTGCCTTCTCAAACCATGCCGGTAGCCACCCGCCACTCGATCCTGATCCCGGTCAGTACCCTCCCGGTAGGATCTTACGTGTACCGTCTTATCGTGGAGGGTAACAATGAGTTGATCACTGCTTCCGGTATACTCCTGCTCCAGTAACTCTCACAGAATCTCTAATGAGAGTCGCTCAATGAAACAGGGTTTGTCCGAATCGAACCCCACCATATAAGCATCAACTATAGACATAGTCTCCGCTATCATGATCGCACCGGGTCTGCTGTTCTGGTTGTCTCACTTAAGACGGTATCGTACAACTCACTGCTTTTCACTACTCGTCCGCTGTTGCAATTGAATTGAACCACGCCCGCGCACTTGCAATTGCAATGAGCGCACAGTCTAGGTGTCCACTTTGGGGGCTTGGATCTACCAGTGTCGCAATAGATCCAAAATTCTTCGATGCGACCTCGGAATTTTCAATGGGAACCAGTTCGTCAGCAGCACAATGATAAAGCCGGGTCGGGGAATTTGGGAGCCAGTCCGTTAGGTCATTTTCGCGTAAACGCTGCCGATACGGATGACTGGAATCCTCTTCGATTGCCTGGAGTACATCCTGCCGGATAATCTGGGTGGGAATGGATGGCATGGCATGATTAATATCTGCGCCACTATGCGTTCCATCGAAAAGCGGCGGCAGAGTCATATCGTAAGGGCTTCTCAGAAAATCCGACGGTTCGTCAAATAAATCATATGCCTCGTTATAGCTCAATAGAATGTAGGGAAGAAAGTACGGCTGTGGATGTGCCTCTGCGCGTGACATAAAGTCAAACATTGTTCCACTCAAATCATAAGGTCCTGCCATGGGAGCGGATGCGACTACAGAAAACTCATCGCTATAGTCCGCTTCCAGCGTACGCTGCGCTGCCATGGCGGTATAGCCGCCTGAAGAATATCCGGCCAGGTATACTTTTCTGGATGTGTCCCAGGATTGGGTCATGGACCACTGTACCACTGCGAGTAACTGATCAATGATTGCGGAAGCGGACACGTCAGCAATCAGATAAGGATGGAGGCCGGGCGAAGACCCAAATCCAAGCAGATCCGGCATAACCGAAAGATACCCGTCCGCAGAAAAGAGCAACCCAATCAGAATCTGTTCAATCGCACCCCCTGAGGGCACATCCAAACGCCGGACCCTCGTTCCATGCTGATACGAAACCATTGAAAGTGCCCCCAGAACGGGCTGGGGTACAGCAACGGCACCGGAGGCGATAATGAGTTCTCCATTTATGTCCTCGGTCATGTATTCCATGATATAGACTGCCGCGCCGTAACGCGACGAAAATGGAATGTCAAATTCTGCCGCCAATTCGTTCATCTCCTGCGCGGTATATGCCCTCAGAATCTCCACGCTCACAACATCCCCGCGTATTGGTTCAGATGCCGGATCAGGGACCTGATCCGAAGAATCACATCCGAGAAGGCAGATCAGCAGGAACAGTGCACAAATAGCCCCCCACCTACTGGCGGTTAAACCATTGGCGGATAATTTCTTCGGCAGGCTTCCCCTGCGGGGTAAAGCCGAGCGGTGAATTCCGGTGTTGTTCACGGTCTCCGTGCCATTTCCAGAGAATGGCCCCACTGAACCAGGTCTCATCCCATAACTCATGAAAGAAAACAGCATATAATTGAGTTTGAAGGGTATTGTTCGGCGTGACCCGGCCGATTTCGTCCTGTGATGGCCATCGCCACGGCTTTGCTGCCGCATCGTCAACATTCCGGTAGCCGATTTCGGTGAAGAGTATTGGGCGATCCAGGCGCATAGAGAGGTCCGATAATACCTCAATATGTGGCTTCCAGCCCTCAGCCAGCATTTCATTGGTTGGATTGGGCTGATCTGTAAGTTCAAAGTATGCCTGAACCCCAATGTAATCCAACCGATCCCAGAACTCAATCTGTTCGTATTCCTCCCACCAGTTAGCTGCGTAGGTCAAACGCCCCCGGTATACGGAGCGGATATCTTCAATGAGGCTTCGCCAGTATTCCGGGCGTTCATGTGCGCTCCGTGCAAGTTCCGTTCCGATTACAAGAATCTCTGCCCCAATCTCCTCTGCTAGATGCGCGTAGTGCATCAGAAACGTCGTATAGTCTGCTTCCCAGGCCTGCCACTGATCCTCTGCTGAGTAACCGATCTCGCTCCTGGACTGCCCTTCTGCGCTGTACCGGCCCAGCCATACATGCGGCTTCAGAATGATCTTCATTCCGAGACTGTCTGCACTCCGTGCCATTTCCCGTGCCCCCTGATCGCTCTCGCTATACCACCGGGCATCGGGATTCATGCGGATTTCAGGGAAATCAATTCTTTGCTGAAACCCGAACTGTATCAGGGTTACATGGGTTGCACCGAGTCTTTGCAACTCCGGCAGCATCCTGGGAGAGGGCTTATTCCGCGCATCCAGCGTGATTGACTGAATCCTGGAGGGGGCACTCTCCTGCCGTCCCTGGGAATCACAACTAACGGGGAGAAGCCCGATCAGAACCCGGAAAACGATGCCGATTCCGAAGCATACAGAATTCTTGTTCATCCAATGAAAGATCGTGATCGTTTATTCGAAACGGCAGGGGTTCTTGCAAAACTAAGTAATCTAGGGGGCAAACTGTACATGGATGCCCTCAGGTCAACAAAAACCTTCAAGATGGAGAGTTTTGCAAGATGTTCGATATCCAATTTTTGCGATGTTAGATCGCAGAAAATTCCAGCCCAGTCTGGCGCATTCGCGGCATGGCAATCATGTCAATGTCATACTTGATCCCCTCTGGAAGAAGACAGGCCTTATAATTAAAACCAGATCAACCCGATTGATATTCGCCGCACGTTCCTGAGCACCGCACGAATCGGCATCCTGGATCAATGCGCACGCTCCTTGGAAAAGACTTCCTTAAGCAGATGCCCGGTGTAAGTATCCTGACGACTCATCGCCTCGGGAGTTCCGGCAAAGAGGATATGCCCCCCATCCTCTCCCCCCTCCGGGCCCATGTCCACAATATGATCTGCAACCTTGATCACATCCGGGTTATGCTCAATGACAAGAACCGTGTTGCCCCGGTCAACCAACTTCTGTAACACATCCAGCAGCATGCGAATATCCTCAAAGTGCAGTCCCGTCGTCGGCTCGTCAAACAGATAGAGCGTGTTCCCGCGTCCGATACGCGAAAGTTCTTTGGCCAGCTTTACCCGCTGCGCCTCCCCGCCGGAAATCGTCGTCGACGGCTGCCCCAAACGTATGTAGCCAAGTCCCACCGAAAGAAGAGTGTCCAGCTTACGTGCGATCTTGGGGATATTGGCAAAAAAGGCGGCCGCCTCCGTCACACGCATATTTAAAACATCGGAAATCGTCTTCCCCTTATAAAAGATTTCCAGAGTGTCCTGATTGTAGCGCTTTCCTTGACAGGTCTCACACTCCACATAGACATCGGAGAGAAAATTCATCTCCAGACGTTCAACCCCCGCTCCCGAACAACTCTCACACCTGCCACCACTCACGTTAAATGAAAATCGTCCCGGCTTGTATCCCCGCGCCTGCGCCACCGGTAAACTGGCAAATAATTCCCGGATGGCCGTAAACAGGTTAATATAGGTGGATGGATTGGATCTCGGGGTCCGTCCAATGGGCTTCTGATTAATGTTCACCACCTTATCAATATGATGCCATCCCCTCAGGTTCTGGTAGGGCAGAGTTTTTTTTTCAGTACGCGCGTTGAACTGCGCGGCGGTTGCAGGAACGAGCGTCTGGTTGATCAACGAACTCTTTCCCGATCCGCTGACCCCCGTTACGCAAATAAATGCTCCTATGGGAAGCCGGAGAGTTACATTCTTGAGATTATTTCCGGTAGCCCCCTCAAGGATGATCCGCTTCCGGTTAAGTTTGCGGCGCTGTGCGGGAATTTCAATACAGCGCTCTCCCGTGAGGTAGGGGAGCGTGACCCCCTTTACATGGCCGTTTTCCTGCCGCAATGCGTTCGGAGGGCCGGAGCACACGACCTCGCCCCCCTGCTCGCCGGCACCAGGGCCTAAGTCAATCAGGTGGTCGGCCGCTTCAATCATGTCACGGTCATGTTCGACGACCAAGACCGAATTCCCCAGATCCCGCAACCGTCGCAGAGAGGCGATCAGGCGTCGATTATCTCTGGCATGCAGTCCAATTGAGGGCTCATCCAGCACATACAGGACTCCCGTCAATTGCGTACCAATCTGGGTCGCCAGCCGGATACGCTGGCTTTCTCCGCCGGATAGGGTCACCGCAGACCGGTCCAAGGTTAGATACCCAACCCCCACATCAATCATAAAGGACAGCCGCTCCCTGACCTCCTTGATAATCGGCGCAGCAATCTGTGCCTGCCGCCGACTGAAGTTGACCGTATCCAGAAACTCACGCAGCCGGATCAGATTCATTTGTGCCAGATCAGAAATCGTCTTGCCACTGATCCTGTATGAAAGTGCCTCCGCGGATAAACGACCTCCTTTGCATGAAGGGCAGGTTTGGAGTGTCTTGTACAGCGACAGCTCGGCCTGCTCCTTTCGGTTGGCCCAGCGGTACAGGAGATCCATTTCGACAAAGAGACCCCGGGCAAGCACAAACTGGCTGGCACTCCCCGAAATAATGCCGCTGGAAACCCCGTGAATGACCTGCTCCCAGGCTGCCTCGCTGATATCCTTGACCGGTGTGGTTAACTTGAATCCGTGTTTTTTGAGGATCATCTCCGTTCCCGTAAAGAACGTAGAGTGACTCCAGGAATCCATAAACTTAATTGCACCGTCCTCAATACTCAGGGAACGATCCGGGACCAGCATGGACTCATCCCAGGTTTCACGGGATCCCAGACCATTACAGTCTGGACAGGCACTTGAGGGAACATTGAATGAAAAGGTCTTGGGGGCCGCTTCCTGGAAAGACTTTCCAGTATCAGGATCATACAGGTAGCGGCTGAAGACACGATCCTCCTTGCTTCGCTCTGCAATAATCAAGACACCATCCCCCAATCCCAGCGCCGTTTTGACGGATACGGAGATCCGATCCTCCATCCCCTCTTCAATCTGCAGACGATCCACAACCACCTCAATGGTATGCATTTTATAGCGGGCAAGCTGCATCCCCGACTTGATCTCACGGACTCGACCATCCACCCGGACCTTCACGAACCCCTGGCGGGAGACCCGCTCAAAAAGTTCGCGGTAGTGCCCCTTGCGATCCTTGACCAACGGTGCAAGAATTTCAATCTTTGCACCGACTGGATAGGACCGGATGGCCTCAATAATTTCCTCCGTGGATTGCCGGATCAGGGGTTTGCCGGATGTAGCCGAAAAAGAAGTCGCGGCGCGTGCATACAGCAGACGCAAAAAATCATACACCTCGGTAATGGTGCCGACCGTAGAGCGCGGGTTGCGGGAAACGGTTTTCTGGTCAATCGAAATGACCGGCGAGAGCCCCTCAATGTGATCTACATCGGGACGCTCCGGCATTCCTACGAACTGTCTGGCGTACGCGCTCAAACTCTCCATATAGCGCCGCTGCCCCTCCGAATAGATCGTATCAAAGGCCAGAGAACTCTTCCCGGAACCCGAAAGTCCGGTGACCACGACCAGAGCATCCCGCGGAATATCCACACTCACATTCCGCAGGTTGTGCACACGCGCACCCCTGACAACAATATACTCCGATGTGCCTTCCTGATTCAGGCCATCCATAGACAGGCCGGTCTTGCGATGCTAGCCCAGAGCCTCTGAGGTGGGATCCCGAAAGTAGATTTCGGAATTAAACATCTCCTCAATGGCAACTTCCGTAGGCTTTGGCTGCACCTCATGTTCAATGGATATACGAGTCTGCTCCTCCTGGAACTTTGGATCTTCCAGTTCCGGGTCGAATCCTTCAAAGTATGCCAGACGTGTGTCCAGTTCCGATTTCATCTTGATCGAAACCTGACGCGAGCGCTTAGACAGGATTGCAACGGTCTCAAACAGGTTCCCCGTCTGACTCACCAGCTTGTCTACATCAACAGTTTTGATTGCCATAAGAATGGTTTTGTTTATTTTAACAGCCCGCTGATACTCCCATGTGCAGACTTGGTTTCTTTTCCGGATTAATTTTTTTGTTTACGGTGCTCACAGGCTGTGAGCATGCACAGCAGGTGCCTGAATTTACCGAGGAAGATCTGGCGGAAATTATTCCGCATGCATCTCTGGGGCGCGGACTGCAGGCATCTCTGGACACGACGGCGACACATGTGATTTTAGAGCAGGCCACCTGGTCCGCATATGCGGATTCACTCCGACCGCTGCGTCCCTTTAAATCGGTGGACTTTGAACTGGAAACCGTCCTGCTGGCGGCGGTGGATGTGAACTCCGGGGGATACGACCTGCGCTTTGAAGTAGTGGAGAGTCTCCGGGACACGGTTGTTGCCACGTATCGTCTATTCACACCAGGCACCGATTGCCGGCGCTCCTATGCTCCTGGAGTCCCCTTTGAAGCCATCCGGATCCCGCGAACTCTTGCCGCGGTACGATTTGTACAGATTGAGGAAGCGGTCGACTGTGCTCCATCATAAGAAAATGATGAAGCAGTCATTTGGAAGGATTGCCGCCCTCTCCTGCTGCACATCTGAATTTCAGGCCGCGATCGATGCGATGTCCTTATGTGCCAGGATTGGTTTTTCGACACGCACATCGCTTTCAATCAGGCCATCCCGTAAGCGGATAATGCGCCGCGCATGGTGGGCCACCTCTTCTTCATGCGTCACCACCATGAGTGTATTGCCTCTGCGATAGAGTGTCTCAAAGAGCAGCATGATTTCCTGCCCCGTCCTGGTGTCCAGGTTTCCAGTGGGTTCGTCAGCCAAAACCAGCGCCGGATTATTTACCAAAGCACGCGCAACCGCCACGCGCTGCCGCTGCCCGCCGGAGAGTTCATTCGGCTTATGCGTCACCCGGTCCGTCAACCCAACCTGATCCAGTGCACGTTCGGCCATCTGCCTGCGCTGTCCTCTGGTTTTTCCGCTGTAGATAAGCGGAAGTTCTACATTCTGGAGACAGTTCACGCGGGGAAGTAAATTGAAGGTCTGGAATACAAAGCCAACCTCACGATTACGGATTTCCGCCAGTTCATCATCCGCCATTTCGCCGACATTCTGGCCTCGGAGGTAGTAGCTCCCCTCTGTGGGGGTATCCAGACAGCCGATCATATTCATGAGGGTGGACTTGCCGGAACCGCTCGGCCCCATGACGGCCACATACTCATTGGGATAGACATCTGTGCTGACTCCGTCCAGTGCACGGACAATCTCTGTCCCCATCGGGTAGATTTTCTTAACATCCCGCAGCCGAATCAGCGGCTGACTGCCCGCTCCGTGATTCATCTTAGAATGGACGGTCGGTGCGTTCTTCAACTAAGTCCCCGTCATCCAATTCACGGCTGACCGCACTGTAGGGGCCGTTCACGACCCGGCCCCCCGCTTCCAATCCCGATTTGATCTCAATGAACTGATCATCCGAAATTCCCGTCTCCACAATGGTAGCGGTGACCTTCATATCCTCTCCAACAGCAAACACCATCCGCTGAAGATCTTCGCCGTCGTCCACCTCCGGTTTTGCGTTTTCCGGATCGCCGGCTGTGGAGTCTGATTCGGCGGTCTGACCTCGGCGGCGTGCCCGCCGGATTGAATTGAAATCTCGAACGGTTACGGCCTGAATCGGAACCGAAAGAACTTCTTCCACAGTATTGGTAAAGATGTCCACTGTACCACTCATGCCGGGGCGGAAACTGGGATAATCTTCCGTTGCCGGGGTTTCACCGACGAGTCCTGCGTCGGCCATGCCCATGTCTCTGGACTCTGCATTATGGGGATCAAGGATTCGCACCTTCACAGGAAAATTTGTGACCTGTTCCTGAAATGTACTCCCCTGGAGTCGGGCGGAGTTTGCAATCTCGGTTACGATCCCCTTGAAGATGCGGTCAGGGTAGGCATCCACCTCAATGGAAGCGGTATCTCCGAGGGCCACATTCACCACATCGTTTTCACTGACTTCCACCTCCAGTTCCATCTGGTCAAGACGGGCCACTTTCATCACTGTGGTTCCCGCCTGCAACTCGTTCCCCGTCACACGCTCACCTAGTTCAATGTCTAACTGACTCACGGTACCGGACATGGGCGCATAGAGTGCAGTTTTTCTGAGTTGTTCTCTGGACTCTCTCAGGCGTGCCTGCGCACTTTCCACATTGAAATTTGCCGCATCCACATTGGCCTGTGCAATTTTGTACTGGGTATCACTCTGTTCATACTGATCCAGAGGGATGACCTCTGCCTCGTAGAGTTCCCGCTGTCGCTTTACCGTCTGTTCCTGCAGCAGAAGATTGGCTTCACGTTCCGCCAGATTTGCTTTGGCCTGTGAGAGCTGCGCTTCGGCCTGTTCCACCTGCGCCTGATAAAAATCGGACTTGATCCGCGCCAGCAGTTCTCCTTTTTGAACCTGCTGTCCCTCCACGACGGGGAGTTGGACGATCTCACCGGAGACATCCGGACTGATCGTGATTTCCACTTCCGGCTGGACACGACCAGAAGCCGTCACCGTCTGGGTCACGGTTCGCATTTCCACGGTAACCACCTCCACGCGCGTTGCACTGGGGCCACTAAATCGGCGCCCTACAAGGCCGAGGATCACAAGCAGGATCACCGCAACCCCAACGATGATCAGGAGCATACGTGTACGATTTTTTTTCTTTGCCATCAATCTATTCAAATAAGGGGAGACTCGGATTCAGTTCACCGGTATAGTAACGAATCAGGCGCTTGCGTACGAAAATGGTGTACTGCGCGGTCACGGCATCCTGTGAAGCCTGTACAAAATCAGATTGTGCCTGCGTCAGTTCGACCAGTGTTGCGGCTCCGACGTTATAGCGCTCACGGGCTGCTTCCAGTGCCTGCTGACGGAACACCAACTGCCTCTGGGTTACCTCATATTGTTTTCTTGCAGTAACATAGTCCAGATACGCCTGACGCACCTCAACTCCGATCTGCTGCTGTGTGGATTCGACATTGATTCTTGCATTTTCATAGATAACCCGGGCCCGTTGAACCTGAGAGCGCGTCCGAAGGCGATTAAAGATGGGCAGATTCACAGAAAGTGAGACGGATTCTGACCGGTTGTTTTCCAGTTGATCCCCAAAATTGATCCGTTCGATTCCGCTGTTGAAACTTGTGCCGGTGCCGGCCGACAGGCTCAGTTGTGGCATCATACTGCTTCGGGCGATGCGCAGTCCCTGTTCGGCAGCATCTACGGCAACCTCCTGTGAGCGCAGATCCCCGCGCTGCTGCTGTGCACGCGCATATAGGTCGGCCAGATCATATTCTTCCGGTGCAAGAAGTTCATCCGACAAGTCCGGAATTACAAATTCATAATCTCCCAGAGGATCCAGTCGCATGACCTGAATCAGATTCGCCTCCGAAACCTGGACCAGTTGCTCTGTCTGCAGGATTCCAAGTTCGGCCGACTCGACGGCGGCCTGCTGTTGATACAGATCCGATACCGGACGCGTACCGACCCGTACAAATTCTTCGATCTGTGCAAGAAGCTGCCGGGCCGCCGCCAGATTTTCCTGCTGTACGGTAATCTGCTCCGAAGCCTGGATATAGGCAAGGAATTGGCTCGCAACCTGAAAGACCACCAGTTGACGCTGACGCTCAAGGGCCAAATCGGCAGATGTGACATTCAGCCGGCTTTCTCGAAGGTTTGCCTGACTCTGGAACCCGTCAAACAAGGTTACCGACGTACGTGCGCTCATGTTGAAGCGGGTTGTCCTCGTCGTACGGAGTTCCCCCACATTCGTATCAAAGGATAATCCCCAGTTGCTCCCCCCGCCTGTGTTTAAATTGAAGTTCGGCAGAAATGCTGCGCGTGCAGACCGCACCCCAATCTCATTCAGGCGCACTTGATTGGCAGACTGCCGGAGTTGTGTATTTTGGTCCAACGCAATACGTACGGCCTCTTCAAAGGTGATGGTTTGCTGTGCTTGAGAGGCAGAAGCGAAAAATAAGGTGGTAAGAAGACTCACACAGAAACTGCGGTACAGAAGTCGAAGGGGCATGGGTATGCTAGATTAGATAGATTCAAGTACGACCATTTTGTTTCGGGATTGAGTTTCTCGCCAAATCAGCAGTCCGTATGTACGAAGGTTTATCCCGGTTGTTACACTCCAATGGCTTCCGCAGTGTAGACTCGGCCTGCAGGTGAGCACCTGCTCAATGGGAGGAACTTCACCTTGCGTGAAATTTCAGGTCTTCCCGGCGGTGTTTCTGACGGAGTTTCCGGATCGCTTTTTCTTTGATCTGGCGTACTCGCTCTCTGGTCAGGTCAAACCGGGCACCAATTTCTTCCAGTGTGAGCGGATGCTCACGTCCGACTCCAAAAAAGAGCCGCGTGATTTCTGCCTCACGGGGACAAAGGCTGCTGAGTGCGACCTCAATATCAATTTTTAGAGATTCTCCCTGAAGCGATTCATCGGGGGGGGCCACTTCGTTATTGGGGAGAATGTCCAGAAGGCTGTTTTCATCCTCATCATTGAAGGGGGCATCCATGGACAGGTGCCTGCTCGTCCGCTGCATTGCATTGCGCACCTTTTTAAGGTCAATCTGCAGATCAACGGACAGTTCATCCAGATTCGGATCTCGTTCATGCTGCTGCGAAAGCCGGGCGCTGCTCTTGCGAATCTTGCTGATTGTGCCAATCTGATTCAGCGGAAGGCGTACAACCCGCCCCTGCTCCGCCAGTGCCTGCAGGATAGATTGGCGGATCCACCACACGGCATAGGAAATAAACTTAAATCCCCGTGTCTCATCAAAGCGCTTGGCGGCTTTAATGAGGCCATAATTGCCCTCATTGATCAAGTCTGTGAGGTGGAGGCCCTGCCCCTGGAATTTTTTTGCAACCGAAACGACAAAGCGGAGGTTGGCACGGGTCAACTTCAAGAGCGCTTCCTCGTCACCTTGTTTAATCCGTCGGGCCAACTCCGCTTCTTCGGCGGGAGTCACAAGGTCAATCTGACCAATTTCCTTCAGATACTGATCCAGCATTCGCTGGCGACGTGGGACATACATGTGTATTGAAACTCTGGTAAGTGTGTCTCAGATTTTACAGTTGGAGTGAACGAGGAAAGGGTTTACACAAATAAGCCTAACAATGATCCAAGCCAAAAGATCGTGCCTAAATATCGATGGGCTGCTTCTTCAGAATGAACACTCCCTCTCTGCGACTGGTCACGACAATAATTCCACTCTCAAAGTATGGATAACTGCTCCAGGTTCCATTAAAGCCCGCTTCATCTGTTCCGTATGGAGTGGTGTCGAAATGTCCAATCTCGACCGGATCCTCTGGTGAGGATATGTCAATGATGCGCAGCCCGCTCGAATTATTGGTCTGATACATCAGGTTGCCGTGAACATACAGATTGTGATCCGTTGCAGAAGTTGGTCCATAGAACTCACGAATCATGACGGGATCACTCAGATTTCTGACATCCCAGATCAAGGTGCGTGTCCGATCCACCTTGCCCTGGAGTTCATCCAGTTCATCATTCTGATAAAAATAAGCGTGATCCTCGGTGAGCCATCCCTGATGTACATATGCCGCATCGGGATAGGAGCCGGTTCCGATTGCAATCGGATTTTCTTTATCGGTCACATCCGATATACTGATGGCAGTTTCATTTGCTCCGAAGCAAATTTCACGGCCGGCGTATTCGCTGTCGGGTCCATGATAAATCACGCACTGCGCATCATGGCTGTATCCGGTCTGGCGCCGCCCGGTGGTCTCGTCGGCGAAGCAGCCTGCAAACACGGGAGACTGCGGGTTGCGGATGTCCATCATATGGAGTCCCCCTCCACAGGTTTCTCCCCCGCCGGAAGCTCCCACAATAAATGCAAATCCCGTCTCTTCATTAATGACGATATTGTGTGCACTGTGGATCAGATCATAATGCGCCGTTGCTTCAAACTCAATCGGAATCTCTGCAAGTCCGCGGAGTTGCCTCAGATCAAAAACCTGCATTCCATGTTCCTGGGCACCATCAGCGACGATAAATGCATGATCCTTGTAGACTTTCATGTCTCTCCATGTACTCCCGGGTGTTCCCTTCGTACGAGGCAGTGTTCCCAGATATTTTGGATGAGACGGGTTATTCAAGTCAAGGAAAACGGTGCCTTCAAGATGGCCGACGATGCCGTATTCTTTTCCGGTTTCGGGGTCGGTCCACCCCCACACATCACTCAGGCGAACCCCGCGATTCATGTTCATTTCCTCATTCGGAATAAACGAAATCATATCTAAAAGTCCACAATCGAACCCTTCAGCCCTTCCATCCTCGCATTGTATGTCCGCTTTGCGGGACATCGGTTCGCCGACATAGAATAATTCCTGAGTAGCCTCCCAGGAGTTTTGATTCAGTTCCAGAAGATTCGCACTTCCTTCTCCATACGCAGCATTCGGGGATCCAACCACCATGATCTCGCCATCGGTAGCGACCATGGAACCGGTCGACAAAATAATTCCTGGAACCGTGGTGTATGTAGCTTCGAGATCCCCGTCGCCTTCCACGGTATAGACCCGCAAATTTTCTTCTGAGCGACTCTCCCATCCAGAATGCCCAAACACGGAAAGTCCAACAATGACATGTTCAGGATCCTGGATTTCAACTTGTTCGCCAAAGAAGGCCCCAGGCGGATCCTCCTCTGGAAGGAGTATTTTTACGTTTGTCCATCCTGCATCTTGCTGATGCCAGACTACGGCTGCACCTTTCCCCGAATTGTGCCGGGATGCTCCAATCACAATACGCTCTCCTTTTAGATCCAGGGACCGCCCATACATCGACTCTCTGGTCAGTTCTCCGCAGGGCAATGTTGCAGATATTTCCCACTCGCCGGCTGGATATTCATACAGATATGCTGTACAAAGCCCGGGGGAGCCGACCAGGAGGCGTCCCTGATCCATTGAGAGTGCAATTCCATACATAGAGCCCGCAGATTCTCCAGGTTCTTTGAGGATTGCCCTTCGGACCCATGCGCCTTCCGGGTTCTTCTGAAAGATGTGGACATGGCCGGTAGACCCATTGGCCTTTGAGGAGCCGACGGCAAGCCATCCGTTATCTACTGCCAGCGCACTTCCAAATGTGCTGCTGTTCTTCGACTTCACCTGATCGGTCAGCACAAAACGGTTTGCTTCTGAATCATGTTCAAACAGGAATACTGCAGACGGACTTGAAACGGCCAGGACTCCATCCCCGTACGCAATGACAGACCCGAATCCATCCCCCAGGCGGGGATCCGGGCCACGCAGTGAACCCCTGTGCATCCAGGCCTGACCGTCTCCCTGTACATAAAAATGAACGGTCCCTGGATCCTTAAATCCCCCTGACTCAGCAATAAATAGATAGCCGTCTCCGGCGGTAATTGCCCTGCCAAACCGATCCGCCGGACCGGCGGAATTTACCTGTACGGGGAATACTGACAGAAAGGTAGCCAGACAGAAGGGAAGATATCTGAACATGAACAATTGAATAAGTCTTGATTCGTTGGTGGGCCCTACGGGATTCGAACCTGTGACCTCTCGCGTGTGAGGCGAGCGCTCTAAACCACTGAGCTAAGAGCCCCTAGCCCAAAAGATGTCTGTTGATGATCCGCCGTTAACACGTTCAATGTGGCTAAGGTCCCTGATCGGAGTCTCTACAATCGGATTGGCTGCATCTTGAATTTTGGATACGGGGGCGGGGGTGTACCGAGAAGTTCCTGCGACCAGTGCTGCAGCTAATGCAATTGCCGCTGCAGTTCCGACCAGAATGCTGGCATGCGGCCGACGCACCGGGGTCGCAAATGGAAGGCACTTTGACAAACGGATGCGAACTCGCCTCCGCAAGCCTTTCGGTGCCCGAAAACTATGCTCACTCAGTAATCGTCGGGTACCACGCAGGTGTTTGACTTTCCGTGCAAGCCTGGAGTCATACTCCAGACACTCCTCAAATGCGGCGCGGACCGAGTAATCCATTGTGTCATCCACATACTCACACAGGAACTCGTCCATCCAGGATGCTCGATTCAACATGATGTACGGGAGTAGCGGTATAGCATACGATCAGGCGTTAATAAGTCAGCGAAGTGCAAGCTTGCATACATGCATAATGAAAGAGGAACCCAAAGGTTTCCAGTTCTTTTGTGTGAATACTAGAGCGATCCGCAGAATGTTCACACAATCTTCACAAATGCCTCAACGCGCATGAGGCCGCAAAGGTTCTGCTAGCAGCCGTGTGATGAAAAGTGTCATGACTAAACGGGGGCTGCGTTTGGAGAGCCCCTTGATCTCGCTGTCCGTGCTCAGGAGCAGTTGCAGCGCCCGCTGAACCTCTGTAAATGGCCAATTTCTGGCTGCTTCGTGATACCGGCGCATCATGTTGGGTGCGACACCGATCCGTTTCGCAAGATCAGCCGGTCGCAAATTATCTCGCAGAGAATCATGCAATCTCAAAAGCTTGACAAAGTAACTGCTCAGCACGGCCACAATTCGCAGCGCTTCTCCCTGTCTGGAAGAAGCGCCAAGGAGCAGTTGTTCGGTAATCCTGTGTGCATCCACGGCTCTGCGCTGGATAATGGCATCCTGGAGTTCAAAGACATTGATTTCGCGGGTCTGGCCGCTGGCCTGCAATGCATCCTGTCTTGTAATCACTTTCGGATCCCGGTCTCCGACATAGGTGATCAGTTTTTCAATTTCCCGGGCGAGTAATGCCATGCCTGTGCCCAGGAATTCCACCAGCAGATTCTGCACTCCGCCTTCCAGATCATAGCCGCGGGTCTTGGCATAGTCCCGCACAAAGCCTGCGGCCTGATTCCTCCACAGCGGAGCGAACTCTACAACCTGCACCGCTTTTTGGTTTTTCTTCAGTGCCAGATAGGGGTTCACATTGAATTTGGGGCGTGCCTTGCAAATCAGCAGAACGACGGCGGCGGGGTTCGGCTGTTTGGCCACGCGTGCAAACAGTTTATTTCCTTTCAGCTGTTCAAAGCCCCGGATCACAACCACGCGGCGCTCTGCCATCATGGGGGCCATTTGGCACATATTCAATGCTGCCTGGATATTCACATCCGCCCCGTGAACCACATCCAGATTAAAGTCCCGATCTTCGGGAGGCAATGCACGCGTAATCAGAATCTCCTGAAGCTGGTCCGACAGGTACGACTCATCTCCGTACAGGAGATAGATCGGCTTGTACCGCCCTTCCATAAAATCCCGACGCAGATCCTTATAGAGTTCCAGTGCCGATTTTCTGTAGGCTCGGGCCATCTTCGGCTATGCGTGGGATCGGTAAAGTTTCTGTGCGATCTCCCGGAGTGTATCTGCATCATCCTGGGAAACCCGCAGCAGGAATTGATATACATCTATTCCGTCCGCCACTTCCTGTGCCCAATCCTCGATCTTCAGTCCGGTTACCGCGTCAATGACCGCTTGCCGCGCCTTTTCCATCTCTGCCAAAATCTCTTCCATGGGAATACGATTCCAGTCTTTTCCCTTCATTGCCCGTCTGGATTTCCTTCTGGACAATCGTTCCAGAGCAGGAAGAACTTCATTTCGATCCCGCATGATGATTGCACCATAGCACTCCTTAACGGACGGACCGCGCTCTGTATAGGTGATCTGTGCTTCGTACAGGCGTGAAGTAATACTGCGCAGGGAGGCGATCTCCTCCAGTAAGTAGCACAGTTGACTCAGCAGTTCACCGCGCTGCTGATCCGCCTTCGGGTCAGACATCGTCTGACGAAGAACGACCTTTCCAGGTATTCTTAGCGGCAATCGGCTTTTCAGAACGCAGGTGTGTATTCTTGAGTGCCGGCATTTGCGTCTCCGACAACTCACGCACAATATGGCGATCCCTCAAGCTGTGCAGATTATTGTCCTTGCGGTGCTGCCAGGGTTCCGCATTCTCCTGCTGATTCCGGGCTTCTTCCAGATAATCAAGCCGTTCAGTGAGTCGTTCCGAGGGAACCAGAAGGCGGTCCATCCCGAAGATTGCTTCGTCCCGTCCCTGAAAGGTAAGGTCATATTCTTTGGACATCACGATGGCTTCCTCCGGGCACACCTCTTCACAGAATCCGCAGTAGATACAGCGAAGCATATTAATCTCGAACCATGCAGGTTCACGCTCCTTGCTGCTGTTGGGGTCCTCCACTTCGCGTGACTGCATAGAGATGGCCATAGGCGGACAGGCCTTTGCACAAAGGTTGCAGGACACGCAACGCGGCTTTCCCTCTTCCTCTACCAGCACTGGCCGTCCCCGGTAGGAGTCCGGCGGCTCCCAGAGTTCATCTGGATACTCGGTCGTATACGTCGGTTCTTTTACCATCTTCCGAAAGCTGTAAGCCAGGCCTTTGAAAATCTCAGGCAGATACAGTCGCTCCCAGAAGTTTAACTTACGTTCGTTTTCAGTCTTGGTGTTTTTCGGTACTCCAGGCATAGGATTTTGGTTGCCGATTCATGCCTGAATATCACATCAGGCGGTGATTGTTCCACTAGTCCTCTTTTTTTGACTTTCTCCGAAACGCCAGGGTCACAGGAACCCCTTCAAATCCGTATGCTTCCCGCAGTTGGTTTTCCAGATAGCGGGCATATCCGGTCCCGATCCCCTGCGGGTGATTACAAAAAAATGCAAACAGTGGCGGGGACACCCCGACCTGGGAAATATACTTGATCTGTACATGACGGCCACGCCAGCTGGGGGGGTGGTGTCGATAGATCACCTGTTGCATGGTCTGATTCAGTTCAGAGGTGGGGATATGTGTTGCTGCGCGTTGCATGATCTCCAGACCTATGTCCAGAACGCGGTGCGCCCGCTTCCCCGTGAGCGCAGACACAAACAGGATTGGCACATAATCCAATGTTTGCAAGCGTTCCTTGATTGCCCGCTCGGTATCCCGGGCCGTATTCGTTTCTTTTTCGACGAGGTCCCATTTGTTGACGACAATCACAAGTCCTTTCTTCAGCGCTTCTGCTTCTTTCAGAACATGAATATCCTGAGCTTCCAGCCCAACAGTGGCATCCAGGATCAATACTGCCACATCACAATGGCGGATCGCCCGTTCGGTACGGAGTGTGGCATAGAACTCGACATTCTCGTGAATCTTGGTGCGTCGCCGCAGCCCTGCGGTATCCACCAGAGTTATTTCCTGATCATTGTGGATCAACTTCGCATCCACCGCATCCCGGGTGGTTCCGCTGATCTCTGTAACGATGGAGCGCTCTTGGCGCAGCAGGGTATTGGTCAGTTGTGATTTACCGACATTCGGTCGTCCGATGAGCGCAATCCGTACTTCGCCATCATCTTCACCGGTTTCTTCGGGGGGCAGTTCTGCGGTCACCGCATCCAGAAAATCCCCGGTTCCCATTCCGTT